>NZ_JBLFJW010000034.1:0-61141 GCF_047713085.1 Pantoea sp. sgz302252
CCTTCTTCCGTCCAGATGCAGGATTACACCTTCAAAGTGCCGGGCTGGCCGGGGCGCTATGACCAGGCAGGCGAACACCTCAACGGCCAGTGGCAGCAGTATGAAATTTACGATTATCCGGGTCGCTATAAGGACGAGCAGCACGGCGCGGATTTTGCCCGCTACCGGATGGAAGGCTGGCGTTCGGACGCGGAAACGGCCACCGGCACCAGCAATTCTCCGGTACTGTGGCCCGGCGTGAGGTTCAACCTGACCGGGCATCCCACATCGGCCCTGAACCGGGAGTGGCAGGTGGTGAGCAGCCTGCTGAGCGGCGACCAGCCGCAGGCCCTGCACGGCAGCCAGGGCAGCGGCACCACGCTGACCAACCAGTTCTCGGTTATTCCCGCAGACCGGACCTGGCGCATGCCACCGCGGGCAAAGCCCCGGGTGGATGGCCCGCAGAGCGCGGTGGTCACCGGCCCGGAAGGGGAAGAGATTTTCTGCGACGAGCACGGCCGCATTCGGGTGAAATTCATCTGGGACCGCTATCACGGCTGCACTGAAGACAGCTCGTGCTGGATACGCGTATCGCAGGCGTGGGCCGGGGCGGGTTTTGGCAATCTCGCCATTCCGCGGGTGGGCCAGGAGGTGATTGTCGATTTCCTCAACGGCGACCCGGACCAGCCGGTGGTGATGGGCCGGACTTATCACGAGGATAACCGCCCGCCGGGAGACCTGCCGCTCACCAAAACGCAGATGACTGTTCGCTCAAAAACGTATAAAGGCAGCGGCTTTAACGAACTGACCTTTGAAGACGCCACCGGGCAGGAAAGGGTTTATCTGCACGCGCAGAAGGATATGGACACGGAGGTGCTGAACAACCGCAGCACGGATGTGAAGGCTGACCACACGGAAACCATCGGCCATGACCAGAAAATCAGCGTGGTGCATGACCAGGACCTCGCCGTACAAAACGACCAGACGGTCAGCGTCAGACATGACCGGATGGCGAACATCAGCCACAACGACGGACTGTATGTGGCGAATGACCGCAAGGTGACCGTGGACGGCACGCAGCACCATAAAACCAGCGGCGACCACATCAGCCTGGTGGCAGGGAAATACAGCCTGCAGGTGAACAGTGAGCTGGCGCAAAAAATCAGCGGTGCGCTGGGCATAAAGGCGCAGGGGGAGATGGTGCTGGACAGCGCCAGCAAAATCACCCTGAAGGTGGGGAGTTCGTTTGTGGTAATCAGCCCGTCGGGGGTGGACATCAGTGCGCCGGTAATCAATCTCAACAGCGGCGGCAGCCCGGGAAGCGTGGTGCAGACCGTACAGCCCGCGGTGCTGAAGGCGCTGGAGGAGGAAGGTCATTCTCAGGATGATGACGGAGCAAATAATACGGGCAGTGAAGCCAACAACCCTACGCCAGGCAGCGATGACGAAAATAACTCAGACCAATACAGTTTACGGTTCGCGTTGTCTGAGGATCTGATCAATGAGCCTTATATTTTACATAATAAAAACGGCGATATTTTATCTCAGGGAACTCTTCCAGATGACGGAAGAACGCCAAGGTTGAAATTTGATAAACCTGATGAGTTAAATCTTATCGTCGGCACGATTGCATGGAATATGACTCCGCTGAGTGTAGGCGATTCCGCTCAGGATACTACTCTGGGAAAAGAAATAGCGTTTCCCGATCCATGGTTTGACAAGCTAAATGTTGACTATGGCGATTTCTTTTCAGATAAATTCATTACAAAGATAATAGTCGGAGTCACCGGTGAGGAATAATAATTTATTAAAGGAGGTTTCATGCGTTGGTTGTTTTTAGTAGGGGGCTTGTTAATGGCAACTGGCGTTGGTGCAGCCTGTCTGAACGTTGCTGATATTACCACGTTGTCAGGTACGCTGGTGTCGAAAATCTATCCTGGACCAGAGGATACTCCGGAACCCCACACCCGCCTAGTGCTGGAGTTAGAAAAGCCGCTAGAGTGTGTTACCGATATAGATGATACGTTTAAGGCATGGAATAAAGATGTAACAACGCTCACTTCCACAACAGCGATGCGTAAAAAGGCGATGTCGCATTTAAACCAGCATGTGACGATCACAGGAGAGGCGATGCTGGCTGATAATGCATATGATTTTACTGCTATTGTTATTTTTATGCGAGATATCAAGCAGTATCCAAAGGGTAATGAAAGTAATAATAAAGTGGGGATTAAGAAATTATGAACAACGTCAGTGCTAAATATAATGCGTCCTCACTTACCGTTGATTTTGTCGCAGACGATGGCACGCACTACTTGCGAAGCGGTGGCTCAATATGTTGGCGCTTTTTTAATCCAGGTAATATCAGGCCCTCAAAAACATCTGTTTGTAATTCATTGAAAATAGGCGAGGGGAAAACAAAGAGCGGGAACTTTATGATTTTTCCTGACGACAATACGGGTTGGGCTGCTCTGAAGCTATTACTGACAGTAACCTACAAAGACAAATCGGTCAGTGAGGTTATTTCAAGATATTCCCCGGAAAAAGACGGCAACGATCCTGACGGGTATACCAAGGTTATTACCATGAGAACGGGGATCCAGCCAGATACCTGTATCAGAGATATGAATGACAGTACCCTTGAAAGGCTAATGGAAGCCATCAAGACTATGGAGGGATATTATAATCAACAGGATACGCGGAGGGAAAGAAATGTTCCAACCACCAATGTCCTGGTTTCCGATGGGAGCACACCCATAGCGAACGAAAAAATAAAAATAGTCGTAGATGATAAAACCTATGAATGGTGCAGCAACGAGGAAGGAAAACTGCCTCCGTTAGCACATATACCGGGCCGAAGTGCAATTGATATTTTTGCCACTGGGGCAATGGGGAAAGAAGAAAAAGTTTATTCAGCGGTTGCTGGCCCTGCCAGTGTTAGCATGCTACTGATCAAAACGGGACAGACATTTATTGCGAAAACAGGAATTCATAAAGAGGGTGGCAAACCAACGGAAGAATATGTTGTAGAAAAAGGCGATACGTTGAGTAAAATTGCCCGGGAATATCGTACAACAGTAAAAAGAATTGTCGATTTAAATGGCATCGCTGACGCTAATCAAATCTCTATCGGCCAAAAAATAAAACTGCCTGGCGGCACCAGCAAACCCGTGGCTGCGACTAAAAAAGCCGCTGAAAGTGGGGAAGACAAGGTCCCTACAGGAACATCCGACAAAGGGTATCCTCAGGCTAATGTGGGAAACAGCAGCGAACAGGCTCCGTGGATGGCGATAGCTATCAGAGAGGCGAAGCAATGGCATGGCTCCGGTGAAGGTGAAATTGGAGACAACTATCATGTGTTGGCAGGCAGTCACGGAAGTTTGAGTCGAGTACCGTGGTGTGCTTCCTTTGTCACTTATTGCCTGGCCTGCGCAGACTACCATCATGCCCTGGGCTATGCCCAATCATCGCAGTTTCCTGTCATTGAGAAAACGCGATTTTATGAAATAAGCGAGCCCGTTTACGGTGCGATTATGGTGATGCGGAATTACAACAAAGTAACTGACCAATATATTGGTAGCGGACATATCACTTTTGTCTATGGGAAAACAAAAAATGGGAACGTTGCTGCTTTAGGTGGTAACCAAGGAGGACTGGGTTTTGGTGGAGGGACAATAAAATTGTCAGAATATTCAATTGAGAAACGGAATGCAGAATGGGGTGGCGACTATCAGCAGTTTTATAAGTTATACCTGCCAGTAGGATACTATACTGATGATAAAGAATTACAAGTTTTGAATGTTGATGATGAAAATGAAACAGTTTTTAATGTGTACTCTAAATCAGGAAGTAATGAAGGTGGAGGACGATGAAAAACAAGGCTATATTTAATTTTATTTTTATGGTCTTATTTGTGTATTCTAAGTTCTCACTTTCTGGATCGCCTGGTGGTATTGTTTTATATGTCCATCCAATGATTACTGGAATGGTTTTTAAAAATGATATAGATCGCTTTTTTTATGCACATTATGGTGTTGATAGTGAACCAGATCGTGAAACTTAATGTGATTGTATCTCAGGTGTAAATGCATTAAATGTGTTTATTCATAACGTTGTTTAGATATCTCGGAAGACAGGCGCAATGAAAAAAATATCAGTGAATCTCCTTGTTATAATAATATGTTTTTTATATTCTTCCTTTTCTATTTCAGGTTCTCCCGGTGGTCTTTTTTTGTACGTTACTCCAATGGGAACAAGCTTTAGTGAAAAAAATTACATAGATAATTATTTTAAGAAACATTATGGTGTAGATAATGAGTTAGCTCCGTCATGCGAAATTCCAGGGGCAACTAAAATGGTAGGAATACGGTCAGCAGTTGATGTCTATTACCTGAAAACAAAAATACAGGGTGTCGATGGGGATTTGCTGGAGGACTCTATCAACAACAATAAAGCCAAAGCGAAGTTAAGGAAAATTCTCGTAAGTTATCAGGACGACATTATATCGGACGGGTTTGACGCAATATTATTTTACAGAGAAATAGATAATGTTGTCTATTTCTATGGTTTATCGGCAATTTATAAGCCGGAACCCTTACAAAAATCGTCCATCGCTGTTGGCGATCTCGCGGATGAAAATAAGCTAGGGCAAGCCCTGTGTCTGGCACTGGCCGATCTTCCAACTCCCGCACCGTGATAACAGCCTGAGGCGTGAACCAAAATTTTACTGGGGCGTAACTATGGAGAGCGAGAAGGTGCTGGGCGCTGTAATTACCGGCGGGCTGGCGTTGTTGTAAGAGGAAATTGCCTGATGGCGCTGCGCTTATCAGGCCTACGAGCATACTGGCTTTGGTAGGCCGGGTAAGCGTTAGCGCCACCCGGCGGATACTCAGTTGATGAAGGTAAACGCCGTGGTGACGTGTTTCACCCCGCTGACGCGGCTGGCGATATCCGCTGCCGCTTTGCCTTCACGTTCGGTTAACGATCCCATCAGGAACACTTCCGCGTTTTCAGTGGTGACTTTCACCGCAGAGGATTTCACCTGATCGCTGCCCAGCAGCTGGGAACGCACTTTGGTGGTTATCCATGTATCGGAAGAGGCGGTGCCCAGCCCGATAGGTTCACCCTGGCGGATTTCGTTGAACACTTCCGTCGTGCCCTCCACGCCCATCGCAATCTGTTTCGCGCGGGACGACAGATCTGTTGACGGCGCCTGACCTGTCAGCAGAACTTTGCCTTGCCAGGCCATCACGTTCACACGAGCTTCTTTTTTCAGTTGCTCATCTTTATTGAGCGCGCTGTTCACTCGCAATTCAAGCGTACTGTCATCGACCTGGGTGCCCACGGTGCGTGGGTCAGTGGCCGCTTTGGTGCCCACTGCCGCGGTTCCAACCACGGCGGCGGCAACGCATCCCTGAAGCAGCAGTGCGGCAATAAGGACCGCGAGGGGCGAAAGTGCCTTCATGTGTACTCCTTAATCGTCCTGGTGTGGGAAGAGCGTGTTATCAATCAGATCGCACAGGCAGTTTACCGTCAGCATATGCATTTCCTGAATGCGAGCGCCCCGGTGCGACGGAATGCGAATTTCAACGTCCTGCGGCCCTAACAGACCCGCCAGCTCGCCACCGTCATACCCGGTTAACGCCACAATCGTCATATCACGCGTCACTGCCGCTTCGACGGCCTTCACGATATCCCGGCTGTTCCCGCGGGTGGAAATCGCCAGCAGCACGTCACCGGCATGACCCAGCGCACGCACCTGTTTGGCATAAACTTCATCGTGAAGCCTGTCGTTGGCAATCGCGGTTAAGACCACATTATCGGTATTAAGTGCAATTGCAGGCAAACCAGGGCGTTCTGTTTCAAAGCGATTAATCATACAGGCAGCAAAATGCTGTGCGTTGGCGGCCGATGTACCATTGCCACAACAGAGGATTTTGTTGCCGTTGAGTAAGGACTGCACCAGCGTCATGGCGGCCCGGGAAATGGCGTCCGGAAGCGCTTCTGCTGCTGCGATTTGGGTCTGGATGCTTTCCGTGAAGCAGGCTTTAATTCTGTCGAGCACGATGTCCCTTAATTCTTTAGTGACGCTATTCGCCAAAGGCGTTTTTAAACCATTCGATCTGACTGCCGGTGAAGGCTATCACATCGAACCGGCAATCCGTAGTCTCAAAGCTCCCATTGTGGCGGGCAAGCCACAAGCGGGCTGTGTGTAATAATTTGGTTTGTTTGCTGCGTGTCACACTGGAGGCCGCGCCGCCGTAGCGTGTGGAGGTCCGAAAGCGCACTTCAACAAACACCGTTGCCGCACCATCTTTCATGATGAGGTCAATTTCACCGCCGCGACCATGTACATTCGCGGCGATGAAACGCAGTCCTTTGCTTTCCAGCCAGCGACGCGCTTCGGTTTCCCACGCGTCACCAGTCTGCTTCCGGTTTAGTTTGCCGGCACGACCTGTCCCTGCTGGTATTTGAGCCATGACAACTTCCTGTTGATCACACAATCCTGGTCAGCGGTCAGATCGCCGGTATTGCCGTTGAGCTCAAAACCAGGCACCTGGCGCATCTGTGAAAAATGGTTCGCCAGTGTCCAGGCATCAACACCCATCGCATACAAGCGAGCCAGTGAATAATCGTTACGGACAGCGCCCAAAGCTTGCTGCATCAGCGCAGGGTTGCTGCCCGCCAGCATCGGGATTTCACTGTACTGCAGGCCATCCATTTCCAGACGGAAATCCGGACCGGCTGTGCCCTGAGCGCTGCGGGAGCTGGCATACAGTGTGGCACCGTTCTGGCTGCCATTACGCATGGCAATCATAGGTTTGATGTACGCGATTTCTTCCGGCGTAGCAACAATATAAGCTGCATCGACTTTGCCACCGCTGGAGATCTGCGCATCGCTCGGCGGAGCCGGAATGGTCAGGCCGCCAATGGTCACGCTCTGCTGTTGTGGCAGGCTAGCGCTGACTGGGCTGCCGGTGAGGGCGATACCGCCTCCGCCGTTCACACCGCCGCGCAGTTCGTTAACTGAACCAAATTTCTGTTGCAGCACGACGCCGCCACCCAGCTTTTGCCATTCCTGAGCAAAGGCGTTAGCCACACGATCGCCCAGTGCGCTGCGCGGGATAAGCACCAGCGGAGCCTGTTTGCCCTGGTCGTGAATGTGATGCGCGGCATCGCGAGCTTCATCTTCTGGAGACAGTGCGAAATAGCAGATGTTGGCGCGGTTATCGACGCTTTCCGGCTGATTCAGCGCCAGCACATTAAGGCTGGTGTTGCTCTTAATCACGGCATCAACATCGTTCTTCAACAGTGGGCCGACAACCAGAGAAACGCCATCCTGCTGTGCCTGATTCAGGATCTGATCCAGCGGCGCAGAGGTGGTGTCGTAGATTTTCAGTTCGGCAGAAGGATTTGCCGACGCAGCGTCAACTGCAGGCTGTGGAGCGGCTGCCGCATCAGGTGTGGTTGCAGCAGGAACCGCAGCAGGCGTTGGTTGAGCTGGAACTGCAGCGTCCTGCTGTGCTGTTGCTGGTGCGGAGGCTGGAGCGGCTGCTGGAGTGCTGGCCGCCTGAGGTACCGTCGCTGCTGGCGCATCCGTTGGAGCCTGAACAGGGTTCGCCTGAGTGCCTACCGCAGGCTGAGCTGAAGTCAGGTCGCTCACTTCCGCCTGAGAAGGGCTCACGACGTTATTGTCCTGAACGGTGGCCGCCTGTGCAGCTTGTTCCGGAACAGCACTGCCGCTGATGGCACCGACAGTACCATTTTTCGCCGCCTCAAAACCCTGCTGGATAGTGCGACCGAACACGGCAGCCTGGCCATTTAAAGGCAGCAGCAGAGCAATTTTCGCGGTAGAAGCGGGCTTAAAGTTCTGCACGTTCGCTAACTGCGAAGGCAACATTTTCGCGCCCGGGTTTTGCGGATAGCGGGTTTTCCAGTCCTGAATACCGGCTTTCATCATGTCCGGATCGTTGCGGTTATCAAACCAGACGCGTTGCAGGTCAAGCCAGCCTTGCAGCACGTTTTCATCGGCATTGATCACCAGCGCATTCGCCTGCTCTTTATTCATCGAGGCGAGTGCCTGCCAGGTGGCATCGATATTTTTCTGTTTATCTTGCGGCGAGGCCAGCAGTGGCTCCTGAGCAATCAAAGCACGCAGCAGCGTCAGAGAAGGCTGGCCCTGCTGAGCAGTAATCACGTCCTGCCAGTAGCGAGCTTGCTGGTTATTCTCAAAGCTGGTGGCATCCATCTTCGCTAATAGCTCACGCGCAGCGGCAAAGTCTTTCTGCGAGAGCTTAATTTCAGCGCCCAGAAGCGATTGTTCCTGACGCTGAGTCGCGGTTAAATCCTGTGGCAGCTGGCCGTACAGTTCCAGCGCTTGCTGGTTCTTGCCCTCTTTGAGCAGTGCACGAATGGCGAGTAATTGCCAGTTGGTCTTGCTATCATCTGAACTTTGCTGCATCTGCTGCAGGTAATATCCAGAATCCGCCTGCGCGCTCCCTTCGAGGTGCGCAGTGCTTTGGTCGGCACTTTGCTGGGTGCCACAGCCGGCAAAAAGAAACGCTGCCAGAACGACAGGCAGACAGCGCGCGGCTTTAGAACGAAGAAATGTTGACGGTACCATAAGTATCCAGTGATATTTTTTTAGCTCAATGCTCAATATTAAATCGGCAATACGGACTAAACAATGAAACAACGCGAAACAGCGGACAATTCTCAAGGCAAGCTTTACATTGTGCCTACGCCCATCGGCAATTTGGGTGACATCACTCAACGTGCGCTGGATGTGCTGCAAGCTGTTGATTTGATAGCCGCCGAGGACACTCGTCACACCGGTTTATTGCTGCAACATTTTGCCATTAGCGCCCGTTTATTTGCCCTGCACGATCATAACGAGCAGCAAAAGGCTGAAACACTTCTGGCGAAGCTGAAAGAGGGGCAGAACATCGCGCTCGTCTCTGATGCCGGAACGCCGCTGATTAACGATCCTGGTTACCATCTGGTGCGCACCTGCCGTGAAGCGGGCGTTCAGGTTGTGCCACTTCCTGGTCCGTGTGCCGCGATAGCCGCACTCAGCGCCGCAGGTTTGCCGTCGGATCGCTTCTGCTACGAAGGTTTCCTCCCGGCAAAATCCAAAGGCCGCAGAGACACCCTTCGTGCACTGGAAAACGAACCCCGCACGCTGATTTTCTACGAATCAACTCACCGTCTGATTGAAAGCCTTGAAGACATTACCGCCGTGCTGGGTGAATCCCGTTATGTGGTTCTGGCTCGTGAAATCACCAAAACCTGGGAAACCATCACCGGTGCGCCGGTCGGCGAGCTGCTGGCGTGGGTCAAAGAAGATGAAAACCGTCGCAAAGGCGAGATGGTGCTGATTATTGAAGGCTTCAAAGTGCAAAGCGACGACGCGCTGCCCGCTGAAGCCCTGCGCACGCTTGCCCTGTTGCAAACCGAACTGCCGCTGAAAAAAGCCGCCGCTCTCGCCGCTGAAATTCACGGCGTGAAGAAAAATGCGCTGTACAAGCACGCGCTGGAGCAGCAGGGAGAGTGATGCTATGAGCCGCTATCAGCCTCCTTTTACGTTGACTGTCGACATGCTCAACAAAGTTGTTGAGATTGGAGAGTTGATGGGGCATTGGGCGGCGCAGTCGGGGCGGGCGTCGCCCCTGTTGCGTAAAGAAAACCGAATTCGCACGATTCAGGCCTCACTGGCGATAGAACATAACTCTCTTACCCGGGACCAGGTCACGGCGGTGATGGAAGGGAAGCGGGTGTTAGCCCCTGAAAAAGATATTCAGGAAGTCCGCAACGCGATTCAGGCCTATGAAAAATTGCCCGCCTGGAAACCGAGCCATTTGAAAGATCTGCTGGATGCGCATCGCATCTTAATGGTCGGTCTGGTTGACCATCCTGGGCAGTTAAGGCATGAGGATGTAGGCGTTTATCGAGGTAAAAAACTCGTTCACATGGCACCTCCTGCCTCGCAGGTTCCCCGTCTGATTGACGACCTTCTTCACTGGATCAAAAACACAGACATTCATCCCCTGATTGCCAGTGCTGTTTTTCACTATGAATTTGAATTTATCCACCCCTTCCTTGATGGAAATGGGCGGATGGGGCGCTTGTGGCAGACCGTGATTTTGAGCAAGTGGCGAAGCGAGCTCGCCTGGCTGCCCATTGAGACGCTTATCCATTTTCAGCAAACACGCTATTACAAGATTTTGGGGCAGTGCGATAAAGCCAGCGATTGCACGCCGTTTGTGGAGTTCATGCTGGAAAACATGATTGAAGCCTTGCGTGAAGGGCTGAGCGTTCCGACACTGCTGTCGGAAGAAATGTCGGAAGAAATGTCGGAAGAAATGTCGGAAGAAATGTCGGAAGAAACTGCCGAGCCTCTGACTGAACTGGAAGAAGCTGTCATACGCTGTGTGGCGAAAAATCCACAAGCGACAGCAAAGGTGATTGCTGAGGAGACCAGCGTTTCCGGCAGAACAATCGAAAGGCAGCTAAGAGCGTTACAGCAGAAAGGAAAGCTGCAACGCATAGGGCCGACAAAAGGCGGATTTTGGCGTGTAATTGCTTAAGCCCGGCAAAGATTACGTCACCGGGCTGAGTTCGCTTTACTGTTTGTGATGGAGGCAAGTCACTTACAAAATCCCCATGGCTGAACCTGCAATCGCAAGGACAAATGTCACTGCAATCAACAGGACGGGGTGAGTTTTCTTCGCCCGAAGCAGGTAATACATCAGCAAGGTGTAGCCCATTGGCAGAATATTAGGGAACACCTTGTCGAAGAAGTCCTGCTGAAGCGCCACGCTGTGTGTGGCATCAATAGCGAACGTTGTCACGACGTTGATGTGGACGTAAGAAGCTATCAAACCGCCAATCACGGTGATCCCGAGAATGGTTGCCGAGCGGGCAATCATCTGCGAGTTTTCCCTGACCTTATCGATGGCCTTCACGCCAACCGAATAGCCCACATGTGTCCAGCCTACGCGCAAGAAGAAGATAGCAAGGTAGACAGCGAAGAATAATATCGGACCCAGTAAATTTCCTTGGCTGGCAAATGATGAGCAGATACCCGCCATGATAGGCAACAACGTAAACCAAAATATCGCATCGCCAATACCAGCGATCGGGCCGAATAAGGCCACTTTCAAGCCTTTAATGGTACTGCGATCTTCCCCTTTCTCTTCCATTGAGATTAATAAACCCATCAAAAAGCCGACAAGATTAGGGTGGGTGTTAATAAATTCCAGGCTGTCTTTCATGGCAGCACTGAGGCCCGGCTTATCATTCTTGTAGATTTTTTTGAGTATTGGCAGCATCGCCCAGGTAAAGCCGCCCGCCTGCATACGCTCGTAGTTGAAGCTGGCTTGCAATAATGACGAGCGAAACCCCAGCCGGGTAATGTCTTTTTTACTGATTTCAGATCCCATTGCTGTAATCCTCTTCTGCGTTTTTACGTGTTTCCACCGGTGGCTGGGCCGCCATTTTTGCTTTGGCATTGAAGAATTCATAAACCGCGAAACCTGCGCCTAATACCGCGACAGGCAGAAGATTGTTGACCTGGATGTAGCAAACAAACAGGAAACCTGCGATCAGGTAAGGGATGTACTGCGCTTTGAACATGACACGTAGCAGAAGACCAAAACCTACGGCCGGAAGGATCCCGCCTGCGACCTCGAAACCATGCGTCAGCCAGCCGGGCATGGCTTTAACCAAAGCCTGCATTGCGCCCTGAGCGAGATAGGTACAGAGGAATGCAATAACGGCATAAGCCAGAGCAACAATGAGCATTGTCGTCCAGTTCAGGCGCGCAAATCCTGCGGTGTTGGTCTCTTTAGCAAATTTGTCCGCCTTACTCATAAACAAAGAGAATGCGGAGTAGAAAAAGAGAATGACGTATTGCATCAACAGACTGAAAGGTAACCCTAAACCGATGGCGGTTTTGGCATCCACGCCCGTTGACCATGCGATGACGGTTGTCATTAAGCCCGCCATGATGGGATTCGGTGGCTGGACGCCACCTGCCGGGGTTAGGCCAGCAAAGGCAAGTTCAGTAAGCCCACCAGTAATTAAACCAATATGAATATCGCCGAGTATGGCACCCGTTAGGGTACAAACGATAATCGGTCTGAACAGAAAAAGGGCTTCCAGCCAGAAGTCTATCCCTAAGAAAAAGACAAGCGCCGCCAGAGACAGACCCTGAATAAGTGTTATTTCATGCATACTTCGCCTCGTGCGTGTATTTAATGAAGACTGTCAGTTACTCAGGAATGCTCTCCTTTGCATCCCCTGGGACATCCTGAATAAAGACATTGATACCACTCTTTTTAAGCGTGCGTAGATCGTTCAGATCGTTTTCATCGACATAGACTTTGCTACTGATCTGCTTTTTGCCCTCAGAAAAATGCATATTGCCCACATTGACGTCCTTGAGAGGCACGCCACCTTCTGCCAGTTTTCGCACAATGGCAGGGGTACGGCAGATGATGAAAATTTTCTGGTGCGGTGCGGCTTTCGCGATGATGCTGATGGTCTTTTCGATAGAGAAAAAGCGGATACCAAAGCCGTAAGTGTCGGCGGTGATCCCCATCAGCTTCTGCTGAATGTCATCTTTTGCGACATCGTCATCGACAACAATCAACAGATTGGCGCCGAGGGTTGAAGTCCAGGTCACGCCGACCTGACCATGTACCAGTCGATTATCTATCCGCGTTAATAAAATATTGGGTGCGGTCATACGGTCCACTCCTGCCTGAGATAACGGGTGGCCTGAGGTGGGGGGCAGGCCACATAAAAGTGCGTTACGATACGCAACTCGCTTCTGCTACAAGTCTGTTCATTGAGCCGCAAACACGAATTTTGCTACGCACGACTTCTTTCATTGCATCCATGCCGACACGCATGTAGTAGCGCGGGTCGTTGCCGTCTGGATTGTCCAGGAACCAGGTTTTTACCGCGCCGGCGAAAGCGATTTTCAACTCTGTGGCAACGTTCACTTTGCAGACGCCAAGTTCGATGGTGCGGCGGACGTACTCATCCGGCACATCGCTTGCGCCATGAAGGACCAGTGGAACGGAGACCACTTCACGAATGTCTTCCAGACGCTGGAAATCAATTTTTGGGCGGTGAGGGTAAAGCCCATGCGCAGTGCCAATAGCAACAGCCAGGCTGTCGACACCGGTCAGCTCAACAAAACGACGGGCTTCCTGGGGGTCTGTTAAAAAAGCGCTTTCAGCATCCACGCTCATGTCGTCTTCCATTCCGCCGAGGCGACCTAGCTCCGCTTCTACGCTACAGTCGTTTTGGTGGCAGAAGTCGACGACGGATTTCACCAGTTTCACGTTCTGCTCAAACGGGAAATGGCTACCATCGATCATCGCGCTGCGTACACCTGCATTGACTTTGCGACGGATATCTTCCAGGGATTCATGATGATCAAGGTGTAGGGCCAGCGGCATGGTGTAGGTTTCGGAATAGGCGCGGCACAGCGCATAAATTTCCTCAAAAGCGATGTGCTTGTAAGTGCCCGGCGTCCCCGCAAGGATCACCGGGGATTGCATCTCTTTGCAGACCTCGAGGATCGCCTGGATTGTTTCGGCGTTATGGATGTTAAACGCCGGGACGGCGTAGCCGTGTTTCTGCGCATCAAGCAGTAAATATTTAGTGGAGATAATGCCCATGTTATGCCTCCTCTGGCGTCCAGGGGTGAATCACGACGCCTTGTACCACTCGGTTGACAGTGCCGCTGGTGGAAGGGGAGTCAGGGGAGATTCCTGCTTTGAGCGATTCGGTCAGAGCAAAAATTTGTGCATACATCAGGAAGCAGAAAGCCTGTTCAACGTCGATAAAAGAGCGTGCGGCAGGCAGAATAATGTGAGGCCCGGAGGTGACTTCTTCGTCTGCGACGGCGGAGATTGCGACAATGCGCATCGCCTGTTTATCGCGGCGCAGTTCAGCCAGAAGATCGAGATCGTACTGGCGTGTATAAGGATGCGAAGAGATAAACACCACCACCAGCGTTTTGTCATTGACGAGGGATTTTGGACCATGACGGAACCCGGTAGCTGAATCATAAAATGCAGCCAGTTTTCCGGCGGTTAATTCCAGCACTTTAAGAGAGCACTCACGCGCCGCACCTTGCAGCCCACCACTGCCCAGGTAAACCACTCGTTGCCAGGCCTCATTGCCAAACACACCATCACTAAAGTCGCCTTGAGAGGCGATGATTTCCTCACAACGACGGGCGACATCTTCAAAGCTGTGACTGTTAATCACCTGCGGTGCGAACACGGCAAGACAGCTGGCCATCATGGTCGAAATGCTGCTGGTCATTGCAAAGCCGCGATCATGGGTTTGTGCAGGCATCAAAAGCGGCCATGCACGATCGTCGTTAACGGCGTTTTGATACAGCGCTCCGGCTTCGTTGCAAGTGATGATCAGGTGGTGGCATTGTTTGACGCATTGCGTTGCTAGCTCAACGGCCGCAACGCTTTCCGGGCTATTCCCAGAGCGAGCAAACGAGATAAGCAGAGTAGGCTGTGTCTCGTGCAGGTAGTCGGTTGGATTGGTGACCAGGTCGGTGGTTGGTACGGAGACAACGTTTTTCCCGGTGTGGCGGGAGAGCCACGGCGCAATAATATCGCCAATAAATGCCGATGTGCCTGCGCCTGTCAGTACGATCTTCAGCGCAGAATCTGCCAGCAGGGGCGAAAGGAATGCATCGAGTTTGGCACGCTGCTGTTCAATGTTTCTCAGTGATGCTCTCCAGCAATCAGGTTGCTGACGTATCTCTTTCTCAGTCCAGGTTTTTGTTCCGGTAGGGCACGCGGTCAAGGTTTCACTCATAACGTTATCCTTTTGCAATATACTCACTACAGAAAGCAGTTGTGTTTACTTTCTTTCGTTTTGTTTCTCTTTGCCGATATCAGTCGTTAACTGGACTCTATTAAAAAGAAAGCGAAAGGTCAATGTGATAATGGAAATAAAACGAAAAGCGTGAGCCAGAAAGAAAAAGGGAAATGTTGTATGTCGTATGAGATGAAAAGGAAAAGAAAGGAATAAAACGGCATGCTGAAGGATCAGGAAAGGTTAAAGGGGGAATGCCTGGCCGTTGATCCAGATTTGCTGCAGATGAAGATCGTGATCAAGCGCGATGAGGCTGGCACGTTTGCCTGGGGCAATCGAACCTAATGTTTCATCAATGCCCAGCATTTTTGCCGGATGCAGGGACGCCATATGAATGGCTTCCTCCACCGAGCAACCGGCCAGCTTCACCATATGACGAACAGCGGAATCCATTGACAATGTACTGCCAGCCAAACCGCCACTGGCGGTTCGTACAACGCCTTCGCGCATCTCTACGCCGTAACCGCAAATGTCATAGCGTCCATCTGGCATGCCGGCGGCACGCATAGCATCAGTGATGAGCAGGGTTCTGTCGCCCGCGCACTGACAGCATAACTTCATCACTGCTGGATGTACGTGGTGACCATCAGCAATCAGCTCCAGCCAGGCACGAGAGTCGGTTAACCCTGCACCAACCATGCCAGGCTCACGATGATGAAGACCTGTCATGCCGTTGAAGCAATGCACCAACCCGTCAGCGCCAGCATCCAGTGCGGCGGTCGTCTGTGCCCAGCTTGCGGCGCTATGCCCGAGCATCACTCGTACCTTTCGGGATTTCAAATGGCGTATCGCTGCCAGTGCATCGGTTTTTTCTGGGGCCAGTGCCACTACCCGTAATGTTTGCCGCGAGACTTCAATCAGCGAATCCAGTTCCGGCAGCGACAGTTCACGAAACAGTTCAGGGGGATGTGCCCCTTTGTTTTGGGGTGTGAACCAGGGGCCTTCCAGGTAGCTGCCCAGCACTTCCGCGCCGGGCCCGCCGTTTTCATAGCGAGCAGCGATGCGTCCCAGTGCTGCTTTGATCTCTTCGAGTGAGGCGGTGACGGTCGTCGGCAGCCAGGCACCCACACCTTCGCGAGCTTTATGTATTGCCAGCTTATCCAGCGCGTCCGGGTCGTCATCCATGACATCGACACCTGCACCGCCGTGAACGTGGGTATCGATCAGCGCAGGGCAGAGTAATTCTGCATCACGCCTGACGACGCCTGACGGCACAGGCTCAATGGCATGAATCAGCCCGTTTTCTATGCGAAGCTGGTGGTCCTCAAGCCAGCCCTGTTCCGTCAGCAAACGATGGGCACGTAGCACCTGAGTCATATACCTTCACCCACCTCACAGTTTTGTTCACGATCCCGGGCCAGTTCATCTACCAGAGAAGTCAGACCGCGATGCCCACACTCCAGCGCCTGCAGGCGAAACGCCTCTCCGCTAAGACCATCGCGCTCCAGGGCCATTTCTAAAAGCAATTGCAGATTGGTTCCGGTGATCACTTCGCAGCCTGGCGTTTGCATAGCCAGCGTGGATGCAACGCGGAATGGTGTCCCGCCAAGCAGGTCTGTCAGAAACACGATTTCCTCACATCCAGTCAAGGTCTGCATGGCCTCTGTCAGTTGCGTGGTCAGCAATGCAGTGGTGGAACTTTCTGGAAAATCGACGGCGATAAACTTTGGCTGTTCGCCAAGGATCTGTTTCATGGCTTGCGTCAGGCCACTGGCGAATCCGCCGTGGCCAGTAAGAATAATGCCTAACATTCTGTCCCCTTACGATCACAGGAAATGTGCGAATTTACCGACAATACCCAATACGACCGTCAGGCCGATCAGACGCAGCGGACTCCAGCCACGGCGAACCAACCAGTACATGGTCAGGGTGTAGACTAACGGCAAAAAGGCTGGCATGAGTTTGTCGATAACATCGCTTTGCAGCTTAACGACGGCGTCACCAGCGGTAATTTCAAGCGTGGTCGCGAGTCGTACGTAGGTTGCGACCAGCGCGCCAATGACCGTCATCCCTACGATGGATGCAGCATGGCCGACTTTTTGGGTGTTAGCCTTGATGAGTGGAATGGCTGATACCCCCATCCGATAAGCATAGTGAGCCAGACCAAAACGCAGGCCCAGATGCACCACGTTAAACATGACCAGAAAAACCACGGCACCCAGAACAGAACCTTGCAGGGCGAGGCTTGCACCAATGCCACCGCAAATGGGCAGTAGCGTTAGCCAGAACATGGCATCACCAATACCACCCAGTGGTGCACCCACCGCGATTTTTGTACTCTGAATGCTATTGACGTCCTGCTTGGAACGTTCCATCGCCAGGATGATGCCGATGACAAACGTGACGAGGAAGGGATGAGTATTGAAGAATCCCATATGGCCCTTCATCGCTCGGGCCAGATCGCGTTTGTTGGTGTGGATCTTTTTTAGCGCGGGCAGCAGACCGTAAAGCCAGCCGGAAGCCTGCATACGTTCATAGTTAAACGAGGCCTGCAACAGCATGGAACGCCACGCGACACGGTTGATATCTTTTTTGGTGAGCTCCGCGCCGAGCTGCTGATCCTCATAGATGTTTTCGTTAACGCCGGTGAGGCGTGTCTGCTCGCCCTCTGCGGCCGGTGGCAGTGTTGTTTGATTAGATGCCATCTTCGAATTCCTCTTTTTGCGGAGCCTGATTAGCCGCGGGTTGCGGATCTTTACGGAGCAGATCGATGAGCGCCATGGCTAACGCTGCGGCGGCAATAGCCAATACCGGGAGCTTCAGCCAGGCTGCGGCCACGAATCCAATAATGAAATAAGGGATGTAGACGTTTTTCATCATGATTTTCAGCAGCACGGCAAAGCCGATGGCTGGCATGATGCCACCTGCTACGCCCAGACCATCAATCAGCCGTGCTGGCAGTACGTCGATGGCCGTTTTCGCATGTTCCGCGCCGAAGTAGATTGGCAGGAAGGCGCAGAGAAAATAGAACGTCCCAAGGGCTAACAATGCGAGATAGTTCACCCGTTCAATGCCGTTAGTATCCGCGTTAGCCGCCATACGGTCGCAGCGCGACATCACACCTGACATGACTGAGAACAGGAAGGTAATGCCCATTTGTACCGCCACGGCAAACGGAACGGCCACACCGACGGCAACATTTGGCTTCACGCCAGTGGTGATAGCAAATGCCGTACCGACAATGGTGCCGATGATCACGTTAGGTGGCTGAGCGCCGGCCAGTGGGGCCAGACCCATCCAGACCAGTTCCAGGGTTCCCCCGGTGAGAATACCGGTGTGCAGATCGCCCAGAATCAGGCCGACTAGCGGACCCAGTACCACCGGGCGGTGCATATGGGTCAGGCCGTTAAACATATCCAGGCCCGCGATAAAGGCGAGAATGCCCAGTGCGGCTGCCTGCAACAAACTGATTTCCATCGCTATCTCCTTCAGAGAAGTTTAAACAGATCCTGAGCGGGTTCTGTTGGCACGCCCTGGACAAAGCAGGAAACACCCGCGTTTTTCAGGGCGCGGAATGCCGCAATATCACCAGCATCAATGGAGACTGTTTTGGCAATCTGCTGCTTACCGTCGGCGTAGTGCATATTGCCGACATTGATTCGGGTAACGGGAACGCCGCCTTCGACCAGTTTCAGGAAGTCTGCTGGTGTCTTACAAACCAGCAGGATTTTTTGGCGATCGGCCGCGCGGTGAATGTTGTCGATAACCTTCTGCAGCGACCAGAAACGTACGGCGATACCTTCCGCCAGGACCATTTCCATCAGATTTTGCTGGACCGGGTCTTCCGCGACTTCATCATTCGCGACAAGTACCAGGTTGGCGCCAGCAAATCCTACCCACTGAACGCCGACCTGCCCGTGAATTAAACGTTCATCAATACGGCTTAAGACAATATTTGGCATAACGTCATCCTTCATTTTTACCCTGACAGGCGGCGTGATACTGACGTATCACATCCTGAATATGGTCGATGATTAAGGCTTGCGGTGTGGCGGCAAGTTGGCCTTCTCGCACACGCGTGTACTGAATGGGCAAATATTGGCTGATAAGCGGAAGAGGCAATTCCTCATCCGCCAGGTTGCGTACGAGGTGCGCTAATGCTTCATCTATTTCTTTGTCCGGCCAGTAATAACGCACTCGATCTGAGTAGCTATATCCGCGAGCGAGACGGCGGGCATGACTGTCGCCGTGGTAGTGACTCTGCCAATAACCGGGTTTATCAAGCATAACGTTTTCAAGCACTTCACGCAGTCTGGAACAGGCACGGGCGGGCACCAGCTCTTCTTCCATACTCGCCAGCGCAAAGAGGGCTTCACGCAGGGCGAAGGTTAATGCCGGGCCGACCTTTAAGATGGCAAAGTGATCGAGGACCAAACGCTTCAGTGCTTGCGGTGTCTGGTAGTCAGTGGAGTGTGCTTCGTAGATTAAGGTATCGAAGTCTTCAACCATCCTGCTGAGTGCAATAGCTTTTTCCGGAAGATAATCGATGACATGGGTATGATCGAATTCGACACCCGGTTGGACAACCAGGCCGATAATACGCGACCAGATATTGCTTAACCCTTGTTCTTCGAAGGCACTAAAGTGCGCTCGCAACGTGGCTTGTGCAGCCTGTGGCGTGGTGACTTCAAGTGTGTTGAGGGTTTCATGAGCCCCGCCGGGTACCGGTACTTCGGTGCCAATGACATACACCAAATCGCAAACACCGAACGTTTCTAAGCTGGTTGCTTCAGCGATTTTTGCCAGGCGAGCAGCGCGTGCGGCAACAATCTCATCGGTCAGCGGCGTGAGGTCATCAGCGCAGGACATACTGCAGTCGAGGTGTATTTTTTTAAACCCGGCGGCAACATAGCTTTGAATCAACGTCTCTGCATGTTCCATTGCTTCTTCGGCAGGGGCTGTCTGCCAACGGTTTGGCCCCAGATGATCGCCTCCTAGTATGAGCTGCTCTTCCGGGTAGCCGAGTTTTGCCGCTAATCCCACGACGAAATGACGAAAATCTTTTGGGGTCATGCCCGTATAGCCGCCGAACTGGTCGACCTGGTTTGAGGTCGCCTCAATCAGCAAAGGCGTGCCGTGATCGCGTGCGAAGCGGATAGCGGCTTCTAGCACCTGAGGATGTGCGGAACAGATCGAATAAATTCCATTTCCGGCACCTTGCTTATGAAGGCCAACCAGGTCAGTTAAATGTTTCACTTTCCTCTCCACTATTGATGAATTGGATAATTATCTTTCGTTTTGTTTTCATTGATACTGCATTAAGCGTTTCCAAAAATAAAACGAAAGGTTCTGGCCGTGCGATCTGTTTCACAAAAGAAACGCAACGAAAGCAAGTGGCTCGGGATTACGGTATCTACACGCCGGTTCAGACTTGCATTCTGTTAAAGGAAAGGCGTTAATAGATAAAACGAAATGAAACGAAAGAATTAAGGTAAGGACCATCTTATGAAAAGTGCTGAGATCGCTGCCGATAAGCGTGTGCCCGGTACCAGTGAAAGGCGAGAGCAGATTATCCAGCGGCTGCGTCAACAGGGTAGCGTGCAGGTTAATGACCTTGCGGCCGACTTTAATGTGTCGACGGTCACTATCCGTAATGACCTGGCGTTTCTGGAGAAACAGGGTATTGCGGTGCGGGCTTATGGTGGAGCACTGATTTGTGACAGCCATATGCCCTCAACGGAACCTTCCGTTGAGGATAAAAGCACGCTCAATATTGCTCTTAAACGCAGTATCGCGCGAGCAGCAGCAGACCTGATTCAGCCAGGTCAAAGGGTCATTCTTGACTCAGGGACCACAACGTACGAGATCGCGCGACTGATGCGCCACCATACTGATGTTATTGCTATGACAAATGGCATGAACGTCGCCAATGCGCTACTGGAAGCCGAAGGGGTTGAGCTGTTGATGACCGGCGGACATCTTCGTCGCCAGTCACAGTCGTTTTATGGCGATCAGGCAGAGCAGTCGTTGCAAAATTATCATTTTGATACGCTGTTTCTCGGGGTGGACGCCATTGATCTTGAGCGTGGTGTCAGCACTCACAACGAAGATGAGGCTCGTCTCAATCGCAAAATGTGTGAAGTCGCAGAACGAATCATTGTCGTGACAGACTCCAGCAAATTTAACCGTTCGAGCCTGCACAAGATAGTTGATACTCCGAGGATCCATATGATCATTGTTGATGAGGGCATTCCTGAAGAGTATCTGGAAGGGCTGCGCAAACTCGGCGTTGAGGTTGTGCTGGTGAATCAATAGTGAACGAAATGTAAAAAATGTGATGGCCTTCAACATCTGCAACAAACCCGCTTAACGCGGGTTTTTTTATCTGCGACTTTCGATCTTCTTGCTCGAACCCCTAATGGAGGTGGCCGATGCTAACCTTATTTCTTTCATTTTTTCGTTTTTGCTCTTTCGGTTTGTACAAACCGAAAGAATGTTGACGGTTTAAACGCAACAGGCAGGGTGCTGGTGTGTTCACAAATTCACCAAATGGCTTCTGATGTAATATATTCGAAAGATAACGAAAGCGTTTTAACGCTAAAAAGAGAAGCTTTTTGCAACTGTTATGGAGCGTAAGCAATGTTAGATAGCGTAAAACGTCGCGAGCAGATTATCGATTTGCTGTGCGATCAGGGGAGTGTGCGGGTTGAGCCGCTCAGTGCCCGTTTTGGCGTTTCCAGCGTGACGATCCGCAACGATTTGCGCTATCTGGAGCAGAGAGGTTGCGCAATGCGTTCTTACGGTGGTGCGGTGCTGAATCATCATTTTGCCTTTGATCGCCCACTGCAGGATAAAGATCGGTTAAACCGCGACGTTAAATCGCAGATTGCGGAAAAAGCGGCCAGTTTCGTTAAAGATGGAGACACGCTAATCCTCGATTCAGGTTCTACGACGACGCTCATTCCCGCTTATCTCAAAAATCGCCGCGATCTGGTGGTGATGACTAACGCCCTCAACATCGCCTGGGAGTTGGCTAATTTTGAGCGTATGGATGTGATGTTGCTGGGAGGGAATGTCCGTCAGAGTGTCTTCTCACTGTATGGGCCGTCGGCCGAACATCAACTTCGGCAATACCGTTTTGATAAGCTTTTCCTGGGGGTAGATGGTTTCTGCCTTGACGCCGGGATCACCACGCCGCACCCGGGTGAGGCACATCTTAATCGGGTGATGTGTCAGGTCGCGCAGGAGATAACGGTTGTTGCTGATTCCAGTAAGTTCGGCCGTAAGAGCTTCTGTATGATTCGCGAGGTTGAGGAGATCCATCGGGTGATAACCGACACGGGGATCCCGGATCACTATCGGCAGGCATTGGACAAAATGGGCGTAGAGGTGGTACTCGCTGATGAGTAATGCAGCAGAAGAACAGGGGAAGCAAGGGCTTCCCCTGAGACTGATGACAAACCTCTAACGAGTGCAGTTTTGTCATTAGCGACCGAACAAAAAATAAGGAAAATCAATTCATTGATTTTCGGCTGCTCACCACAAAGAAGGAAAAACCACGCTTTTTCCTTCTTTGTCAGCAATCTGAGGGGAAGCAAGGGCTTCCCTGTTCCTCTAGCTTTGCAGCGCATATTGCTCTGCTTGCAACAGGGCTGCTCCGCGAACGCCGCTGCTGGCACCGTGTACTGCAGGCAAGATTTTGGCGGGCTCCAGACCTGGGAATAAATAGCGTTTCATCGCCTGTGGGAGTAAGGCGTAGATCGCTTCTACATTTGAAACACCGCCCCCCAGCACGAAGGCGTCGACATCCAGAATCAGCTGCAGTTGTGCAAGTGTTCCCCCGAGCATATCCACCCACGCCGTAATGGTGGCCATCGCCTGCGGCTCCTGCTGCTGATAGCCTTCCCACAACGCATCCATAGTGACTGTTTTACCGCTAAAGTGGCGGTGCAACCCGAGCAAGCCTGGACCTGAGAGGTAGCGCTCCACGCAGCCACTCAGACCGCAACCGCAGGCAAGCTCAGGCAATTGATAGCGCCGGGAAAATTGTGCAGCGAGAGGCAAATGACCGAACTCACAGGCCATGCGATTACGACCCCGATAGAGCTGACCATCGATAACCAATCCGCCGCCGAGCCCGGTGCCAATGATCGCCCCAAAAATGCGTGGGTACTGGCGAGCCTGTTGAGTGTGGGCCTCAGAAAGTGCGAAGCAGCAGCAATCGTTATCCACCGCAATCGGTCGACTCACTCTATCGATGAGATCGTCGACGATACGGCGTCCGGTCAGGCACGGGACGTTTGAAGACAACAGTTCGCCAGTTTGCCTGTCCATCAGTCCAGGCATACCAATGCCTATTTTTCCTTCTTCACCTGTCGCCCAATCGGCTGTATCGATAAGGGAAGAGAAAGTGGACAAAAAAAGCTCGTAGTCCTGAACGGGTGTGGCGACGCGCTTGCGCCAACGAATCTGCATTTCGTCATCAAAGGCAACGATTTCCGTTTTAGTGCCACCAATATCAATGCCGTAAAACATGCCGCGTCTCCTCAGGTGTTACAAATCAATCAGTCTGTTTTCCTTGCGCGAACGCTCGGCAGCAAACACCATCAGATGGCTCTCCAGCGCTTCATCCGGACCGGAAAGGATCAAGCTCTGGTCACCTGCCATGACCGCATGAATGAATTTATCCATCAGATAATAGTCTCCGCCACCGTGACCCCCCATCTGCGTTTGCGTCCCGTCCGGAATGTCATCAATGGTGTGTACTGTTTCGTGGTCCGTCAGAAAATCGAACACACGGATAGTTTTGCCATTGCCCTCAAGGTAGCCGCGGGTGCCAAACAGGCGCGTCTGGCGATCTTCCATTTTAGTGAAGGCCGTCATTGTGAAAGTCACCGTTTGCTGATGAGCAAAGCGGAAATTAACGACCTGGTGATCGACGACATCGTTATCGCAGCGGTAAACACAGCGGCCATAAGGGCCGTCACGAAGGGCCTGGCGAACGTTCTCTTCCGTTGGATTTGCGGTCAATACCCGGCGGAAATGCGGGGTGCATTTAGGGTCGTCGCCAAGATAGATTTTGCAGGCGGACCAGGGGCAGGTCGCTTCAACCTGGCAGTCAAGACAGCGATCGGCAGCCCCTTTTGGCTGATTTTCCGCAACAAAGTGGCTGAGGCTGCCGTAGGAACTGACCTGACTGCAGCTATCTCCCATGATGTAGCGGATCCAGTCGAGATCGTGACAGGACTTTTGCAGCAGCATAAATGACGATTGCGCCTCATTCCGCCAGTTACCTCGTACGAAGGAGTGTGCCTGATGCCAGTAACCAACCGGTTCCAGATGCTGCATGCTGAGGATGTCGCCGATAACACCTTCATTCAGTAACGATTTCAACTTTTGGGTATAGCGGGTATAGCGCAGCACATGCGCGACGACCAGCAGAACATGATTGCGTTTCACCGCATCGATGATGGCTTCGCAATCTTCCGGTGTCGGAGCGAGCGGCTTCTCAAGAAGGATGTGGTAACCGAGTTCAGCAAAAGCAAGCGCAGGGGCTTTGTGCATTGAGTCCTGCGTACAGATAAGCACAACGTCGGCCATACGTGGACGCGAAGCAGCCTCATGCCAGTCAGTAAACACGTTGTCACCGGCAATCTGATGCTGCTCGACAAACTGTTGACGATAGTTGTCACGAGGCTCGGCTACCGCCACAACCTGCATTCTGTCTGGATGTTCCAACGCATAGCGGGAATAGATTTCACCGCGAGCACCCGCGCCAATGACCAGTACCGTGACTTTCTTTGCACACATAAAACCTCCCAAATAGCGCCCCATCGGCGAGTGTGGCTGCGGGCACGCTGAGTTAACTCTGTTATTTATTCATCAACGAAGGGCCAAATTTTCTTCATCCGCCTTTCCAAACAGGTAAGCGGCATTGAGATTGAATTTGACGCGAATGTGCTCGCCGGGTTGAGGAGCCCAGTCGACAGTGGCGTTCACGCGTAAAATCATGCGCAGTTCGCCGATATCGAAATGCAACAAATCTTCATTGCCCATGCGTTCAACATTAGCGATTCGGACTGATTGAGCTTCAGGATCGCCCTCGCGGGCGAGCGAAATCGCCTCTGGGCGAATGCCAAACCAGACCTGATCATCACGGTAGTCTTCCAGTTGCGAAAGCAACACAGGTGGCAAAGACAGTGAAGTTTGGGCTCCGAATGTGATGCCGCTGTGGTGGTTAACCAGCGACACAAGGTGAAGATTCATGGCCGGATTACCAATAAACCCGGCGACAAACTTGTTCTTCGGCTGGTGGTAGATTTTCCCCGGGGTGTCGACTTGCATGATCTGACCATTGTTGAGCACACAGATGCGGTCGCCCATGGTCATGGCCTCAATCTGATCGTGTGTGACATAAATCATGGTGGCGCTAACACCCTCATCACGTAGCTGTCGATGCAACTCAGTCAGACGTACGCGCATTGAGACACGCAATTTGGCATCGAGGTTTGAAAGCGGTTCATCGAATAAAAAAACCTCTGGCTTGCGAACGATCGCGCGACCCACAGCCACTCGTTGGCACTGTCCGCCGGAGAGTTGGCCGGGTTTTTTGTTAAGCAGATTCTCGATTTCCAGCTTATGTGCGGCTTCTCTTACTCGCCTGTCGATTTCTTTGTCATTCATTTTCCCGAGCAGGCTAAAGGCCATATTTTTATAAATTGTCATGTGGGGATAGAGTGCGTAATTCTGGAAAACCATGGCGACACCGCGCTCTTTGGGCAGCAAATCATTGACGTGGCGTTCACCAATGGTGATGTGCCCGTCGGTGATATCTTCAAGCCCGGCAACCATTCGAAGCAGCGTGGATTTCGCGCATCCGGAAGGGCCGACGAAGACCATAAATTCACCGTCCTGGATGTCGAGGTTAATTCCCTGAATAGCCCGAAACCCGTTGGGATAAACTTTGCTCACAGACGTAAATTTTATCGCTGACATAAAAACCTCTTACCCTTTAATTCCGGCACCGGCGATCCCGCGGATGAAGTAGCGTTGGAAGAAGATATAAAGCAAAAGCATGGGAATAATGGCGAGTAAGGCACCTGCCATCAGCATCGGATACTCCACGCCTGAACGACCAGAGAGCGAGGCCAGACCGACGGGCAGCGTCATCTTGCTCATCGAGGTGTTCACGATGAGCGGCCACATCAGGTTATTCCAGCTCCACAAGCCATTGATTATCACGCAGGCGATAATGCCGGGTTTAATCAGCGGTAACATGATTTTGAAGAAGATGGTCAGAGGGGTATACCCATCCATAATCGCCGCTTCCTCAAGTTCTTTGGGCACCGACATAAAAAACTGACGCAGCAGGAATGCGCTGTAGATGCTGAATAAACCAGGTAACACCAGACCGGGAATTGAGTTAAGTAATCCAAATTTCTCGATAGTTAAAAACTGCGGGATCAGGAAGATTTGCCCCGGCACCATCAGAATGGAAATGCAGATCATAAAGATGGCATCACGCCCCTTAAAACGCAGGCGTGAAAAGCCATACGCCGCCATGGCTGCAATGAGTGTCTGAAGCACCACGATAAGCAGCGTAGAAATGATCGAGTTGAAATAGAAACTAAGAAAGGGCATTTCGTGCAGGACTTTGCCGTAAGCCTGAAATCCAGGATGCTCTGGTAAAACGACGGGCGGAACGGCAATACTCTCGGCCTGCGTTTTTAACGACGTAATGATCATCCAGATGAACGGCACAATCGTTAACAATGTGGCGAGGATCATTAAGCCGTAGATCATCCATTTTTCGCGTTTGCTCATAAACATAGTGTCACCCCTGGTGCGCCTTCAGCCGTTTGCCAATCCAGATTTGCAGCAGCGTCAGGATCATCGTCAGCAGGAAAATCACCACCGCGATGGCTGAGGCATACCCTTTCTCGTGATAGATAAAGGCATATTTATAAAAGAGATAGGCAATGGTCATGGTCTGATCGTCAACCATTGAGGCACTGCCAAAGAGCAGATACACCACGTCGAAAATTTGCAGCGTTTCGATGAATGCAATCACCAAAACGAAAAACAACGTAGGGATCATCAGAGGCAATGTTATTGACCAAAAGCAGCGCAGTTTGCCAATGCCATCGAGAGAGGCTGCCTCGTAGATGTGTTTTGGTATCCCTTGCAACCCGGCAAGAAGGATGATCATTTTTAGGGCGATGGCAGACCAAATAATGACGACGGAAGCGCTAAGACGGACGACATCCGGATCAGATAACCAGCCAACGGCAGGTAAGTTAAAGAATCCCAGAAGTTGGTTCAGCAGGCCGAAATTTCGATTCATCAGCCACTGCCAGACCATCGCAATTGCAGCTGGCATGGTGACCGCGGGTAAAAATAACAGGGTGCGAAATAACCACTGACCGCGAATAGCCTGATTCAGGCCAATGGCCAGCAGCAAGGAAAAAAAGGTAATTAGCGGAACACAGATAGCAACATAAATTAACGTATTGCCGACCGCAGAAAGAAACTCACTATCGGTCCATAAATTAATATAGTTATCAAGGCTAATGGTATTCCAGATCTGAAATTCACCGAGATCGGTAAAACTATAAAATACGTTTTGAATAAACGGAATAAAATAGAAGACGGTCAATCCGGCAATGAGTGGCAGGATCATCACCCATCCCCAGAAACGCTCTTCTTTTTCCATTCGACTCATGGGTTTTTTCTTTACCTGAGGCGCAGGAAATAGTGAGCGGCTAGTGTCGTCTGAATAACTCATATTTACTCCAGCACAGCGGGGGGATCTATTCAATAAAGGGGAGCAGAACTCCCCACGGAGATTATTTTTTCATTTCCCGTTCCATGCGTTGGGCGACGCCTGGCATGACAGTTTGTGGGTCTGCCCCCATCCACACTTTTTTCAGGCCATCATTAAAGATACTGCTCCACTTCGCTGTGTTTGATCCCGCTGTTGGATATTTGTGTGAGAACGTCAGCGAATCAACGTAGGCGGAAACATCCAGTGGTTTAAAGGCGACAGCCCAGTCTTTCGCCACTTTTTGGTTGGCAGGAATCACCACTTTTCCATTCGCCAGAGTCTGTTGAGCATGCTCCGAGCTCATAAAGGCGATGAATTTCCACGCCGCGTCTTTGTGTGCGCTTTTTGATGACATTGCGAAGGCCAGGCTGTGAGAAACGCCCGCTTCACGTGCCATTTTCGGCATCGGGACGACGCCAATATGATCTTTAATCAGCTCATTTTGTGAGAAAGGCAACGCCCACCAGGAGCCGGCATACACCATGGCGACTTTGTCAGACTGGAAGGCATCGGCGGCTTCTGTCTCCCCCGGTGGCTGGATTAATCCCTCCTTCAACATTTCCTGTACCTGGCGGTAAACCCCAACAGCCTTGCCGTTGGCGACATCGGTTTTTCCTCCCGGCAACACAATGTCATCGCCTGCTTGCAACAGCAGGTTAAAATAGCTGTCCTGACCACTGCTTAGCTCCATTGCCAGTGGGTAGGATTGCTTATCCAGTCCTTTGCGAAGTTGCTCGCTTTTTTGCTTAAGCGTATCCCAGCTCCAGCCTTTTTCTGGATAAGACACACCTGCTTTATCGAAAAGGGATTTGTTATACCAGACGGCGATGGCATCAATATCACGTGGAATGGCATACTGTGCCGATTGATACTGGTAGGCGTTAACGGCGCTTTTGACAAAATCATCAAGCTGTGGCGCACCTGATGTTTTTAAATAAGGGCTCAACGATTCGAGCATACCGTTTTTTACATATTGCTGGAAGTTCGGCATATTCATCCAGAATACATCGGGTGCAACATTTCCGCCGACTGCTGAACTTAATTTAATAAAATACTGATCGTAAGGGGTGAGTTCAGCTTCAATTTTAATGCTTGGGTTTTCTTTTTCAAACTCATTAATTAATTGCTGTTCACCAGGGAGCTGGTTGCGATCCCATAAAGTGTAGCGAATCGTCACAGGAGCCTCTGTGGCATTGACGATGACCGGCATGGAAAATAAACAGGCAACGAATCCGGCGACAAGCGTGGTGTTATTTTTAAAAGAATACATAACTTCCCTCGGTTCTGAAGGTGGATGAGGTAAATTACAGGCGCATCTGGATAATCATTGTCGGGATGAGGAAAGTCAATCGAGTGAAAATTCGCCCATTATCGCTTTAAAACACCTTCGACTTTCGGTGTGTTTCTGTTGATTCAAATCGAAAGCCTTATGTTCGAAAGCAGGGAGTGTAAACGCAATAGATTGATTGAGTTAGGTCATAAAAATCGCCAGAAAGCGAAAAGCGACAGACATAATAAAAAACATTCGATTGTGTGAACACTATCATCGTTTTGTCTGATTATTTTTTGCCGGTCCTGAACCCGGCAGATAAAAAAATCGCCCCGGCAATCCGCGGGGCGAAGGCAGTAAATGGAAGGCAATCAGTTGAACAACCGGGAGAACCAGGAACGTTTGCTGGCGGTGTGGGAAGCGTCGATACGCTGAGGCTGGGCGGCCATTTCGCCAAGCCCGCACTCGAACGCTTCGCCAATCGCCTCCAGGGCCGCTCGCGCTTCTTTGCCTTTCACCATGAAATGCAATCGGTGGCCCTGCTTAGCGCCCAGAGAGACCACTCGCATCAGATTGCGGGCATCAACGATAGCGGAGTGAGTGTCCAGATTTTCAACGCGAATGTCAGCCT
This sequence comes from Pantoea sp. sgz302252, assembly GCF_047713085.1. Classification (NCBI taxonomy): domain Bacteria; kingdom Pseudomonadati; phylum Pseudomonadota; class Gammaproteobacteria; order Enterobacterales; family Erwiniaceae; genus Pantoea; species Pantoea sp. sgz302252. Next base: position 29,560 of record NZ_JBLFJW010000034.1, read on the forward strand.
GCCATTGCTTCACTGTTTTCACTAACACGGCACCTGGTCGGGCGTGCAGCCCATGAGGATTGCGAAGGGTAAACGTTGCTTCCTCATCGAAATCCGGGCGGGCCTGCTCTTCCGTGGCCGCATGGTGATAATCGCCTGACAGCACATCCAGCACTTCCTGAGTCGAAGTGGCACGTGCCAGCGCGGCGGGAACATTGTCATCGCCTAACGCATGCGTTAGCTGGCGCAGAATCGACAGATGCTCATTGTCCTGCGCGGCAATACCCACAATCAGCCGCGCGGTTTGCCCTTCCCCCCAGTCCACACCCTGCGGGCAAACCAGTACGCTGACGCCGGTTTTCAGTACGGCATCGCGGCTTTGCGTCGTGCCATGAGGAATGGCAATCCCATTGCCGAGGAAGGTGCTTATTTGGGCCTCACGCTCCTCCATGCCTTTGAGATAGCTGCTGCGCGCCAGGCCGGCCTGTTCCAGCGCCGCCGCTACGGCGTAAAGTGCTTCTGCTTTGGTGTCAATCTCGCGGTTAAACTGAATATCATCCTGAGTTAGCTTCATCGTCTGCCCCTTATTTTACGGCTCCGGCCAGTTCGATTCGGGCCTGGCTGCGCTTCTGCCATAGACGCCAGACGCCCAGCATCACCGCTCCACAGGCTGAACCTGTCAGAATACACAGCACCCACGCCAACGGTTTACTCACCAGTGGCAGGATCAAGAAACCGCCATGTGGGGCTGGCACCTGGATATGCAGGCTGTAGCTCAGAACGGCTGAAACAGAAGAGGCGATCATCATCATCGGGATCACTCGCAGGGGATCTTTCGCCGCGAAGGGAATGGCGCCTTCAGTAATGTGAGTGCAGCCGAGGATGTAGTTCACTATCCCCGCGGCACGTTCTTCTTCGCTGAAGCCTTTCGGGAAGAAGGTCGTGGCGAGAGCGATAACCAGCGGCGGGGTAATGCAGGCAGCAGAGACGCCAGCCATGAAGAAGTAGTTACCCTGTCCAAGTAAAAGCGTGCCGGTGACATAGGCCGCTTTATTCACCGGGCCGCCAAAGTCAAAGGAACACATGGCTCCCACAACGATGCCAAGAAGAATAGGGTTGGCCTGCTGCAGGGAAGATAGCCAGCTCATCATGGCATTGTTTATCGCCGCGACTGGCTGGCCGAGCAGTGTCATCAGCACGCCAATCACCAGCACACCGAGAAGCGGCATAATGAAGATTGACTTAAGGCCTTCATACTGGCGCGGCAAGCCATCCAGCATATTGCGAACCAGCAGCATGAAGTAACCCGCGGCAAAACCTGCGATGATCCCCCCGAGGAACCCAGCGCCGGTTGCGTTTGCCAGCAGCCCGCCGACAAACCCGGCCACCATTCCTGGCCGCCCTGAAATGGAATAGGCAATATAGGCGGTAAAGACCGGCACCATAATGGAGAAAGCCTGTTGCCCAACTTTCATCAGCGTGGCGGCAATCACGTTGTACTGCGGCGAATTTGGATCCGCTGAGAAAATCCCCCACAGGAAGGAGAGAGCAATCAGGATGCCGCCTGCCACCACGAAAGGCAGCATGTTGGATACGCCGCTCATCAGATGTTTGTACACCTGGCGGCCAAAAGAAGGGCGAGCGTCAGTCTCGGTGCTGGTGTCCTGCTTGTGGTTGCCATGGCGAACAGGTGCCTGACCGGCCATGACCTTATTGATAAGATCGGCCGGATGATGAATGGCCTCTTTCACCGGAACTTCAAGCACCGGCAAGCCGTTAAAGCGATCAGCATTAACGTCTTTATCTGCCGCAATGATCACGCCAAAAATATCAGCCAAATCATCCTGGGTGATGACATTCTCCACCCCGGACGCGCCGTTGGTTTCGACTTTTATCTCTACATTGAGCTTTTTCGCGGCGCTCTTCAGGGCTTCTTCAGCCATAAAGGTGTGCGCGATACCGGTAGGGCATCCGGTCACTGCGAGGATTTTTTTCATAATCGGACCTTTATAATGTGACTACCTGAGTCTGTGTGCGTAGTTGTTCTAATCGATTGAATTGACCAAGCCCCGCCGAGGCAGCAACATCTGCCCCCGTGGCGCTGGCGAGCGTTAAAGCATCATTCACCTTGCCCCCCGCGAGCCAGACGCTGAGAAACGCAGCCAGAGCGGCGTCACCGGCACAGGCGGAACTGACAAGCTGAATGTCGGGGGCGGCACAAAACCACCGCGTTGTGCCATCAGAAAAGACCATTCCCCTTGCGCCAAGCGTCAGCAAAACATGGCGGGCACCAAGCTGATGCAAAGTGGCCACGGCCGTTTTAATTTGCTCTGGCGTGTCTGCCTGAAGACCGAAAATCTCAAACAGCTCATCCTCATTGGGTTTGATCAACAGGGGCTGAAACTCCAGCAGTTGGCGAAGCGAAGCGTGGCTAATATCCAGAATGACTTCGCAGCCTTTTTGCGAACAAAGAGCCAAAATTTCAGTGTAAAAAAGGCTCTCAAGCCCGGGGGGCAAACTGCCGCTGATAACTAAATGGTCGCCAGCCTGCACGCTCTGGAGATGATGCAAAATCTTCTGTTTACTCTCGTCATCAATCCATGTGCCTGGATTAACCAGCTTGTACTCCTGCTGCCCATCGTGGATGAACACGTTGATGCGGGTAGGGTCTGCAACCCATGTCGGGGTGATGCCAATCCTGCGCTTACGAATTTCCTCCACGATGTAACGCCCGGTGAAGCCGCCAAAGATCCCAAAAATATGGCTCGGGGTGTCGAAGTGGTTCAGAACCAACGAGACATTCACCCCTTTTCCGTTCGGGCAATACTCCGTGTGCTGGGTGCGATTCACTTTTCCAGGCTGCAGCGGGGCGCTGAAAATATTCATATCCACAGCGGTGTTTAATGTCAGTGTGTAGATCACGACTTCACTCCTTCCCTGCGGGGCTTAAAGCTGTCCTTCACATCCACAGACATGGATAACCTTCTGCACAACTTCCTTCATGGCGGCCTTCGCTGGCGGCATGTAATGACGAGGATCGTTGGCCTTAGGATTATCCTGCAGATAGTGTTTCAGTGCGTCGGAGAAGGCGATTTTTAGCTCGGTGGCGACGTTCACTTTGCACACGCCAAGGGAAATAGCCCTACGAATATCGGATTCAGGCAGCCCGGATGCACCGTGTAGCACCAGAGGAACATTGACGCGTTCACGAATCGCGGCAAGGCGTTCAAAATCCAGCTTTGGATCGTGGTGATACAAACCGTGTGCGGTGCCGATAGCGACGGCCAGCGAATCAATTCCGGTGCGCAGAACAAACTCCCGTGCCTGTTCCGGATGGGTATACAGCGCATCTTTCTCATCGACGACCAGATCGTCTTCCACACCGCCAAGCCGGCCCAGTTCGGCTTCAACGCTGGCATCGTAGCGGTGGCTGAGTTCCACAACTTGTCTCACTAACTCGACGTTCTCTTCAAAAGGCGCATGTGAACCGTCGATCATCACCGAGCGAATGCCGGCCTGGACCTTCTGACGAATGTCGTCGAGCACTTCGTGGTGATCCAGATGCACCGCCAGCGGAAGATCCCACTGTTTTGCAAGATCGCGTGCGATAGCGACGACGTTACCGGTTCCCGCATAGCTGTAGGTGCCTGGCGTGCCAGCAAGAATAAGCGGCGAACGCATTTCTGCCGCCGTTTCTACGACAACCTGCATCGTTTCCAGATTGTGAATATTGAACGCGGGCACGGCGTAGCCGCCTTTCTGGGCTTTCAGCAGCATGTTCTTACTGGAGATGATGTACATTTTTGACTCCTTAACTTTCAAAGTTAAAATTAAAACCAAATAATGGTCTTCATTTTGAAAGTAATTTAATGATCATTTCGGGATCAAGCTGTGATCGTCAGCACATAACAACGAAAGAACTTTGTGTTTGAAAGTTAAAACATCTTGATAGGTTTCATTTTTAAACGTACAGTTTGTCAGGATAAGGAAATAACATTCTGATTAAAGACGATTTTTATCTATCGAGCGCACAGAGGTAGAAGGCGGTTTGACAGGGGCGCGCTGAAATTTCAAAATGAAAGTTATTTTTACGCTCGCGACCATTAGGTAAAAGGGTCCTTATTGTGGCAAAACCATCAACCAGCCTGCTAAAGAGGCGTTTAGACATCGCGGAGATCGTTCGTAAGAACGGTGAAATTAAAGTCGACGATTTGGCTGAGATGCTCGCGGTCTCCGGGGTTACGATTCGCAACGATCTTAACTATCTGGAACAGCAGGGGTATTTGAAGCGTTCCTTTGGGGGGGCGATTTACACCGCCCAGCAGGGCGCGCTCACCGCCTCCGCGCAGGAGAAGCCGTCTGCTTCCCTGGATAAAGCGCTGGAAAATGAAATTGCCCGCCAGCTTGCCGCCTTAATCGTAGGAAGTGAGACGCTGTTTCTGGGCGAAGGCCCGATACTGCGCAAGGTGATCCCGTTTCTGGCCGATCGCGGAGAGTGCTGCCTTCTGCTCAACGATTTGCACCACGTCGCTTTTGCAAAAGAGTTTCTGACCGGGGAAACGGTGCTGCTGGGCGGGGTGTTATCCGCTTCCGGTAACACGACGGAAGGTGCGCCAGCCTTAAAAGCGCTGCGTCACCACCCGTTGGATCGAGTGTTGATGGCGATCGACCATATTGCGGAAGACGGCACCCTGAGCGTAAGAAGCGAGTCTCAGGCAGAGTTGCTGGCAGAGGCCGCAGAGAATGGCTCTCATGTGATAGCTGCCATCCCTCAGCGCCCGATTTATGGCGAAATGCGCTTTGCCGTAGGGCATTTACAGCAACTCGCGGGGGTTGTCACGCCGCAGGTGGTTGCGGCCGAATATCACACTCATCTGCAGGCTGCGGGTATGACCAACAGCTACACCAACAACGAGTGTTTGACCTGGATTAACCCTGCTTTGCCTGGCGCAAAGTGAAGGAGTGGAGATGAACGTCACCATTTGCACGATTGGCGAACTGCTGGTCGAATTTCTGGCAAAAGAAGCTAACCAGGGTTTTTCCCGTCCCGGGGAGTTTTGGGGGCCGTATCCTAGCGGTGCGCCCGCTATTTTTGCCGATCAGGTTGCGCAACTTGGTTTCGGCTCCATTTTGTTCAGTTGCGTAGGCAACGATGCATTCGGGGAAATGAATATCGCCCGGCTCGCCAACGACGGCGTCAACGTGAAGGGTATTTCGGTGCTGAGCAAAGCGACGACAGGCAGTGCGTTTGTCAGCTATCGCAGCCAGGCGCAACGGGATTTCATCTTCAATATGCCTAACAGCGCCTGCGGGCAGCTGACCGCCGATCATATTGATGAGGCGCTGCTAAACACCTGCAATCATTTCCACATTATGGGCTCGTCACTGTTCTCGTTCAGGATGGTCGATGCCATGCGCAAAGCCATTGAGAATATAAAGTCGCGCGGCGGCACCGTATCGTTTGATCCTAATATTCGCAAAGAAATGCTGAACATTCCGGAGATGTCGCAGGCTTTCGAGTACATCCTCGACTACACGGATATTTTTCTGCCCAGTGACGGCGAGCTTGATTATTTCGGCCTGAACGCCGGGCATCACGAGCAAAAGCTGATTGATAAACTGCTTCGCCGTGGGGTGGGGCAGGTCGTGGTTAAACGGGGCGTGCGTGGCGCAAGCTACTACAGCGAAAAAGAAGAGCATCATGCGGCGGGCTATCCGGTTACGGTTGTGGACCCAACGGGGGCGGGGGATTGTTTTGGCGCGACTTTTGTTTCGCTTTTCCTCGCGGGTTATGCCCCGCAGGATGCGTTGAGATGGGCCAATGCCAGCGGCTCTCTGGCGATATCCCAGCGTGGCCCGATGGAAGGCACATCGACACTGGCTGAAATCGAGGCTTTTATGCGAAAGCAGGGCGATACGGCTTGCGATTAACCAACTGCGGGCCCAAGGGTGACAAAGCCCTGCGAACCCTCTATACTGCGCGCCGAAGCTGACCAGACAGTCGCCGCTGCGTCGTCGTCCTTTCGGGGAGACGGGCGCAGGGGAGGAAAGTCCGGGCTCCATAGGGCAGGGTGCCAGGTAACGCCTGGGGGGGAAACCCACGACCAGTGCAACAGAGAGCAAACCGCCGATGGCCCACGCAAGTGGGATCAGGTAAGGGTGAAAGGGTGCGGTAAGAGCGCACCGCGCGGCTGGTAACAGTCCGTGGCACGGTAAACTCCACCCGGAGCAAGGCCAAATAGGGGTTCACATGGTACGGCCCGTACTGAACCCGGGTAGGCTGCTTGAGCCAGTGAGCGATTGCTGGCCTAGATGAATGACTGTCCACGACAGAACCCGGCTTATCGGTCAGCTTCACTCATTAAGGAAACCCCGTCTCAGCATTGAGGCGGGGTTTTTGCTTTTGTAGGTCGAAGATGAATGACTGTCCACGACACTATGCTCAAAAGAAAGCGGCTTATCGGTCAGCTTCACTCATTCAAAAACAATACGTTGGTGTGTCTCAGGCCTTAATAGGTGAAAATGTGACACAGACTGTGATACAGACGAGGCACACCAACGGCTGTTCCATCCCGAATATCCTAAAGCGTGGCAACCGCTACTGCCTTCATTTCCGACTACCTTCAGGTGGCTTTTTTCGCATGTCTCTGGGCTGTGATTCAGCCAGTAGAGCAAGATTAATATCTTCCCGCCTCTCCATGTTCATTTCTCTTGTAAAATCGTCCAGGATGGAGCCTGAGGTGTCCTGACACTTGAACTGCTCAATGGCGCTATGATAATGACGCCATAACAGCAGTAATGCCATATAACCCGATACCATACGCAAGGTGCGTAATCAGGCTTAAAAGACGCCCCAACCATGGGCGAGGTGTACGGGAGGCAGCGATACCAAAGCCAAACGCGGGTTGCAAAATTAAGAAAGGAGCAATCAAAGTTAACAAACCTGTTAACATGCCCATGAAGAGAGACGGGTCATGGAGCCAGCCCCTTCCGCTAAGCAAAAGTGGGATAACCGCAAAAAGTATCCCGGTCAGATAATGGAATACCCATCCAGTAAGATTCTCCCCTCGTATCTGTGACGCTGAAAGAATGGTGTGATGCCTGAATTTTCCTTGTGGAAGCCATAAAATCCAGCGACCTACCAGCGCATAATCTAATGGTGGAATTTTTAAAATGAGCTTTTGACATAACGACCACGAATCCATGACCAGTGTTGCTCCAATGCCCGTTATGACGGTTTTGAAAAAAATGATGATATCCAATGTGTACTCCTTCTTTTAAATGACATAATAATCAGTGTGCAACTTAAAGTGAGGTTTAAGTCAACAATGAAAGAACTGGATATCAGGGAAATCGCTGACCTTACCGGGGTTACCCCGTCAGCGTTGCGATATTACGAAAAGAAAGAGCTAATCAAACCTGTTGGCCGTAATGGCCTCAGAAGGCAGTACAATGAAAACGTGATCAATAAACTGCAATTAATCGCGCTTGGGCAGGCTGCTGGGTTTTCTCTTAATGAAATAGCGAAGATGTTTAGTCCAGAAAACAAACTCGCATTAGACCGCGTTCAGCTTCTTCAACGAGCAAAGGAGATCGACGGCACTATTCGCAAACTCCAGTTGTTAAGCCGGGGACTGAAACACGTTGCATGTTGTACGAAGACTGAGCATTCCGAATGTGAAGAATTCAAAAAAATTGTCTCAAGAGGACTGCGGCTCGTCAGGTAAATTATTCTAACGTCCCGGTTCGCTTCTGGCACTGAGCTGCCTGTCAGATTAGGTTTAGATCTGTGCCATTGCTGTGTCAGGTTAATACAACTAATTAAACGTACAGTTGCCGCCAGACGGCGCACTGATGAATAGCTGCATCTTTTCGCAAGTCACGGTGATCTTCTGCCCCTTTTTCAGTTTCGACGCCTGCGCCATCTCTGAATCAGCCATACTCAGGCTGACAGGCATGAAGCGATTACCACTTTCAAGTTTAAGAACGACATCATTCGCGAAATTTTTTGTTATGTCCTGAACAGTTCCGGTCATTTCCACCTTACGACCACCAATCTTGTCATCCGCTGCAACTTCATTAGCGCTGTACAGTTCTGCCAGAGCTTTTGCTGTTGTACGGTAAATGCCCTCATCAGAAGCTGGCACTTTAGGTTTACCATCGGCAACTTGAGATCGTGCTGAAGGCATTAGTCCGTCAAATATCAGCTTGCTAAAATCCTTTTGTATCAATATATAGGCACCAACACCACCACAACTATCTATCCCAATTTTGTCTTTTGTAGCCAGAATCATTTTCTGTTTCTTGGCTCTTTTTAGCTTATCCCCCATCTCAGCCCTAAAGACAATAGAGTCATAAATGGCATTGTAGCTTTCTGTGTCGATAGTCATTCCTTTGGTGGCGCTAGCGCTGATGGACTTGATGGCTCTATCAATGGAGTTCTTTCCCATCATCTGAAAGTACCTGGTCACAACTGGCTGTAACAAGCGTTTTGACATAGGCAGACAGGTAATCAGGATATGGCTGGATTTCGCCTAAGGCAGCATCACCAGCTACGGATGAGAAAGTGCAGAACGCCAGAGACAACCCAATAATTTTTTTCATGCTTCTTCCTGTATGCAGACTTGACCGTTAAAATTAGTGATCGATTTCATCGATTGAAATTATATTATCGATCGTTTTTGTAGATCAATAATGTTCATACGTAGCCCGCTATGCACCCAACAGCATGACGGAAAAAAAGAGCGAAGTTCACTCCAGAAAAGGACGAGAAAATGAAAGGTTATGTACTGATACTCTGCGGTTGCTTGTCGTCGTTTAGCGCCAGCGCCGGACGCATAACTATAAGCAACCCCGAGCAGACAACCACGGCGAACGGGCAAACCTTGTGTATATATTCCAACAGCATTTACACTTTCACCTACGTCACCAAATCAAAGTACTGCCCCTATAGCAGGACCTTCGATACGGCTGACGGCGAGTAGGGTCTCAGGACTTTTGTTGCGATACAAAATGGGATACAGTCTGCGACACACGACAACCCCAGCGCCGCAGATGCCTGACGTATGGTTGAACGAAGCCGCCTTATCGGTCAGCTTCACTCATTTAGGCTTCACGTTTTTGCCTGAGATGATGAAAACATTTAAGGAACTGTTCCCGACCGCTCAGGTGTCCATGTTTGAAGCGCAGTTGTCATCCTTCCTGCCCGCATTGCGCGACGGGCGCCTCGATTTTGCGATCGGCACGCTGGATGGTGATATGCAGCTTCAGGATCTGCACGTTGAACCGATGTTTGAATCTGAATTTGTGGTGGTGGCTAATTTTAGTGTGCCACAACAATTTTCCCCACGCCGTCTATTTGCTTTAAATACAAATTTGTATGAATAATTCATTACATACATTCACGGGAAGGTGAAAAATAATGCCTCCTCTTCCATGGCACTCTTAACAGGATGAAATAATGAAAAAAATGACACGTATTGCCTTACTGACGGCTTCCCTGATGGGCTTCACCGGCCTGGCTCAGGCGGCAGACGTTGCGCCAGCGCCTTCTCAGGATCCGGTTGTTCAGCATCTGAAACTGAGCAACGAGCAGGTGGCGAAGATCAAGAGCCTGCATGATGCGATGGTGAACAGTGTGAAGCAGGTTTCCATGAAGGGCGTGAAAGATGGGGCGATCATCGGCGTGATCCAATCCGGCAAATGGGACGAGAAAGCAGTGAAAAGCCAGCTTGAAGCATTCAGTAAAGTTGAACAGCAAACCCGTTATTACCGTGTGAAGTACTACTTCGACGTGAATCAGGTGCTGACGCCAGAACAGCGTAATCAAGTGCGCGAAGACTTGATTGAGTCTGCCAGCGAATAAAACAAAGACGCTAACGCCGGGTGGCGGCTGCGCCTTACGCTGGCCTGTGATGTAAGGCAGACCCGGCAAGCGCAGTGCCGCCAGGCAATAAAGCAAAAGCCCGCAAAGCTTAAGCGTTGCGGGCTTCTGTCATATCAAGTGCATTTCCTGCGCCAGCCGAATTTCAGCTTCTGCGACAATCGCCGCCAGTTCATCAGGCACGTCATCGCACCCAAATACTTTTCGTGTTTCTTGCTCAGTTGCCGCGGTATTCGTTTCGGCGACAGCTTTTTTCGACGCCGTCTTCTTCTGCTGTTTCTTGCTCACATTGACCTGCCGGTGTTCAGGGCTATACCGGTAAATCTATCAGTAAACCGCGCAGCGGCGTATCAGCAACAAGTGTTATGTTAGCCTCGTCACGAATAAAAGCGCCGTCGCCACAGGTAAGGGCTTCTCGCTCCTCGCCAGGCGTGACGGCATGAACGGTGCCGTGGATAGACTGCAAATACGATCGTGGGCCATGCAGTTGGAAGCTCAACTGCTCGCCTTTCTCCAGCTGAATATGGTGGATCCAGACCTGTTGGCGCAGCTGCAAACTTTCCTGACTGCCGTCTGGTGAAGCAATGAGCTGGCGAGCGCCATCGGTTAACGTCAGTTTTTGCACCAGCGAGTTCTCACGCTCCGGACAGGCATCCAGCCAAAGCTGCATCCTCGTCAGGGATTTCTCTTTGCTAAGATTGTGTTCGCTGTAGCTGATGCCCGGTTGAGTGGCAATCAGCAGCGCTTCGCCCGCTTTCGCCTGAACATGGTTGCCTTCGCTGTCCCGATACTCGGCTTCACCTTCAAGGATAATGTTCAGGATATCGACTTTCGGGTAAGTGCGAGCCTGGAATGAAGCGCCTGGGCCGAGCACTTCCTGATTCAGGACGCGCAGGGACGCGTAGCCCAACAGCTTAGGATCAAAGTAGTGTCCAAAGGAGAATGTGTATCGGGCCTGCAGCCAGCCGAAGTCGGCTTGTCCACACTGTTTGGCTGTTCGGGTAGTAATCATAATTCTTGACCTCTCTTTACACTGAAACAATGGTAAAGCTATGGACGCTGCATTGTTAGCCAGTTATTCTGCCGGGTATGTTCAAATTTACTGAATGAGAACGCCATGGCTAAAGAAAGGGCATTGACGCTGGAAGCGTTAAGGGTAATGGACGCCATCGACAGGCGTGGCAGTTTTGCTGCCGCCGCCGATGAGCTGGGACGCGTGCCGTCTGCGTTGAGCTACACCATGCAGAAGCTGGAAGAAGAGCTGGATGTGGTGTTGTTCGACCGCTCAGGGCATCGCACAAAATTCACCAACGTGGGGCGAATGCTGCTGGAACGCGGGCGTGTTCTGCTCGAAGCGGCTGACAAACTCACCACCGATGCAGAAGCATTGGCGCGCGGTTGGGAAACGCACCTGACGCTGGTCACGGAAGCGCTGGTGCCTACGCCGAAGCTTTTCCCGCTGATCGAAAAGCTGGCGGTGAAAGCCAATACGCAGTTATCCATTATCACCGAAGTGTTGGCGGGGGCGTGGGAACGCCTGGAACAGGGCCGTGCGGATATCGTGATTGCGCCGGACATGCATTTCCGTTCCTCTTCTGAGATCAACTCGCGCAAGCTGTATTCGGTGCTCAACGTGTATGTCGCCGCGCCCGATCACCCGATTCATCAGGAGCCTGAACCGCTTTCTGAAGTCACGCGAGTGAAATACCGTGGCGTGGCGGTGGCCGATACGGCACGTGAGCGTCCTGTGCTCACCGTACAGCTGCTGGATAAACAGCCGCGCTTAACGGTCAGTACCATTGAAGATAAGCGCCAGGCGCTGCTGGCCGGGCTTGGTGTGGCTACCATGCCTTATCCGCTGGTGGAACAGGATATCGCTGAAGGGCGGTTGCGGGTCGTGAGCCCGGAATACACCAATGAAGTGGACATCATTATGGCGTGGCGGCGAGACAGCATGGGCGAAGCCAAAGCCTGGTGCCTGCGTGAAATCCCGAAATTGTTCGCCGGAAAGTAAGGTCTGGAGTAAGCCGGGTAAACGTATCGTCACCCGGCATTTTTTATCAGGAGACGATCCGTTGCGGAGCGTCTGTCGCTTTCGGATCTGCCCCGAAGCGATTATCACCTTGCGTGCCGTTTTGGCAGTTAAAGACCAGGATAACCAGCCAGCCGACAATCGGGATCAGCCAGATTAACAACCACCACGCCGAGCGGTCGGTATCATGCAAGCGGCGGAACTGCACAGCCAGCGTGGGCAGCAGAACCAGCAGGCCATAAATGCTCGCCAGCACGCCTTCTCCGCTCGCATGTTCCCAGCCAAGCATTTTATCAATAATGCTCAGCACGCCCGCCAGGACGAAACTCACCAGCACGAACATCCAATATTCTTTGCGGCGCGCACGGCCACCAAACCCGATGTAATTCTTGAGTACTTTTAGATACCAGTCCATTTTCCTTGCCTCGATAGTCAGTCAATCACTTGTTTTCTAAGCGATCGAGGTAAGGATAGATGCAAATGATAAAATTAAAAAGGGCATCGATTGATGCCCTTAATAATTAGCGGAAGCGAATGTCTCGCCCGTGAGGCTCGTCGAGATCCTGCCACGGCCCGATGGAAATGATCCCGGTCGGGTTAATGGTTTTGTGGCTACGGTAATAGTGGTTGCGGATATGGTCCATATTGACCGTTTCCGCGACGCCCGGTAGCTGATAAATATCGCGCAGGAAACCGTACAGATTCAGGTAATCGCTGATGCGGTGCTTATCACATTTGAAGTGGGTGACGTAAACCGGATCAAAGCGAACCAGCGTGGTCCACAGACGAATGTCTGCCTCAGTCAACTGATTGCCCGTCAGATAGCGGTGCTGGCCGAGGAGTTGCTCGACGCGCTCCAGCGACTCAAACACTTTGCTCACCGCTTCATCGTAAGCTTCCTGGCTGGTGGCGAACCCGGCTTTATAGACCCCGTTGTTGATGCTGTCGTAAATCCAGTCGTTCAGCTCATCAATCTTGCCACGCAGGGCTGGCGGGTAGTAATCGCCTGCACGAGCGCCAAGGCCATCGAACGCCGTATTCAGCATACGGATAATTTCAGCGGATTCGTTGCTGACGATGGTGTGATTCTTTTTATCCCACAGCACCGGCACGGTGACGCGTCCGCTGTACTGAGGATCGGCGTGCAGGTAAAGCTGATAAAGAAATTCATGCTGATACAGACTGTCGCCGGTTGCGCCCGGGAAGCTGTCATCAAAGGTCCAGCCGTTTTCAAACATCAGCGGGTTCACCACCGAAACATCGATAAACGGCTCAAGGCCTTTAAGTGCGCGCATAATCAGCGTGCGGTGTGCCCAAGGGCAGGCGAGGGAGACGTACAAATGGTAGCGATCTTTTTCAGCGGCGAATCCGCCTTCTCCGGAGGGGCCTGGTGCGCCATCGGCGGTCAGCCAGTTGCGAAACGCTGACACTGAACGCTTGAAGCGTCCCCCGGTTGATTGGGTGTCATACCAGGTGTCATGCCAGACGCCGTCAATCAGTTGTCCCATGGTTCTCTCTCCTTCAAATGACAAAAGCGAGGTGCTATCTCCTCGCTTTTAGAAACTTCAGTATAGACGCCTTACCACTTTTTGTTCAGCACGCGGTCAATACTGAACGCGCCAGGACCGGTAATCGCCAGCAGCAGGAAACCGCCAGCGATGGTCAGGTTTTTCATGAACATCAGCGAGTTAACGCCTTCAGCAAAGTTGCTGTGGAACAGGAACGCCGTCAGCAGGGTGAAACCGGCAATGAACAGCGCAGTGGTACGAGTCAGGAAACCAAACAGGATGGCCAGGCCGCCGCCAAACTCAAGCAGGATGGTCAGTGGCAGCAGTGCGCCCGGAACGCCCATGGCTTCCATGTACTGCTGGGTACCCGCATAACCGGTGATTTTGCCCCAACCTGCAGTGATAAACAGGATTGGCATCAGAATGCGCGCTATCAGTACACCAACATCTTCTAATTTTTTCATTTTACTCTCCATCAAACCACACAGGCGGCTATCTTTATTTATTGTGCAATTTCGCGGAGATACCGCGTACTTGCTGTCGATGGAAAGGAGTGTAATCGGAGCGGTGCGGGATTGTTAGCAAGGAAAACTGTCAGTCTTCTTCAAATATATTGAGTGTTGGAAGATTTGCCTGATGGCGCTTCGCTTATCAGTCCTACAGGGAAGAACAGAGCGTGTTTGTAGGCCGGGCAAACGCAGTGCCGCCCGGCACAGGCAGCATCAACGCGACTGTTGCTGGCGCAGCGTGCTTTTGACCAGCCGCCAGGCGCTCCAGGCACCAAAGCCACGGCGGCCCCAGCGTACCAGAAAGCGAGGATGGCGAACTGACCAGATGGCCATGATGCTGCTGCCAACCAGCGCCCACGAGCGCAGGTTTAGCAGCGTGTTCCAGCCACGATCATAAACGCCGGTCGCCTCCATCCAGTCACGGCGGCTGGCGGAAAGATCCAGTCGCTGCTGCTGGATTTGGCTCAGCAGGTAAGCTTTTCGCTTTTGCAGCTCGAGCTTGCTACTCACGTTCGTCATCCTCAAGCAATGCCCGGTCGTTCGCCAGCTCATTACGCGTATGGCGTAAGAACGTTGAACGACGCGCTTTCCTGAGCGTCCAGATCCCGCCAATCAGCGCCAGCGCCAGCAGCACCACGGTGGTGGCTATCATGGCGTTAAGGCGATACTGCGGATCGACTGCCCAGATGACCAGCACCATCAGGCTCATCAGCCCAAAGGCCGCGAACAGCATGGTCAGGCCGAGCATCAGCAGCATCTGGAAGAGATTGGCTTTCTCCTCTTCCAGCTCAACGACGGCAAGCCGCAGCCGGGTTTCGACCATCTCGACGATGATCGTGACGATACGCTGGCCGATGCCGAAGACGCTTTTCCCCGGGCCGTGTGTGTGATGAGAGTCAGCCATCATTAACGGCGCGTCAGCAGCACACCCAGCACCAGCCCAACGGCTGCACCGATCCCGACGCCTGTCCATGGGTTTTCACGAACGTAATCGTCAGCATGCCCTGCCGCCTGACGAGCCTGTCTGGCGAGCGCGTCGCTGGTTTCACCCAGACGGTGACGGCTGTCTTTCAGGGCGCGTTCGGCTTTGCTGCGCAGTTTGCTCAGTTCTTCTTTGGATTTGTCGCTGGAGGAGTTCAGCACTTCTTCCAGGGTGTCGGTCAGGGATTTCAGTTCGGCACGCAGATTTTCTGAGGTGGTATCTTTTGACATGATTTTCTCCAGTGTAAGACGTTAGCTTTCCATTAACTCAATAGTCACGAGACTCCAGCGCTTTCAGTTCGTTCTGCGCTTCAGTGAGTTTGTGTTCACGTTTACTGATTTTCTCCGCATCGCCTTTGGTTTTGGCTTCGTCAAGGTCATGGCGTCGTTCAGCGACTTCTTGTTTCTGCTCCGCGATTTTCTTGTGATGATCCTCGCGCAGTTTGCTGTCGCTGCAGTTGGCTTTGACTTCGCGTAATGCCTTGTTGAGGCCATCAATGCGGCTCTGGTTGTGATGCTTTTGGGCGTAGCGGATTTCGCGCTGGATGTCCTGTTCTTTCTCCTGACACGGGCTGACGGCAGAAGCGGTTGCACTGAGCATAACAAGACCAAAAGCCAGAACGATGCGGTATTTCATAGATGAAACCTTCCCTTGTGTCGTGGGTAATTTCAGGCATTACCAACCCAGTCGATGAAATCAGGAGAGTGACTTCCGCCTGTTACAATCATAGTAAGTAAACAGGAAATCACCAAAGCCTGTGAAAAGATTCAGAATCCTGGAAGGGATTAACCGAAGCGGTGCGGGGTATCACGCAGACGGGACAACCACTGCGGTGTCAGGTCTTGATCCTCATCCTGTTGAGCAATGATGTAACCGTGCGGCAGTGTTCGATCAAGCACTTCTTTGGCGGCGGCGCTCTGGTCGCTGGATTCAAATTTAATCACCAGGCCGTTATTTTGCGGCGTGATGCTCTTAAAACGAATGCCGTTGGCATCCAGGTGATGCCAGACGAAAAAACCATCAGGCATGCTGGTGTTGGAGCTTAGCGGGCGAATGGCGAGCGTGGACTCGCGCTTTTGCAGCGCAGCCCACATCCATAGTATCGCGCACAGCAGAAGTAAAATGCTGAGGCTGATGCTGAACCGGCGAAGCGTAAAGTTCCGAAGCCCCATGATCAGCTCCGGTTGCCGTATTTTTTCTTCCACAGAACGACCAGCGAGCCGATGAGGCCGATAACCAGCAGCACCACGGGCAGCAGCATCAGGCAGGACATCAACGCATCTTCGTATTTGAGGAACACCGGCGTTTTCCCTAACAGGTAGCCGAGTGTCGTCAGGATCAAGACCCACAGCAGGCCGCTCATCCAGTTAAAGAACTGGAAGCGTGTGCTGCTCAGGCCAGAGAGGCCTGCAATGGTGGGCAGTAACGTACGGACGAATGCGATAAAACGGCCAACCAGCAACGCAGACAGGCCATGTTTATGGAACAAGTGATGTGCGCGCTGATGGTAGTGCGTAGGCAGATGAGAGAGCCAGTTTTGCACAATTCGGGTGTTACCCAGCCAGCGCCCCTGAATGTAACTCAGCCAGCAGCCCAGGCTTGCGGCGGTAGTGAGCAGCAACAGGGTTTGTGGGAAGCCCATCGCGCCTTTCGCGATAAGCACGCCAACCAGCACCAGCAGGCTGTCGCCTGGCAAAAAGGCCGCAGGCAGCAATCCGTTCTCAAGGAACAGGATCATAAACAACACAAAATAGAGCATGCCGATCATGGAAGGGTTGGCCAGGGTTTCGAAATCCTGGCTCCACAAGGCATTAAGTAATTGGGTTAACAGTTCCATTCACGATTCCTGGTACATCGATTAATGTCACGCCTGAACGCGTTGAAGTGCCGCACGAGGGTTGTCTTTTATCATTATGGTCGTCGGTGATGCGTTCTGAACTTTTCCATGTTTTTTTGACCTGGCGAAAGCCAAATCCGTAAACGTCAAATTGCATCTAAGTGTAACAAAGCCTCTGGTTTTACGTCACAGAAATTGCAGCTCGTTGCACATTGATTTTGCTGTTTGATAGGGGGAAGGGCGAGGGACTTTACACAGGCTGACACTATAGTTGGTTAACTTACCCTCAGGCCTGGGCTGAGGGTAAGATTATCCTTATTTTGAACTGTTCGCGGCGGTATCGAGATGAACAACCGGGTTTTCCGCAAATAAGTAGCGATCGGCATTGAATTCAAAGTCATCACTGGTTTCGTTAAACAGCATCAGTTTGGTGTTTTCCAGATGCTGCCACATCGCCAGTTTGGCCGCGTGCGGGTCTTTGCGAATCAGTGCTTTAAGAATTTGGTCATGATCGTCACACCAGTTATCGACGGTGCGAAGATCGATATGATCGTGCAGTTTTTTCCAGTACGGGTTGTGAACACGCTGAGTCCACATTTTTTCCACGATAGCCGCTAGCGCCGTATTCTGGGTGGCCAGCGCAACCTGTACGTGGAACTGGAGATCCCACTCTGAATCGCGGAAGCACTTCTCTTTGCGCGCCTTCTCCTGGATTTCCATCAGCTTCATGATGTCTTGCTTGGTGACCTGAGTGGCGGCAAATTCCGCAATGTTACTTTCAATCAGCTGACGAGCCTGTAACAGCTCAAAAGGCCCATAGCTGGCGAATTCAAGTGATTCATCCGGAACCTGATAGTGCTTCGCGGTATTGGAAATGACATGAATGCCGGAGCCTTTACGGACCTCAACATACCCTTCCACTTCCAGCATGATGATGGCTTCACGAACCACCGTGCGGCTGACGTTTTTCTCATCGGCAATGAAGCGCTCTGCGGGGAGTTTGTCACCCACAAGATAGACGCCCTGTTCGATGCGATCTTTCAGCTCAGCAGCGAGTTGTTGGTACAAACGGCGTGGTTCAGTGATTTCCATATACGCTCCAGGAAGGGTACGGCATGAGAGATTTGTTATACCACTTTTACCAAATTCTCACCAGTCTGATACAGCAAAAAGCCGCCCGGGGCGGCTTTTGTCGAACGGTATCAGGCTTAGTTTTGTGTCGCCGGGCCGCCTACGGTTTGGGCAACCTCTACCGCCGGTTTGTTTTGCAGAACCGTCCAGATAACCAGCGCTCCCAGCAGGTCGAACACCGCCAGCACAGCGAACAGCGGGCTGAAGCCCAGCGTATCTGCCAGCGCACCGACCACCAGAGCAAACAGGGTGCTCGCGGTCCAGGCCGCCATGCCGGTCAGGCCGTTCGCGGTAGCCACTTCGTTACGACCAAATACGTCGGAGGAGAGGGTAATCAGCGCGCCAGACAGAGACTGGTGAGCAAAGCCACCGACGCACAGCAGCGCAATCGCCACATAAGGGCTGGTGAACAGGCCGATCATGCCTGGGCCAATCATCAGTACCGCACCCATGGTGACCACCAGTTTACGGGAGACAATCAGGTTCACACCGAACTTACGCTGGAACAGCGGTGGCAGGTAGCCGCCAACGATACAACCCAGATCAGCAAACAGCATTGGCATCCACGCAAACATCGCGATGTGCTTCAGGTCAAAGCCGTAGACT
Source organism: Pantoea sp. sgz302252 (assembly GCF_047713085.1). Taxonomy (NCBI): domain Bacteria; kingdom Pseudomonadati; phylum Pseudomonadota; class Gammaproteobacteria; order Enterobacterales; family Erwiniaceae; genus Pantoea; species Pantoea sp. sgz302252. The sequence continues at coordinate 48,027 of NZ_JBLFJW010000034.1, forward strand.
TTAAACATGAACAGCGGGATCCAGGCGTTGAAAGTCCCCCAGGCCGGTTCTGCCAGGAAGCGCGGCAGCGCAATGCCCCAGAACTGGCGGTTACGGATGATCTGCCAGGCAGACATTTTCTTGCCATTGTCTTTCTGGTGCTGCGCTTCCTGACCGCCGATGATGTATTCGCGTTCCTCGTCGGTTAATTTTTTCTGGTCACGTGGGTGTTTGTAGAAGATGAGCCACGCCATTGCCCAGGCAAAGCTCAGCACGCCGGAAATGATGAACGCCATCTGCCAGCTGTGCATCACGATGGCCCACACCACCAGCGGTGGCGCAATCATGCCGCCAATGGAGGAACCGACGTTGAAGTAACCTACGGCGACAGAACGCTCTTTCGCCGGGAACCACTCGGAACTGGCTTTCAGGCCCGCCGGGATCATCGCTGCTTCTGCCGCACCGACAGCACCACGAGCGACAGCCAGGCCGCCCCAGCTTCCTGCCAGCGCGGTAGCGCCACAGAAACAAGCCCAAAGCACGGCAAACATCGCGTAACCAATTTTAGTGCCGAGCAGGTCAAGCACGTAGCCTGCAACAGGCTGCATCACGGTATAAGCGGCTGAATAAGCAGCGATAATATAGGAATATTGCTGAGTAGAAATATGCAGTTCTTGCATAAACGTTGGCGCGGCCGCAGCCACGGTATTACGGGTGAGATAACCCAGCACGGTGCCCAACGTCACCAGGGCGATCATATACCAACGTAACCCTTTAATTTTACGCATGTAAACCTCGTCGTTTTGTTTTATCCGCGCTTTGCACGGTCATCTTCCCGCCTGACGGGAGGATGATTAAGTAACGGTGAGGCGTAACAGGAAAACCTGATACGGCCCGAACCTTGCCATCAATAAATTTGCGAATTCGGTGTCCGTACCGATAACTCCGGAGTGTTTTTCTCCGGTAATGCATTCCGTCGGCTTATAGGTTGCGACGGCAGGAAAGATAACTTGTCATACAACTTTAAAAGGTGAGAACCGTCACAAAAGCAGGAAGAGCTGTAGGGTCTTTCTGAGCGGCGGGGAAAGCGAGAAATGGCGCGGCCTGGCGGGATATTTACCGCTTTTTAAGGACATTATTTGTCGGCTTTTATTGATCTGACTCACGAAAAATTCTTCGGTCGCTGGAAATTGGTGTGATAACTTTGACACCATTGCAGTTAAGCATCTGACGCACTCCTTCAGAGGAAGACGATAATGACTCAGTTTATGACCGAAGATTTCCTGCTCGACACCGAATTTGCCCGCCGTCTGTACCACGACTACGCGAAAGACCAGCCGATTTTCGACTACCACTGCCACCTTCCGCCGCAGCAGGTTGCCGAAAATTACCGTTTCAAAAACTTGTATGACATCTGGCTGAAAGGCGACCACTACAAATGGCGTGCTATGCGTACCAATGGTGTGGCCGAGCGCCTGTGTACGGGTGATGCTTCTGACCGTGAGAAGTTCGACGCCTGGGCAGCAACCGTGCCGCATACCATCGGCAACCCGCTGTACCACTGGACGCACCTTGAGCTGCGTCGCCCGTTTGGTATCACCGGCAAGCTGCTGTCTCCGTCAACCGCCGATGAAATCTGGAACCAGTGCAACGATCTGCTGGCGCAGGAAAACTTCTCCGCTCGCGGCATCATGCAGCAGATGAACGTGAAGATGGTCGGCACCACTGACGATCCAATCGATTCTCTGGAGCATCACGCGACCGTGGCGAAAGACAGCACCTTCACTATCAAAGTGCTGCCAAGCTGGCGTCCAGACAAAGCCTTCAACATCGAACAGGCGACCTTTGGCGACTACATGGCGAAGCTGGGCGAAGTGGCTGATACCGATATCCGCCGTTTCAGCGATCTGCAAACCGCGCTGGGCCGCCGTCTGGATCACTTTGCCGCTCACGGCTGTAAAGTGTCTGACCACGCGCTGGATGTGGTGCTGTTTGCTGAAGCCACTGAAGCCGAGCTGGACGGTATTCTTGCCCGTCGTCTGTCAGGCGAATCGCTGAGCGAGCGCGAAGTGGCGCAGTTCAAAACCGCTGTGCTGGTCTGGCTGGGTGGCGAATATGCTCGTCGCGGCTGGGTGCAGCAGTATCACATTGGCGCGCTGCGTAATAACAACCAGCGTCAGTTCAAACTGCTGGGCGCGGATGTTGGCTTTGACTCCATCAACGACCGTCTGCTGGCTGAAGAGCTCTCTAAACTGTTGAGCAAGCAGAACGAAGAGAACCTGCTGCCGAAAACCATTCTTTACTGCCTGAACCCACGCGATAACGAAGTGCTGGGCACCATGATTGGCAACTTCCAGGGCGAAGGGATGCCAGGCAAGATGCAATTCGGTTCCGGCTGGTGGTTCAACGATCAGAAAGACGGCATGGAACGTCAGATGACGCAGCTGGCGCAGCTGGGCCTGCTGAGCCGCTTCGTCGGCATGCTGACCGACAGCCGCAGCTTCCTGTCTTACACCCGTCACGAATATTTCCGCCGCATTCTGTGCCAGATGATTGGCCGCTGGGTGGCTGCGGGTGAAGCACCAGCGGATATCCAGCTGCTGGGCGAAATGGTGAAAAACATCTGCTTTAACAATGCGCGTGATTACTTCGGCATTGAACTGAACTAAACCCTGAGGTTGGTTGATATGCAATACATCAAGATCCATTCGCTGGACAACGTGATTGTCGCACTGGCTGACATCGCAGCGGGTCAGGAAGTGACCGTCGACGGTGAGACGGTTCGCCTGCAGTCCGACGTTGTGCGCGGGCATAAGTTTGCCCTGCGCGCGATAGCGAAAGGGGAAAACGTCATTAAATACGGTCTGCCTATCGGTCATGCGCTAACGGACATTGCGCCCGGGGAACATATTCATTCCCACAACACGCGTACGAACCTGAGCGATCTCGACGAGTATAGCTATCAACCAGACCTTCACACCGCGCAAAACCAGGCGGCAGATCGTGACGTTCAGATTTACCGCCGTGCAAACGGTGAGGTTGGGGTACGAAACGAGCTGTGGATTTTGCCGACAGTGGGCTGCGTGAACGGGATTGCGCGTCAAATTCAGACGCGCTTTCTGAAGGAAACGAATGAGGCCGAAGGCACCGATGGCGTGTTCCTGTTCAGCCACACTTACGGCTGTTCCCAGCTTGGCGATGACCACATCAATACCCGCACGATGCTGCAAAACATGGTGCGCCACCCGAACGCCGGCGCAGTGCTGGTGGTTGGCCTGGGCTGTGAAAACAACCAGGTTGATGCCTTCCGTGAAACGCTGGGGGATTTTGACCCGGAGCGCGTGCACTTCATGATCTGCCAGAAGCAGGACGATGAAGTGGAGGCGGGGCTTGAGCATCTGCATCAGTTGTATGAAGTGATGCGCCATGACAAGCGCGAGCCGGGCAAACTCAGCGAACTGAAGTTCGGTCTGGAGTGCGGTGGGTCGGATGGCCTGTCTGGCATCACGGCCAACCCAATGCTGGGGCGTTTCTCTGACTACGTGATTGGCAACGGCGGCACCACCGTGCTGACGGAAGTACCGGAGATGTTCGGCGCGGAGCAAATCCTGATGAGCCATTGCCGCGACGAAGCGACGTTTGAAAAGACGGTCACCATGGTCAACGATTTCAAACAGTACTTTATCGCGCACAATCAGCCGATTTACGAGAACCCCTCACCGGGCAACAAAGCCGGGGGCATCACCACGCTGGAAGAGAAATCGCTGGGCTGTACGCAAAAAGCGGGTTCCAGTCAGGTGGTCGATGTGCTGCGCTACGGTGAGCGTCTGAAAACCCACGGCCTTAACCTGTTAAGCGCGCCGGGTAACGATGCGGTAGCCACCAGTGCGTTAGCGGGCGCAGGTTGCCACATGGTGCTGTTCAGTACCGGGCGCGGTACGCCTTATGGCGGTTTTGTGCCGACAGTGAAAATTGCCACCAACAGCGAGCTGGCTGCGAAGAAAAAACACTGGATTGATTTCGATGCCGGGCAGCTCATCCACGGGAAAGCGATGCCGGAAGTGTTGAATGAATTTGTCGATGCCATCGTCGACTTCGCCAACGGCAAGCAAACCTGTAACGAGAAAAACGATTTCCGAGAGCTGGCGCTGTTTAAATCAGGCGTGACGCTTTAATCATCCAACGGCGCTGGCAACGGTGCCGCTTTTTTTTGTGTTACCAAAGGATGTTGCATGACCACGTATTGGCTTGCCCAGGGCGTTGGCGTCATCGCGTTTCTGGTTGGGATCACCACCTTTATCAATCGCGACGAGCGTCGCTTCAAGAAACAACTCTCCCTCTACAGCGCCATTATCGGCGTGCATTTTTTTCTGATGGGCGCTTTTCCTGCCGGCTCCAGTGCCTTGCTCAATGCCATTCGAACGATGATCACCCTGCGGACTCGCAGCTTATGGGTGATGGCGATTTTTATCGCGCTGACGGGCGGCATTGGGCTGGCGAAGTTTCATCATCCAATGGAACTGCTGCCGGTGGCGGGCACGGTTGTCAGTACCTGGGCGCTGTTTCGCTTACAGGGATTGCCGATGCGCTGCATTATCTGGTGTTCAACCGCCTGTTGGGTAGCGCACAACTTCTGGCTGGGATCGATTGGCGGCACGCTGATTGAGGGCAGTTTTCTGGTGATGAATGGGATGAATATCATTCGGTTCTGGCGGATGCAGAAGCGGGGTATTGATCCCTTTAAAGCGGAAATGGCACTTCAGGAAGAGAGCCCTTCCGCGGTGCGCGGAAGGGCTGCAGATTAGCTGTGCAGAGCGTTTTTCGCCAGACGCTCATCTTCGGCCATGCATGCCGCTGCGGTGAACAGCACGTCAGTGGACGAGTTCAGCGCGGTTTCGCAGGAGTCCTGCAACACGCCAATAATAAAGCCTACCGCCACCACCTGCATGGCGATATCATTCGGAATGCCGAACATGTTACAGGCCAGCGGGATCAGCAGCAGCGAACCGCCTGCGACGCCAGAAGCCCCACACGCACACAGCGCCGCCACCACGCTTAACAGCAGGGCTGTTGGCACATCCACCGCAATACCCAGCGTATACACGGCCGCCAGCGTCAGTACGGTAATGGTGATGGCTGCTCCCGCCATATTGATGGTCGCACCCAGCGGAATGGAAACGGAATAGGTATCGCGGTCGAGGTTAAGCTTCTCCGCCAGCGCCATGTTTACCGGAATGTTAGCCGCGGAGCTGCGGGTGAAGAACGCATACACGCCGCTTTCACGCAGGCACATCAGCACCAGCGGATAGGGGTTACGGCGAATTTTCCACCACACCAGCAGCGGGTTAATCACCAGCGCCACCAGCAACATACAGCCAATCAGCACCACCAGCAGATGCGCATAGCCCCACAGTGTTTCAAAACCAGTGGTCGCAAGAGTGGAAGAAACCAGACCAAAGATGCCGATCGGGGCAAAGCGAATCACCACTTTCACGATAAAGGTGACGGCGTTAGACACGTCGTTAATCAGATTTTTGGTGCTGTCATTGCTATGGCGAAGGGCAAAGCCCAGACCCACAGCCCACACCAGAATGCCAATGTAGTTGGCGTTCAGCAGAGCGTTAATCGGGTTCGAGACCATGCTCATCAGCAGGCCACGCAACACTTCCACAATGCCGGATGGCGGCGTGACATCACCCGCGGCAGTGCTCAGATGCAAAGTAGAAGGGAACAGGAAGCTAAACACCACCGCGGTCAGTGCCGCAGAGAACGTGCCCAGCAGATAAAGAAACAGGATCGGGCGAATACTGGTTTTCTGGCCGTGCTGGTGGTTGGCGATGGAAGCCATGACCAGCATCAGAACCAGCACCGGGGCGACGGCTTTCAGTGCGCCAACGAACAGCGTACCGAACAGACCAACCGCTTCGGCTGCGGGTCTGGAAATCCAGGCCAGCAGAATACCGAGCACCAGACCAACCAAAATTTGTTTAACAAGACTGCCGCTAGCGAGACGCTGCAGCAAGCCTGAGGGGCGTTGCGTAGTCATTTAACTTTTCCTTCCGTCGTAATGTCACTTCATCCCGGCGACTCTTTGGTCACATTTGGCAGGATGTAACGAATGTTTGCACGGTTGAGTATAAGGATGTTCTGGCGGTGGGAAAGGGGAAAGTGCTGATTATTTCGTTCGTGTCTTATTTTTTAACTGTTGAATAACATTTATTTGACATAAACCACAAAAGAAAATTGCCCGGCGGCACTTCGTTTGCACGGGCTTACAAACTCATCCTTTGTAGGCCCGGCAAGCCTGCGCCGCCGGGCAATGAGATTAGAGCTGCTGCTGCTTTTTATCGTTCTGGTGGTTCACCCACATATTGATAAGCAGGGTCAGCACCAGAATGCCAAACACCACGCCAAGCGAGATAGCAATTGGGATGTGGTAGAAATCCACAATCAGCATCTTGATCCCGATAAACACCAGAATCACCGACAGACCGTACTTCAGCATTGAGAAGCGTTCTGCTACGCCCGCCAGCAGGAAGTACATCGCACGCAGGCCGAGGATCGCAAACAGGTTAGAGGTCAGCACAATGAACGGGTCGGTCGTCACAGCGAAGATAGCCGGAATGCTGTCCACCGCGAAAATCACGTCGCTCAGCTCTACCAAAATCAGCACCAGCAGCAGCGGCGTGGCAAACAGCAAGCCGTTCTGACGCACGAAGAAGCGCTCGTTCTCAATCTTATCGGTCATGCGCAGATGGCCGCGCAGCCAGCGCACCAGCGGTTTATCGCCGATCCCCGAGTCGTCATCTTTCGCCAGCGCCATCTTCACGCCGGTAAACAGCAGGAAGGCGCCAAACACATACAGCAGCCATTCAAACTGCGAAATCAGCCAGCTTCCGGTGAAGATCATGATCGTACGCAGCACGATCGCGCCCAGCACACCGTAAACCAACACGCGGCGCTGCAACGCAGCAGGCACAGCAAAGTAGCTAAACAGCATCAGCCAGACGAAGACGTTATCGACAGCCAGCGATTTCTCAATCAAATAACCGGTGAGGAAAGCCAGCGCCTGCGGATCGGCAACGGCGCGGCCCTGGGTCTGAACGAGATACCACCAAAACGCCAGGTTAAACAGCAAAGAGAGGGTGACCCACACCAGCGACCAGCTCGCCGCTTGTTTCATGGTCATGGTATGTGCGCCACGACGCCCCTGTAACAGCAGGTCGATGGCCAGCATAATGACGACCACAACAGCAAATCCGCCCCAGAGCAACGGTGTGCCGACAGTATTCATAATCTTTCCTTTAAGCAAAAAAAACGGCTAACGTCCAAAAGACGATAGCCGTTATGGGATTTTTTGCCCGGACCTCGCCTTTCGGCAAGGTCTCACTTACAACAGGAAAGATCTCAGCATGCTGAACCCTTTCCTGTTGCCTGGCGACCGGATGCTTTCGCACCGTAATGACGATCCACCAGCAAACAAGTTACTCCCCTTTGCGTGTGACAAAGTATTACAGAGCATCGACACCGTCAATGCCCTGTAACACCTGTTTTACATTCTTTTACGCGGTCGCGCTTTGGTTCACGCCATCTGCCGGGAAGACCACACCGGTCTGACGACGGATTTCCGTGGAAAGCTTCGCGGTGGTGCGGCTCACAGCGAGTCCTGGATGATTCACTTCATTTTTCTCGACCAGACGCGCAAACAGCTCGGCTTCGTACAACATGGTGTTGATATGCTGCGGCTGGGTAAGATCCTGCGTTTTGCCACCACGCGGAACGAAGGACACTTTCTGGCATTCCGACATTTTTTCGACAACCAGTGAACCGTCTTCACCCTGAATTTCACTCGGCAGCACCGAATCGCTCACTTTGGAGTGCTGTAGCGTCACGCTGAAATCGCCGTAATCCAGCACCGCCACACCATGAGCATCCACGCCACTTTCCAGCAAGGTCGCTGTTGCCTTCACGCTGTGCGGTTCACCCCACAAGGCCACGGCAGACGCAAGGCAGTAGAAGCCGATATCCATAATCGAGCCGTTAGAAAACGCCGGATTGAAAGTGTTTGGGTTTTCACCGTCGAGATAACGCTGATAGCGGGAAGAGTACTGGCAGTAGTTGATCAACGCCTTGCGCATCTTGCCCACTTTGCTCAACGCCTGCTGCAATTGCAGGAAGTTCGGCAGGCTGGAGGTCTTAAACGCCTCGAACAGCACAACCTGATTTTCACGAGCGATCTCAATGGCCTGTTCCACTTCGGCAATGTTGGACGCCAGCGGCTTCTCGCAGATCACATGTTTTTTGTGGCTCAGAAACAGCCTGGTCTGCGGGAAGTGCAGCGAGTTCGGGCTGGCGATATACACCGCGTCGATAGCCTCGCTTTGCGCCATCTCTTCCAGGGACGTGAACAGATGTTCAACCATATAGTCGCTGGCGAAAGCCTGAGCTTGTTCAAGACTGCGGGAATAGACGGCGGTGAGCTTATAGCTGCCGGTTTCATGGGCGGCATCCACAAACTGGCGAGTGATCCAGTTTGTGCCAATGACTGCGAGACGAATCATGAGAATTCACGTACTCCAAAAAAGGGACCTTTTGCCACTTTAGCACGGCATCATGACAAAACCAGTGCGCCCTCACGCAGAACCAGGCAGTGACAACTGGGTGAGCCACAGATTTGTATTTCGAGACTTAAACTATATTAATTATTCATTGTTATAATTCTAATTTGTTTAGTGAATAAACTCTTCGCCTAATATAATGGAAATAAATATCAATAAGTAGAGTTAATATTTGCTCTTGGTATTATGAATAATTTGTTTAACCCCGGTGGTGGGTGTTCATTTGCACTTAATGGTGATACTGTTTTTTATCTCACAATGGCAAGTGTAAATCTATATTTTAAAAAGGTGAGAGAAAACCAAAATGGAATTTATCGATATGGCTTTGCAATTTCAATATTGATTAGCCATTTTCTATAGCACTGAGTTTCGGGAGGCATAAATGGAGTTAGCAGATACCCAAATAAAAAAAGATATACTGAGCCTGATAGGGAATACACCAGTTGTTAGTATTTTAAATAGTGAATACCCCAAGGCTGATGTTCGTCTTAAACTTGAAGCTTTTAATCCGGGTGGTTCGATTAAAGATCGGGTTTTAGCTATAGAGTAAATCTGGTGAATACTTATTAGAAGAGGATGGGCAGATCCGTATGATCCGCCGCCCTGAAAAATTTGAAGATATCGTATCAACATTTATACTGGATTAAACATGAACTTAGCACTGGAAAATCTTTTGCCCATTCTGGCTGCATTTATATTGGGTTATAATATTCGACGAGTAGTACCATCATTATCGATGCCTCTGGTGGACAAAATATCAACGGTATGCCTTTATTCCCTACTTGTTTTGATGGGAGTAACCATTGGCCAGATTCCTGACATCATTAAACAAATGAATCATGTCGGTATCAGTGCGCTGAGCGTCGCTTTTGCTTCTTCTTTCGCAATAGCCGTTGTTCTGGCTATCTTCTACTCAGGAATTTCACTGACGAAAGCTGAGAGTCAAGTAGGGCAGTCTTCATTCAATATCATAGGATACATTAAAGATCCGTTATTACTTGCCAGTTTGGTTGTATTTGGATTTGTCATTGGTTACCGTCAGTATGTGCCAATGATAGATTATGGATTGTTGATTTCTGTACTGCTTTATCTCCTCATATTTATTATCGCAATAAAATTATCAAATTCAGGAATGTCGATTAAAGAGATATTTTTTAATCGACAAAATCTTGTCATGACAGGTCTCACTGTAGTGGCATCTTATCTTGGTGCGGCACTGGTATCGTTATTTATTCCCCTGAGTTTAGTACAGAGTCTGGCTGTGAGTTCAGGATTTGGCTGGTATACCCTTTCTGGTCTGTTATTTACAAAAATGGGAGACCCCTTATTGGGTTCTGTCGCCTTTCTTTGTGACTTATTCCGGGAAGTCTTTGCTTTGCTTCTTATCCCGACGCTTTCACGTATAGGGAGTGGGAATGTTGCGATAGGTGTTGCAGGGGCGACAGCAATGGATGTCACCCTCCCGATCATTGAAAAGCATTGTGGTATTTCTTATGTCCCCGTCGCTCTGCTTTCTGGAGGGATCATTACGGTCATGGTTCCTTTTTTAATCCCATTCTTTTTTAGTCTCTAGGAGTATCGAATAATGACAATCCGGCTTTTTGATGAAAACCCTTATGACGGGAACTTTCAGGCGATCGTGACATTTTTGGGTGAAGGATTTATTATACTCGACAAGACATTATTCTACCCACTTTCAGGTAATCAACAATGTGATAAAGGCACGCTCAATGGCGTAGAGGTCAGTACAGTCGAAGTCGACGTACAGGATAAACATCATCTTGATTTTAATGCACCTATCAAACATTTTATTGATACAAAATTATTTACACAAGGACAGCAAGTTAACGGTGTAATTGATGAGAGCATCCGTCGAAAAACAATGCGTCTGCATACAGCGAGCCATCTCGTCGAACATTATCTAAGTCTGAGTGCGGATTTTATTTCAGTAGAAGGTTCATTTGTGAATGACAAAAAAGATCGCACTGATTATTGCCTTGCTGAAAACCTGACTGCGGACTCATTGAAGAAACTGGAAGATACCATCAATGAGTTTATCGGTACTGGTGAGCCAGTGTCATTTAAACAACAGAATAATCTTCGTGTCTGGTGTTGTCGTGATATTCAAATGCCATGCTGTGGTACCCATGTAAAAAACATTTCAGAGATTGGTGAAATTAAACTCACAAAGAAAAATAAAGGCAAAGGAATTAATCGAATTGAAATATACTTATCGGATGAAAATAAATAGCCTTTGCATAATTTAGTCTCAAGGTTCGTATAAGCACTCTGCGTTTGCTGAGGGCATCCGGATGCAGCCCTCACGCAGAACCAGGCAGTGACAGTTGAGTGAGCCACAGGCGGGTATCAAACTCAAGCTGGTGATACTGCGGCTCCATATGGCAGCACAACTGATAGAACGCTTTGTTGTGGTCTTTCTCTTTCAAATGCGCCAGTTCGTGCACCACAATCATCCGTAAAAAGGCTTCCGGAGAGTGACGGAACACCGTGGCAACACGGATTTCCGCCTTTGCTTTCAGCTTGCCGCCCTGAACGCGGGATACCGCCGTGTGCAGCCCCAATGCATTTTTCAGCACATGGATTTTGTTGTCGAACATCACTTTGTTGATCGGCGGAGCACTTCGCATATAGCGGTTTTTCAGTTCCTGGGTGAAGGCCCAAAGCGCTTTATCATTCGTAATATCATGGCTTTGCGGATAGCGCTTTTTCAGAACGTCGCCAAGGCATTGTTCGGCAATCAGGGTGCGAACCTGGGCAAGAAGATGTTCGGGATAACCACTTAAGTACGTCAGTTCGCTCATGCTTGTCTCGGATTGCAGGAAAAAAGGGTATACTCACGCACCCCGAAGGGGCGACGCAGTGCTAAACACCCCTTATGAGTGTGCAAACTCGGGGAGTGTAAATCTGTAAAAATAAGGAAAATCAATTTATTGATTTTCGGCTGATTATCACAAAGAAGGAAAAAACACGCTTTTTCATTCTTTGTCAGCAACCTGGCGCCCCCAATGGGGATTCCACCGAATTTTATCATCCAGGAGGGCCGATGAGCCAATCAGACAACGGTTTCCGTTCACTGACACTAAAACGTTTCCCGGAAACGGACGAGGTCAGCCCACTTCAGGCGTGGGAAGCGGCAGACGAGTATCTGCTGCAACAACTGGACGGCACCGACATCAGCGGCCCGGTCCTTATCTTTAACGACACCTTCGGCGCGCTGGCATGTGCTCTTGCTGAACACAAGCCCTACAGCATCGGCGACTCGTATTTAAGCGAGCTGGCGACGCGTGAAAACCTGCGCCATAACGACATCGCGGAAAACAGCGTCACCTTCCGCGACAGTACCGCAGAGTATCCGCAGGCTCCGGCAGTTGTGCTGATCAAAATCCCGAAAACGCTGGCATTGCTCGAACAGCAATTACGCGCGTTGCGTCATGTCGTGACGCCGGAAACTCGCATCATTGGCGGCACCAAAGCGCGTGATGTGCACAACTCCACGCTGGAGCTGTTCGAGAAAATCCTCGGCACCACCACCACGTCGCTGGCGTGGAAAAAGGCGCGCCTCATCAACTGCACCTTCACCGCACCTGTGCTGAAAGAAGAGTCGCAGGTCACAAGCTGGAAGCTGGAAGGCACCGACTGGACCATCCACAACCACGCGAACGTCTTTTCTCGTACGGGTCTGGATATCGGTGCACGCTTCTTTATGGAGCACTTGCCGAAAGATCTGGAAGGGGAAATTGTCGATCTGGGCTGCGGTAACGGTGTGGTAGGCCTGACGCTACTGGAACAAAACCCGCTGGCGAGCGTGGTGTTTGTCGATGAATCGCCAATGGCGGTGGCTTCAAGCCGATTAAACGTCGAGTCGAACATGCCAGAAGCGCTGGATCGCTGCGAGTTCATGATCAACAACGCGCTCTCCGGCGTCGAGCCGTTCCGCTTCAATGCGGTGCTGTGTAACCCACCGTTCCATCAGCAACATGCGCTGACCGATGCCGTGGCATGGGAAATGTTCCACCACGCGCGCCGCTGCCTGAAGATCAACGGCGAGCTGGTTATCGTGGCGAACCGCCACCTGGATTATTTCCACAAACTGAAGAAGATCTTCGGCAACTGCACCACCGTCGCCACCAACAAAAAGTTTGTGATCCTCAAAGCCGTGAAGCTGGGCCGTAAGCGCTAGTTTTCAATGCCCCTCACCCTAACCCTCTCCCCAAAGGGGGCGAAGGGATGATTCGGTTTTCTCCCTCTCCATTGAGGGAGAGATACCGTCTTGCCGGTCATCCGGCAAGTGGTATCTCAGCATTAAATTCGCGTCCGGATTTCACCACGCCATAGGCCAGCTGCAGCAGTTTTCTCATCCCTGCACATACCCGTTCTTTTCCTGTCTTCCCTCTCGCTGACAGCCTTTCCATCAGGTTTTTCACCACCTCATTGTACCTTCCTGCCACAACCGCTGGCATATACAGTGCGCTGCGCAACTCTGCATTACCCACTTTC
>NZ_JBLFJW010000035.1:0-60915 GCF_047713085.1 Pantoea sp. sgz302252
CGGCACGTGTGGGAAGAGGCCAGGGAGAAGGCGGATGAACTGCGGCTGACGACATGGGGCAAAAAGGTGTACGCGCGACGCAAGGAGACGGTGGAGCGCAGCTTCGCGGATGCGAAACAGCACCACGGTCACCGGTATGCGCGGTATCGTGGGTTGCGGAAGGTACAGATACAGTGCTGGCTTGCAGCGACAGCGCAGAATATGAAGAAGATGGCGCTGCTGGCGCTTCTTTACTGGCTTTTTTGGGTGTTAAAGGCCGCTTATGAGGGATATGTGAGGCCGGAAAGGTCGGGTGAGCGCGAAAACAGAGGGATGAGAAAAAATATCGCGATCGCGACCTGCGGTCGCTCATAAAACAGAACCCCACGAAAAACGCGGGGTTCGTCAGCAATCTGAGGCCGCGCAGTGCGCGGCCTTGACTCGTTTGCCGGGATATTAAGCAATCTTAAAACGCCAGGTCCGCGACTGGCTGGCGGCAAACGCCACCGGCTTGTCTGCCATCTCACAACCCTGTGGCAACGGCTGCTCATCCATTCCGGTCTCGATGCCTTGCAACTGGCACTCGTTGAACGTCACGCGAGTTTCACACGTTTCGCTGTCAGACGGGTTGAACAAACGCAGAACCAACGCTTCGCTGTCTTCTGCCTTCTTCATGGCACTCAGCTGGCAGCCTGTGGCCGGCAACGTAAACAAGCTGTAGTTTTCTGGCACCGTGATCGCGGTGCGGTTGAGTTTCATCGCATCCCACGGGATTTTATTGTAGCACTGCACCGGCGTCAGCCAGCTTTTCGCCTGCTGAGCCACGCCAGCCTCTAACGGCGAGCCGCTGAAGGGCAGCAGACTAAAGCGACAAACCAGCTCTCCGTGAACCTGCGAGTCCGGCACCGGCATTTTGATGCCTGAAGGACGACCCGGACGTAACAGCAAATCTTCTTTGCCCAGCAGCCCTACCCCGCGAAGCAGCGTGAGCGCAAACGTACTTTTCTCTTCGCCAATAACTTCAACTTCACGCAGACCTTCACTGAACAACGCCAGACCGAAACGGCCATTTTGCAAAGCGGCATAGTTAAGGAAATTCCACACAGGCACCGGTGCTTCCTTCCAGCCTTCCGCTTCCCAGACGTTCATCGCTTCATCCTGAACCGGACGCGAGAGCGATCCGAACTGAGTGTCTGTCAGCACACGGTCCGATTTATAAGGCACAGGAATACGCACGCGTACGCGGTGATCATCGGCCTGATTAACAACTTTGACGTCAAATTCCACCCGGCGGCTGTGATGGCTCAGCACAATCGTGGTTTCAAACGTCAGAGATCCGCTGGTTTTGCGAGCAGAACGTTCGGCCAGATTGGCTGGCACCGCCATCGTCGTGCGCAGGACTGCCCTGCTCTGCCAGGCATCGTGAGAGACAGTATGACGATGTTTACCCTGAGCGCTGGTCAGCAACCACTCTTCACGTGAAAGCGAGTAGTCGTACTCATCGCCATCATCAGAGCCGTCTTCAAACTCCAGCACGCGGTCATAAACCAGCCCGCTCTCTTTATCTTCCAGCTTCAGCGTACCGTCACCGTTGAGCGTGATTCGCCAGTAGCTGTTTTCCAGCAGCGCATCGCTGGCCTTCGGCACCGGCACTTGCGGCCCCTCTTCGCCCGCCACGATTTGCAACGTCAGCCAGCCCATCGCGGGCAACACCTGACGCAGCTGAATGTCGTACTCCATGAACGGCTCGTAGTTACCGTAATGGACAATCTGACGGTCCACCAGCCCAGGGTCTATTTCACGTTTATCACGGATGAAGTACGGCACGTCCTGCCCTTCCCCATCCACAATACGGAATTGACTGGAGCGCAGACGAAGAGTGGTATTCACCACTTCATCACGTGACCACGGCATCAGGTTGAACAGCGTCAGTTTGTCGCCCTCGCTCTGCGCCATGTTGTCGACGATTTTACGCATATAGAAGGTTATCAGGCTGTCGGCCATGTCTTCCGCCAGCCAGAAGCGGCTCATGATTTCCCGGTGAACCTTGTCGCTACAGCAGCAGCCGATGCTGTCGTGCGCGTGGTTTTTGAGGATCTCTTTCCACATTTTTTCCAGCAGGCCATGGTGATACTCAAAACCCAGTGTCCAGGCGAGCGTGGCCAGCGGTTCCAGCAAGTTAACGATTTTATTCTCAATACGCGCATGGGCGATTTTGATGTCCATACGCGTTGAACCGATGGTGCGGTGAACGCGCATGTATTTGCCGTCGTTAAACTCACCGTTCAGCGTCGCCAGTTGCTCTCGCTGCTGTTCGATACGCTCGAACACCTCTTCAAAGCGGCTCATCACGAACTCGCGCTGCGGATAAATTTCACGCAGCTTATTCATCACCGCGAAAATGTTCTGCTGGAGCGGCATCTGGTCATGGCCGTTTGGCAGCAAAATTTCTTTGGTTTGCGAGGCTTTCTCCAGCACGTCAAAGTAGCTGTCGAGACGTTTGCGTAACCCCGCTTCGTCCTCCGGTAAGTACTTACCAATCGCGTAGCCCAAGGGCAGCACCTGCGCGACCACTTCGCTGCCGTCCTGGCTCTGCCAGAGGAACTCCGTTTTGTCCGTGCCGTGACGCTCAGAACACCCACGCCAGAACATCGCGCGTTTAATGCCGAAACCGTTATAGATGTGCGGCAATTGCCCGGACATACCAAACGAATCGGGCAGATAACCAATCTTCATCGGTTCGCCAAACGCGAGGCAATCGCGCATGCCGTACATCAGGTTACGCACAATCGACTCCCCCGCCACAACGGTGGTGTCCGTCTGCGTATACCATGGGCCGATAATCAATTTTCCGGCCTCTACCAGCCTTTTCAGGCGCTCTTTGTTTTCCGGTTTAACCGCGAAATAGTCCTCAAGAATCGACGTTTGCCCATCGAGGACGTAATACTTGTACTCTTCATCCTGCTCCAGGCGAGTCAGGATCTCTTCCATATTGTTGACCAGCAGAATGCGCGACTCTTCGGTGGTGAAATACCACTCACGGTCCCAGTGCATGTGCGGGGTGATGTGAACGCGAGATACAGCTTTCATCTTCGTTTCCTGTTCAGTTCTGTTAAGGCATTACGCTGTCTGGAATGTATTTTCCGGTTTTGACCGCCTGGCGACGCCAGAGGATCAAGATGCAGGTGGAGATGGCTGCGCCGATAAGGGCAGAAGCAAACCAGCCAGTGGCAGCGAGCACACCGCCAAGCCCACCGTCATGCAGCAGGAACAAGGAGAAAATCCCTGCGCCCGGCGTAGAGAGACCAATATTCAGGGAACCCACCATCGCGCCAGTAACCATCGACCCCATCACAAACGAGCCAATGACGCGTACCGGATCTTCAATCGCCATCGGAATAGCCCCTTCGGTGATCCCCGCTAAACCCAGCAGCCAGGTGGATTTTCCGGTTTCAATTTCAAAGGTTTTAAACAGCCGCGGCGCAATCATCGTCGAGGCGGTGACGGTAAAGGCTGAGACCATTTTGACAGAGGCAAAAATCGCATACGGGCCATAAACACCGTTCGCCATCGCGCCAAGGCAGAAGGCATAGGCCGCTTTATTGACGGGGCCGCCAAGGTCAAAGGAACACATAAACCCAAGGATTGCGCCCAGCAGCAACGCGTTGGCACCTGACAAACCATTGAGCCAGGCAGTCAAGCCGTTGTTAATCCACGCGACCGGTTCACCGACCACAAACAGCATCAGGCTGCCTGCGCCGAGCGTACCCAAAACTGGATAGAGGTAGAAAGTCAGGAAGCCGTTGTAGCGATTGCTCAGGCGAATATGTGACTTCACCCAGCGCATCAGGTAACCGGCAATCAAACCGCCCGCGACTGCGCCAAGGAACCCTGAACCAATCATGTTGGCTGCAAGTCCGGCGGCAAATCCCGGTGCCAGGGCTGGTTTATCCGCCAGTGAATACGCGGTATAGGCAGCCAGCACCGGCACCATCAGCGTGCCCAGCATGCCGCCGCCTAATTTGCGGTACATCCACAGCCACGAATTTTCCTGATCGAATAAATGCTGAAGCCCAAGCATTTGTGCCAGCAACACAGCCACCGCCAGCACAGTGCCGCCAGCAACAATCAGCGGCACGGCGAAAGAGATCCCGCTCAGCAACGCCTGTTTCAATTCAGTCTTCACACTCTGTTTTTGCTGAGTGTCTTGCTGAACTTCGCGAGTTTCGCTTGAGGGCTTCAGTGCCAGCGCTTGCTCAATGAGTTTTTCAGCATGACGAATCGGCTCAGCTACTGGCACGGTGAGGGAAGGGATTCCGGCGAAACGTTCCGATTCTTTGATGGCGACTTCCGCAGCGAAAATACAGGCCTGAGCAGCGTTAAGTTGCTCAGCCGTCAAACGCCCTTCAATCCCGTTCGCGCCCTGCTTCTCGACATACAGATTGACGCCAAGCTTCTGCCCTGCTTTCTCAAGGTATTCCGCCGCCATATAAGTGTGGGCAATTCCAGCCGGACAGGCCGTCACGCAGACGAGAGTCGGCGCGCTCTTATCCATCGCGCTGTTCGATTCGCTCTGAGGCGCATCCAGGGCGGCAAAGAGTGCTTCAGCGGTAGTTGCCGAACAGACGGCCGCTCGAACGTCATCGTCCACCAGCCGGGTCGTCAGCTCAGTCAGCAACTGCATGTGCGTAGAACCCGCTTCCGCCGGTGGGATGGCAAGCAGCACAATCAGGTTAACGTCTTCTTCACCGTCAACGCCTTCCCAGAGGATCGGGCGTGGCAGCGTGGCGACGGCGAAGGCGGCCTCGTTCACCGCCAAACTTTTGCCATGCGGAACGGCAAGCCCTTCGCCGAGCGCCGTTGGACCTTCACTTTCGCGAAGGTGCACATCACGGAGGAAAGCCTCCAGATTGTTGATTTTACCGAGCGCAGCCAGCCGTTCGGCCAGCGCGCGGATGGCCTCGTCACGACTGTTAAACGTCGCTTGCAGACAGAGGGCATTCGGGTGCGTTAATGCTGTCAGGTTCATCACGATCCTCACTGTGAAGGTGAAAAAAACAGCCCAGAGCTGTTAAGTTGCCTTTATCCTGCCAGATAAAATAATACATTTATGTGATCACTTTCTCTATTACACATAATTTGTATTTAAATTGTATTATTTACAACTTCAATAACCCAGGCATAATTCTGCCATTGGTATTATTGATGTATTGCATTCGGGAGCAGTAAAACGATGGCTAGGAAACCGATGTACCGGCAGATTGCAGACACTCTGCGCGAACGCGTACAGCAAGGCGTGCTAAAACCAGGCGATGCGCTGCCCACTGAGTCTGCGCTGCAGGAAGAGTTTGCTGTCAGCCGTGTGACCGTGCGCCAGGCACTCAAGCAGCTCACTCAGGAAGCGATCATCGAAAGCATTCAGGGCAGCGGATCCTACGTCAAAGAAGAGCGGGTGAATTACGATATCTATCAGCTCACCAGCTTCTATGAAAAACTGGCCGACAGAAATGTCGATACCCACAGCGACGTGAAAGTGTTTGAAGCCATCAACGCTGATGATGAGCTGGCCGACACCCTGCAAATCTCATCGGGGGAGAAAGTCTGGCACGTGAAACGCGTGCGCTTTATCAAGCAAAAACCCGTCACTCTGGAAGAGACCTGGATGCCGCTGGCGCTGTTTCCGGATTTAACCTGGGAAGTGATGGAAAACTCCAAATACCACTTTATTGAGCAGGTAAAGAAGATGGTTATCGACCGCAGCGAGCAGGAAATTGTGCCGGTGATGCCTTCCTCCGAAACGGTAAGTCTGTTGGGATTAGATCCGACACGCCCGATACTGGAGAAAATTTCCCGTGGCTATCTGAGTGATGGACGTGTTTTCGAATACAGCCGTAACGCGTTCAAAAGCGACGACTACAAATTCACCCTGGTGGCGAAGCGTCGCCGCTGAAAGCCCTGCCCGGCGCTCAACTGCCGGGCAAGAACGCTTCATGGCTTAAAGGGTAAAGGTCATCCCGATACGGTAGCGAGATTCGGCGATGCAGTTCTCCCCTTCGTAAAAGCCCTGTTTATCCAGATAATCATATTCCACATACGGGCTAAACCAGCTGTTCCATTTATAACGCAGTGTAAAAGCATTTTCGATAGCCCATGACTTATCGTTTTTATATTTATAATTATCATTGACGTGTTTATACACCGTTCCCTGCCACAGCACACTCCATTGCGGATTAACTTTGTAACCAAGATACACATCCAGACGGTTCACGCTGTCGCGGTGCGATTCTCCTTCTCCGTTGCTGGTTTCGTAGGTGTTATAATCGTAGCGGTAGCGTATGCTGGTATTTAAATCCTGGGTGATTTTATAATTCAGACGTAAATAAGGTCGAATTTGCGTGCCGCTGCTGCTCCAGTGATAAATACCGCCTGGCTGAAAACTCCATTTATCACTTAACGGGATCGTGTAATTAGACTCTATTTCGTTATAGTCTGTTTTGCTGTCACCGAAAGAATGCGCGCCGTCTGATTTATCCGTTCCATTACTCCCTCGGCCATTGTTCTTGTTGTTCTTGTTGTCGGTTTCGATACTCGCCCACCAGCCCGTTTTCCATCCCTGGCTAACCTTGTAGCGCGATTCATAGGAGTGACTGCCTTCCCGATAGCCCCCACGAACATCAAAGGTCAGCGCCTGACTGACGCAAGGATAAGCCGCTGCCACTGACAATACTATGCCTAACCATTTTTTTTGCATAATGCATTCCCTTTGTATTTTTAACTATAGACTTCACCCTGACTTTTCAGTCCTGAATCAACATTTCATGCCGGACGGATAATATTCATTAAAAAAACCAGGTCACGCGAGATATAGCCAAAACAAGATCACCGCCACAATTTTTATTGAAATAACGTTTTATTTTTATTTTAATGAAAAACAGATCATTCCGGTCAATAACCAAAATAGAAGCATTCACGTTTTAAATGCGTTTATTTAAAAAAACAAAATTGTCATAAAACACGATAATTAAATTTTATAATCATGCTCAAAACGATGTGGGTATCGCCTTTTTTTATAAACATAAAACTGTGATGAACGTCATGAACGGCGATCGAAAATTGCCATAACATAAAATGAAATTGCGTTTTATTTTTAAATAAACCTAATTCCAACACACCCTACGGACAACGACATCATGAAGATAAAAAAACTGCGTTGGTATATTATTTCCCTGGTCATGCTGGGGACAATCATCAATTATCTGGCGCGCAGCACCCTCGGTGTCGCCGCCCCGGAGATGATGAAAACCCTGCATCTTTCCAGCGAGCAATATTCGTGGATTGTCTCGGTGTTTCCTTTCACCTACGCCATCGGCGGGATTGCCTGTGGTTTCATCATCGACAAGTTTGGCCTGCGCATCAGCTTCGCGGTGCTGGCCACGCTGTGGTCATTGTGTAATATGCTGACCGCACTTTTTAGCAGCTGGCTGCCTATTGCCTGCCTGCGCGGCGGTCTCGGCCTGACAGAAGCGGCGTTTAACCCGGCGGGGATGAAAGTGACCGCGGAGTGGTTCCCGGCCAAAGAGCGTGGGCTCGCCTGCGGCATTTACAGCCTCGGCACCTCGCTGGGCGCGATGCTGGCACCGCCGCTGGTGGTGTGGGCCATCCTCAACTACAACTGGGAAATGTCCTTCGTTGTCACCGGTGCGCTGGGGATCCTCTGGAGTCTTTTGTGGCTGGCCTGCTATCGTGCGCCGGAGCAGCACCCGGCCCTTATTCAGGAGGAGTATGACGAAGTCCTGGCGGACCACCGACTGACGGAGACCACGGAAAAAGCGACGCTCGGGTCGATGATAAGAGACAAAAATCTGTGGGCCATTTCGCTGCCGCGCTTTATGGCCGATCCGGCCTGGGGCACTCTGCATTACTGGATGCCGCTGTATCTGGTGACTGTCCGTCACATGAACCTGAGTGAAATCGCCATGTTCGCCTGGCTGCCCTTTCTGACTGCAGATTTAGGCTGTCTGGCCGCAGGCTATATCTCGAAATTTCTCAATAACCGCGGCGTGCACATCATCAACGCCAAGCGCATCACCTTCACTTTTGCGGCTCTGCTGATGCTGGCGATGGCGGCGGTGGGCTACGTCGAAAACGTCTATGTGGCTATCGCCCTGTTCTGCATTGCCGGGTTTGCTCACCAGTGTCTGTCGATTACCGTGATCAGCATGTCATCCGATCTGTTCCCGAAACAGAAAGTCGCCACTGCCACAGGCTTTGCGGCCTTTACCGGTAGCATGGGCAACTTCGCTTTCAGCCTGTTCCTCGGCGCGATGGTCGCGGTGGTTGGCTACAATATGTTCTTCATTGGATTAGGGATTTTCGATCTCATCGGCGCAGCGTTCTTGTGGGTGCTGATCAAACGTCCGACAACGGCCTTTACCCCTGCCGTGGCCTGATTGTTCTCGTTAATAAGGATATCGTGATGAAAGTTAAGCTCTTGCTGCTGTCCGCGCTGCTGGGATCCTCCTCGCTTTACGCGCAGAAAAGCACCTGTCTGACCTATGACTGCGCGCAAATGGAGGTGATCAAAACTCACCTCGTCGAAGGCGATACGACTCTGGCTCCGGCCTGGCAGGCTTTACAGAAAAAAGCAGACGAGGCGTTAACGCACCAGCCCTATTCGGTCACGCAGAAAAAGCTGCTGCCGGCCTCCGGGGATAAGCATGATTACTACAGTTTTGGCCCTTACTGGTGGCCGAACCCGGAGACCAAAGATGCTCTCCCCTATGTGCGCAAAGACGGCCAGATAAATCCGTCATCAAAAACCGATGACACCGACAGTAAGCGCATGGTGCAGTTTTCTGACGATGTTCGGGCGCTAGCGCTGGCCGCGTTTTACCGTGCCGACAAGCGCTATGCACAAAAAGCCGAAGTCATGCTGAACACCTGGTTTGTCAATCAACAAACCCGAATGAACCCCAACCTGAATTATGCTCAGGCGATCCCAGGAAGAGTGAATGGCCGGGGGATTGGCATTATTGACACCCGTGTGCTGATAGACGTCGCCGACAGTATCGCGTTGCTGCACTATGCAGGTTTTCTGTCTGACGAGCAGGTTCAGGGTTACAAGCACTGGTACTCTGCCTACACAAGCTGGCTCTTGACCAGCCCTAACGGTCAGGAAGAAGCAAACTGGTACAACAATCATGGTGCCTGGTACGACACGCAAGTCACCGCCTTTTCCCTGTTCAGCGGCAACAAAAAGCAGGCCGACCAGCAAATTGAGGTGTTTAAGCATCGTCATCTGATTTCGCAAATCAACAGCAAGGGCGAGCTCTCCGCTGAACTGGAACGCACGCGCTCATTCCATTACGCCAACTTTGCCCTCGCCGCCTATGCCCGGATGGGCCGCTACGGCGAACAAACCGGCAACGATGTGTGGAATTTCCAGCTCGACAGCCGCACCACCAAAAGTGCCTTCGCGTTCATCAGCAGCCAGGTGGGTAAACCAGCCAGCGAGTGGCAATACCCGGAGCTGAAATACACGCCGGAAGAGGCGATCGGCCCGATGCTCGCCGCCGCCCGCGCATACAAGGATGCCACCTTCGTGCAAAGCGTCGACATCCTTCGCAAAGTGGACGCAAAGAATATCAACTTCCTGACGCCCGGCTCCGCGCTGGTCAGATAATTCGTTCCTGACAGGTAAATGATGAAACAATTCACCGCTCAACAGATTGAAAGTGCACGCCAGAAAGTCACCCCGGAGATAATTCAGGGACTTATCGAGGGCAACCGCGAGGTTATCAACAATGACACCCTGGTTCCGCAAACTGGCTGCGCCACCTGGAACCACTATTTTTATTGCCCTGAACACAGCGTGCGCCTGCTCTGGGACCGACATTCTCCGAAGAAACACCGTTGTCCCGTGGATGGCGCTGAATTTACCGGTGAGCCTTACTCTGGTGCCTGGTGGCGATGGCTTAATGGACTCAATGCCAAAGCCTGCTATGAGCTAGGGCTTCTTTGGCTATTGACCGACGACGAGCGTTATCTCCACAAGGTCATTGATATTCTGATGCAGTACGCCAGGTACTACCCTGATTACGAGGAACATGGCGGTATCCCCTACAATGGCCCGGGGAAAGCCAATGCGCAGACGCTCTGTGAAGCCAACTGTCACGCTGATTTTGCCCGCGGATTCGATATTGTCAGCGCAGTATTAACCGCCGAACAGCATGACTCTATTTCACACCGCTTGCTCCGCTGCGGGGCAGACTTCCTGATGCAACATCGCAGCGATCAGATTCACAATCATGAAGTCAAAATTAATTCAACGATTGGCATCATCGGCGTCCTGCTGGATGACGAACGCTATTTGAATGTTGCGGTTAACAGCCGCTACGGTTTGCGGTATCAACTGGAGCATGCCCTGTTGCCCGGTGGCCTGTGGTTTGAAGGCTCACTGCATTATCACTATTACGCCCTGCAGGGGTTTATGGCCTTTGAGAAATTTGCCCGGAACAGTGCCTGGAGCCTGCTGGATAAACCGTTCTACCCCGAGATGTTGTCGCTGCCGCTCACGCTGCTGATGCCAGATATG
Organism: Pantoea sp. sgz302252; assembly: GCF_047713085.1. NCBI lineage: Bacteria > Pseudomonadati > Pseudomonadota > Gammaproteobacteria > Enterobacterales > Erwiniaceae > Pantoea > Pantoea sp. sgz302252. Next base: position 10,574 of record NZ_JBLFJW010000035.1, read on the forward strand.
ACGCTGCCAAAGGTGAATGATTGCGTTAACGGTCAGGAGAAACTGAGCCACGTTGATCTCTATGAATTTGCGTACAGCTACTATGGGAAACAAGAGTATGGTCAGTTGCTGGCGTATCTCTACACCGCCAGACCGCGCGATAACATTGACGCTCTTTTCTACGGCCAACCACTTCCTGAGATGGCGTTGAGCGCTCCCGAGGGCAATGAGCACAATCCCGAAGCTGGCTTCACGCTACTCCGTCCAACGCCAGGTCGGGCCGTGTGCATTAAACATGGCCCCTATGGCGGTGAGCACGATCATTACGACAGGCTTAATCTCATCGTCTTCAACAACGGCAGTGCACTGTTTCCGGATTTAGGCACCACTGGCTATGGCGCTCCGCTGCATTATGGTTATTACAAGAATACATTTTCGCACAACACGCTGTGCGTCAATGCACTCAACCAGCCCCCGGCACACCCGCGGGTGATAGCTTACCAGTCACAGGAAAAAGAGACGCGTCTCATCGCCGAGGTAGACTGGTGCAGCCACGCAGCGTTACCTGACAGCAAAACTCGGGTGGAATGGGATGAAGAGTCTTACCGGGATATCGTCTTTCGTCGCACGGTTGTGGTGACTGAAAATCTGCTTGTTGATAAATGGGACGTCGACAATCCTCATTGTCAGTGTGTGGATGCGGTCTACCATATTGATGCCCCGGCCACGCAGACTGGACCACAGAAAGACGCGAAAACAGGTTATCCCTACGTTAGCCAGGCGACAGAGCAGCCACTGAAGGGGAAAATTGAGGTCCGCTACCAGAGCGATACCCCGGTTTCTGTCACCTGTTATTCAACGAACCCGACCACGTTAATCAAAGCTCAGGGGCCGAATAACCCTTCAACATCCCTGATCGACTCTCTGTTAGTACGCAGCCACGATAAGCAATTTTGCGCTGTCTTTGTTACTGATTTCACGGGCAGTGGCAAAATTGATATTGTGGAAACCGACGAGGGCATCACAGTTATCGACATGACATCAAAGCAGCAATACCGCCTCTGATAACACAGTCAGGGCTAAAAAATTGACTCCTCAACCAAGGTGAAAAAATGTTTGTTTTCAACAATCAGACCCAACTGGAAGACGTAGGTAATGGTGTAACGCGTCGGATCCTTGCCCATGCAGGCAAGATGATGGCGGTGGAAGTGCACTTCGAGAAAGGCGCCATTGGCCCTCTCCACAATCATCCTCACGAGCAATTGACGTATGTGTTATCCGGTGAATTTGAATTCACTATCGCCGATGAAACACATATCGTCAGAGCAGGCGACACTCTCTACAAAAAGCCCCATGTCATGCACGGCTGTGTGTGCCTGCAGAAAGGTGTTTTGCTGGATACCTTCACCCCAATACGTGAGGATTTCCTGCAATAAACCATGAAAAAAGGCCATCCGAAGATGGCCAACCATGTCGAAAACGGACAGTTAAGGCTCCCCGGACGGGGAGCAGAGAGGATCATTAGTTAATGATGGTTTTCAGCGCTTCGCCGATGTCGGCCAGGCTGCGAACAGTGCGGACACCGGCCGCTTCCAGCGCAGCAAACTTCTCGTCTGCCGTGCCTTTACCGCCCGCGATAATTGCGCCTGCGTGACCCATACGTTTGCCTTTCGGCGCCGTCACACCCGCGATGTAACCCACAACAGGTTTAGTTACGTGCTCTTTGATGTAAGCAGCGGCTTCTTCTTCTGCGCTACCACCGATCTCACCGATCATCACGATCGCTTCAGTCTGTGGGTCTTCCTGGAACATCTTCAGGATATCGATGAAGTTAGAACCTGGGATCGGGTCACCGCCGATGCCCACACAGGTGGACTGGCCGAAACCGTAATCAGTGGTCTGCTTAACCGCTTCATACGTCAGCGTGCCGGAACGGGAAACGATACCCACTTTACCTGGTTTGTGAATGTGACCCGGCATGATGCCGATTTTGCTCTGACCCGGGGTGATAACACCTGGGCAGTTCGGGCCAATCATGCGCACGCCAGCTTCATCCAGTTTCACCTTCACGGTCAGCATATCCAGCGTCGGGATACCTTCGGTGATGGTGATGATCAGTTTGATGCCTGCGTCGATCGCTTCCAGGATGGAATCTTTGCAGAACGGTGCTGGAACGTAGATAACGGTGGCGGTGGCGCCAGTCGCTTCTACAGCTTCACGCACAGTGTTGAACACTGGCAGACCCAGATGCGTGGTGCCGCCTTTGCCTGGTGTTACGCCGCCAACCATGTTGGTGCCGTAAGCAATCGCTTGTTCAGAGTGGAAAGTCCCCTGGCTACCGGTGAAACCCTGGCAGATAACCCTGGTGTTTTTATCGATTAAAATGGACATTATTTCCCCTCCACTGCGGCAACGACCTGCTGAGCCGCATCGGTCAGACTTTTCGCTGCAATAATATTCAGGCCGCTGTCAGCCAGTCTCTTCGCGCCGAGTTCGGCGTTGTTACCTTCCAGACGCACCACGACCGGTACGTTCACGCCGACTTCCTCGACCGCACCGATGATGCCGTCAGCGATCAGGTCACAACGCACGATACCGCCGAAGATGTTGACCAGTACGGCCTTCACATTTTCGTCAGAGAGGATGATTTTGAACGCTTCGGTGACGCGCTCTTTGGTTGCACCGCCGCCCACGTCGAGGAAGTTAGCCGGTTCGCCACCGTGCAGTTTTACGATGTCCATGGTGCCCATCGCCAGGCCTGCACCGTTAACCATACAGCCGATGTTGCCATCCAGCGCCACGTAGTTCAGTTCCCACTGTGCCGCCTGAGCTTCACGTGGATCTTCCTGAGACTGGTCGCGCATTTCACGCAGATCAGGCTGGCGGAACAGGGCGTTGCCATCAGCACCCAGTTTGCCGTCGAGGCAGATCAGGTCACCCTGTTTGGTGATAACCAGCGGGTTGATTTCGATCAGCGCCAGGTCGCGCTCCAGGAAAATGTTAGCCAGACCCATGAAGATTTTGGTGAACTGCTGAACCAGTTTACCTTCCAGGCCCAGTTTGAACGCCAGCTCACGTCCCTGGTAAGGCATTGGGCCTGCCAGTGGATCGATGGCGACTTTGTGGATCAGGTGCGGGGTTTCTTCCGCCACTTTTTCGATTTCCACGCCGCCTTCGGTGGAAGCCATGAACACTACGCGACGGGAGCTACGGTCAACGACTGCACCCAGGTAGAGTTCTTTCGCGATGTCGGTCGCCGCTTCAACCAGAATCTGGTTTACCGGCTGGCCGCTCGCATCTGTTTGATAGGTTACCAGGCGTTTACCCAGCCAGTGTTCAGCGAAAGCGCGAATGTCTTCTTTGCTGTTAACCACTTTTACGCCGCCCGCTTTACCGCGGCCGCCAGCGTGAACCTGGCATTTAACGACCCATGGGCCTGCACCGATTTTAGAAGCCGCTTCTTCTGCTTCACGCGGAGTTGAGCAGGCATAGCCGACTGGCGCAGGTAAACCGTAGCGGGCAAACAGCTGTTTGGCCTGGTATTCATGTAAGTTCATGCGTTCTATCCACTTTTCAGGTAATCGTTATCATTAAGCCTGTAGGTCGGTGCGATTATCACGCCGGGTGGCGCTTCGCTTACCCGGCCTACAGGGCAGGTGATGCTTTACTTTGAAACTACACGTCCAGCAGCAGACGAGTCGGATCTTCCAGCAGCTCTTTAATGGCCACGAGGAAGCCCACGGACTCACGACCATCGATCAGGCGATGATCGTAGGACAGTGCCAGATACATCATTGGCAGAATTTCAACTTTGCCATCGACCGCCATCGGACGATCTTTGATGGCGTGCATGCCCAGGATCGCGCTCTGCGGTGGGTTGATGATTGGCGTAGACATCAGGGAACCGAACACCCCACCGTTGGTGATGGTGAAGTTACCGCCGGTCAGGTCTTCAACGGTCAGCTTGCCGTCACGGCCTTTCAGCGCCAGCTCTTTGATGTTCTTCTCAATGTCAGCCATGCCCAGTGCGTCAACGTCACGCAGGACAGGAGTCACCAGACCACGTGGCGTGGAAACGGCCATGCTCACGTCGAAGAAGTTGTGGTACACCACGTCGTCGCCGTCGATAGAGGCGTTCACTTCCGGGTAACGTTTCAGCGCTTCAACCACAGCTTTCACGTAGAAGGACATGAAGCCCAGACGAATACCGTGACGTTTTTCAAACGCATCACCGTACTGCTTACGCAGGTCCATGATCGGCTTCATGTTGACTTCGTTGAAAGTGGTCAGCATCGCGGTAGAGTTTTTCGCTTCCAGCAGACGCTCAGCCACACGCTTACGCAGACGAGTCATTGGAACACGTTTCTCTGAACGACCAGCCAGCGGTGCCGGTGCAGCAGCCGCAGCAGCGGGTGCTTTGGCTTCGGTTTTCGCCGGAGCTTTCGCCAGGTGCTTCTCGATATCTTCGCGAGTCAGACGACCGCCCACACCGGTGCCTTTGATGGCGCTGGCGTCGAGGCTGTGCTCAGCCAGCAGGCGACGGATCGCCGGGCTCAGGGCATCGTTGCTCTGCTCTTCCAGTGAAGCCTGCTGACGCTGAGCCGGGGTAGACTCTTTCGCTTCAGCTTTCGCACCAGACTCTTTACCTGAGCTGTTGCCTTCACGCAGACGACCCAGAATCTGGCGAGACGTCACAGTCGTGCCTTCATCTTCCAGTACTGCATCCAGAATGCCGTCAGCCGACGCCGGTACTTCCAGTACCACTTTGTCAGTTTCGATTTCGACCAGAACTTCATCGCGAACCACCGCGTCGCCTGGCTTCTTGTGCCAGGTTGCAACCGTTGCGTCGGCTACAGATTCTGGCAGGTCGGGAACAAGAATATCTACGCTACTCATTTTGTATCCTTAAATTATTCGACGTTCAGCGCGTCATTAACCAGATCTTGTTGCTGCTTCTGGTGAACGGACATATACCCTACAGCCGGAGAGGCAGAGGCCGGGCGACCTGCATAACGCAGAGCAGCCCCAAAAGGAATCACTTCACGTAAGTGATGCTGGCTGCAGTACCATGCGCCCTGGTTGAGCGGCTCTTCCTGGCACCAGACAAAATCATGCACGTGAGCATAAGCTTTCAGCACGTCCTGCATCGCCTGATGCGGGAACGGATAGAGCTGTTCGATACGCACAATGGCGACATCTTTTTGATCGTTTTTGCGACGCTGTTCCAGCAGGTCGTAATACACCTTACCGGAGCACATCACCACGCGTTTCACGGCCTTCGGATCCAGCTCGTCGATTTCGCCGATGGCTGGCAGGAAGGTGCCGTCAGCCAGTTCTTCCAGGGAAGAGACGGCCAGCGGGTGACGCAGCAGAGATTTCGGTGACATCACCACCAGCGGACGGCGCATACCGCGCAGCGCCTGACGACGCAGCATGTGGTAAACCTGAGCCGGAGTGGACGGCACGCAAACCTGCATGTTTTGTTCAGCACACAGCTGCAGGTAACGTTCCAGACGCGCGGAGGAGTGTTCCGGACCCTGACCTTCGTAACCGTGCGGCAGCAGCATGGTCAGGCCACACATACGGCCCCACTTCTGCTCGCCGGAGCTGATGAACTGGTCGATAACCACTTGAGCGCCGTTGGCGAAGTCGCCGAACTGCGCTTCCCAGATGGTCAGAATACGCGGCTCTGCGGTGGCATAACCGTATTCAAACGCCAGGACCGCTTCTTCAGACAGCACGGAGTCCCAGACTTTGAACTGGCCCTGACCGTTATGCACGTGCTGCAGCGGGGTGTAAGTGGAACCGTTGGTCTGATTGTGAATGACCGCGTGGCGGTGGAAGAACGTACCACGGCCGGAGTCTTCACCGGACAGACGCACAGGAATGCCTTCATCTACAAGCGTTGCGTAAGCCAGCGTTTCTGCGCCGCCCCAGTCGAACAGCTTCTCACCGGCAGCCATGGCCTGGCGATCGCCGTAGATTTTCGCCACGCGAGACTGCATTTCAACCGCTTCTGGCACAGTGCTGATGCGCTTAGCCAGCTCCTGCAGGCGCTTCATCTCGACCTTGTTCGGGTAGCTCTCATCCCACTCGTGGTTGAGGTACGCCGACCAGGTAAAGGAGTGCATGTTCATCGGACGCCACTCTTTCACCACACACTCGCCAGCATCCAGCGCGTCGCGGTAAAGGTTGACCATCTCGGTAGCATCTTCCAGCGTGGAGACTTTGTCGCTTTCCAGTTTGTCAGCGTACAGCTTACGCGGCGTTGGGTGTTTTTTGATTTTCTGGTACATCAGCGGCTGAGTCGCACTTGGCTCATCTGCTTCGTTGTGACCATGACGGCGGTAGCACACCAGGTCGATAAACACGTCGCGTTTAAAGGTGTTACGGAAATCAAGCGCCAGACGGGTCACAAATGCCACCGCTTCCGGGTCATCCGCGTTCACATGGAAAATCGGTGCCATCACCATCTTACCGATATCGGTGCAGTACGGTGTGGAACGCGCATCCAGTGGGTTAGACGTTGTAAAGCCGACCTGGTTGTTGATAACGATGCGAACGGTACCGCCCACTTCATAACCACGCGCTTTGGACATGTTCAGGGTTTCCTGAACCACGCCCTGACCCGCAACAGCCGCATCACCGTGAATGGTGATGGGCAGCACTTTGTTGCTGCTTGGCTCTTCCAGACGGTCCAGACGCGCACGTACGGAACCGATAACCACCGGGCTCACGATTTCGAGGTGAGACGGGTTGAACGCCAGCGCCAGGTGGACCAGGCCGCCTTCGGTTTCGATATCTGACGAGAAGCCCATGTGGTACTTCACGTCACCGGTACCCAGATGTTCTTTATGTTTACCGGCGAATTCGTCGAACAGGTCCTGCGGTTTTTTACCCAGCACGTTGATCAGCACGTTCAGACGACCGCGGTGCGCCATGCCCAGCACCACTTCACGAGTGCCATTCTTACCGGCGTGGCGGATAAGCTCTTTCAGCATCGGGACCAGCGCGTCGCCGCCTTCCAGTGAGAAGCGTTTCGCTCCTGGGAATTTCGCACCCAGATAGCGCTCCAGACCTTCAGCTGCAGTCAGTTCGCTGAGGAAACGTTTTTTCTCATCAGCGGTGAAGCTGGCGTGACCGACCACGGACTCGATACGCTGCTGAATCCAGCGTTTTTCTTCCGTGGAGGTGATGTGCATGTATTCCGCACCGATGGAGCCGCCATAGGTTTGCTTCAGCGCAGCAACCAGGTCAGCCAGTTTCATCGTGTCTTTGCCGATAGCAAAAGAACCCACGTTAAAACTTTCCTGAAGATCGGCGTCGGTTAAGTCGTGGAACGCAGGATCCAGATCGGCCACAGACTCTTGCTTCCACAGCCCGAGCGGATCGAGATTCGCCGCCTGATGACCACGGAAACGCCAGGCGTTGATCAGCTGCAGGACTTTAACCTGCTTGACGTTGGTATCAGGATCGGAAATCGAGGAGGAGTAACGTGAGGCATCCTTCGCCAGACGACGGAAATAATCACGCGTTGTAGAGTGAAATTGATCGGGTTTGACTCCGGTGCCAGGCAGTTGCTGGAACAGTGAACGCCAGTTAGCGTCAACAGAGTCAGGATCGGTTAAGAAGTCTTCATAGAGCTGTTCTATCCAGCTCTGGTTAGATCCAGAGAGGTAAGAAGAGTCCAGCCAGGCTTTCATTGCGCCGTTCTGCATCGTGATCCCTTAAGCATTTTTATGCTTACTTTCGCCGTAGAAACTACCACGCACACCGGGGTACCGGGTCTGCGTGCCGGGGTTCACTTGCGAGCTCTTTTCTATTGGGGCCCGCGAAGGAACCTTTAGAAACTGTCTTAGGGCCTTTGCCCTCTTCCCTGCCCTCGCCATACCGGTAAAGGGGAAGTACATCGGCAGTTTTTAAAGGTTTCCTGCAATTATTTGCCTGATGGCGCTTTGCTTATCAGGCCTACAAGGTCCACACCCCGTAGGCCGGATAAGACGTCAGTCGCCATCCGGCAACCACTACCTCTTACGCACTGCGTTGCAGCAACATCGACTTAATATGGCCGATGGCGCGCGTCGGGTTAAGCCCTTTCGGACAGACACTGACGCAGTTCATGATGCTGTGACAGCGGAATACGCTGAAAGCATCACTTAACCCTTCCAGGCGGCTGTCGGTTTCGGTGTCACGGCTGTCGATCAGGAAGCGGTAAGCCGCTAACAGACCGGCCGGGCCGATGAACTTGTCCGGGTTCCACCAGAAGGACGGGCAAGACGTGGAGCAGCAGGCACAGAGAATACACTCGTACAGACCGTCCAGTTTTTCACGCTGCTCAGGCGACTGTAAATGCTCTCGAGCGGGTGGATTTTGCCCATTATTCAACAAGTAAGGCTTAATCTTCTCATATTGGGCATAGAACTGCCCCATGTCCACCACCAAATCACGCACCACCGGTAAACCCGGCAGCGGGCGAATCACAATTTTCTGCCCGGCACGAAGCAGTGCAGAAATTGGGGTGATGCACGCCAGGCCATTCTTGCCGTTCATGTTCACGCCATCAGACCCGCACACGCCTTCACGGCAAGAGCGACGGAATGACAGTGTCGGATCTTTTTCTTTCAGCTGGATTAACGCATCCAGCAGCATCATGTCGCGCCCTTCTTCCGCTTCGAGGGTATAATCCTGCATACGCGGAGCATCGTCGACATCCGGGTTATAACGATAAACTGAAAACTCGAGTCTCATTTTCCTGTCTCCGCAATTAGTAGGTACGCACTTTCGGCGGGAATGCCGGACGCAGTTTCGGTTCCATGTTCACTTCACGACGCGTCATGGATTCCGATTGCGGCAGGTACAGGGAGTGGCAGAGCCAGTTTTCATCGTCCCTTTCCGGGAAGTCGAAGCGGCTGTGCGCGCCACGGCTTTCGGTACGGAAGTTTGCCGATACCGCGGTGGCATAAGCGGTTTCCATCAGGTTATCCAGCTCCAGACACTCAACGCGCTGGGTGTTGAATTCGCTGGAGGTATCGTCCAGACGCGCATTTTTCAGGCGCTCGCGGATCGCTTTCAGCTGCTCAAGCCCTTTCGCCATGGCGTCACCTTCGCGGAATACTGAGAAATTGTGCTGCATACATTCTTGCAGTGCTTTGCGAATTTCCACCGGATCTTCACCGTTACGGTTGCCGTTCCAACGGTTCAGGCGTTCCAGAGAAGCATCAATTTCTTCTTCGGTTGCATCACGCAGCACGCCCTGCTCAGCAATAGACTCTTGCAGATGCAGACCTACCGCGCGACCAAACACCACCAGGTCAAGCAGAGAGTTACCGCCCAGACGGTTCGCACCGTGTACGGATACGCAGGCGATTTCGCCCACCGCGAACAGACCAGGAATCACCACGTCTTCGCCCTGCTCGTTCACCGTCAGCGCCTGACCGGTCACTTTGGTCGGAATACCGCCCATCATGTAGTGGCAGGTTGGGATAACCGGAATCGGTTCTTTCACTGGGTCAACGTGAGCGAAGGTACGGGAGAGTTCGAGGATGCCCGGCAGACGGGATTCGAGAACATCTTTACCCAGATGGTCGAGTTTCAGCTTGGCGTGCGGACCCCATGGGCCATCGCAGCCACGACCTTCACGGATTTCAATCATGATGGAACGCGCCACCACGTCGCGACCCGCCAGGTCTTTTGCGTTTGGCGCATAACGCTCCATGAAGCGCTCGCCGTGTTTGTTCAGCAGGTAACCACCTTCACCGCGGCAGCCTTCTGTTACCAGAACGCCTGCGCCCGCGATACCTGTCGGGTGAAACTGCCACATTTCCATATCCTGCACTGGCACGCCAGCACGGATAGCCATGCCCACGCCGTCACCGGTGTTGATGTGAGCGTTAGTGGTGGACTGATAAATACGGCCTGCACCGCCGGTCGCCAGCACGGTGGCGTTCGCTTTGAAGTAAACGACTTCACCGGTTTCGATGCACAGCGCGGTACAACCGACCACTGCGCCATCCTGATTTTTAACCAGATCCAGTGCATACCACTCGGAGAAAATCGTGGTGTGGTTTTTCAGGTTCTGCTGATACAGAGTGTGCAGCAGTGCGTGACCGGTACGGTCAGCCGCCGCCGCAGTGCGTGCCGCCTGCTCGCCGCCGAAGTTTTTCGACTGGCCACCAAACGGACGTTGATAAATAGTGCCATTGTCGAGACGCGAGAAAGGCAAGCCCATGTGATCCAGCTCCAGAATCGCTTCCGGGCCGGTCTTGCACATATACTCAATAGCGTCCTGGTCACCGATGTAGTCTGACCCTTTTACGGTGTCATACATGTGCCATTCCCAGTTATCTTCATGGGTATTACCGAGCGCCACGGTGATGCCACCCTGCGCAGAAACGGTATGGGAACGGGTCGGGAAGACTTTCGAGAGCAGCGCACAGGTTTTGCCGCTCTGGGAGATTTGCAGGGCGGCACGCATACCTGCGCCACCTGCGCCTATAACAACAGCATCAAATTCTCTGACTGGCAGTTTCATTACACACCCCACACCACAACAAATCCATAAATGACGTAAACCACCAGTGCAACGACGATAGCCAGTTGCAGCGGCAAACGAATTGCCAGCGGTTTAACGTAGTCGGTCAACACCTGCCACATGCCGATCCAGGCATGAATCAAGAGGGAGAATAAAGCCAGCAGGGTGAAGACTTTGGTGAAAGCGGAAGAGAAGAAACCCGTCCAGACTTCCCAAGTGAGGGTACCGTGGGTCGCGAAGAAACCGACCATGTAGATAATGTACAGAGTCAGGACGATCGCGGTGGCACGCACGAGGATGAAGTCATGTACGCCGTTGCGTCCTAGTGCTGAGGCGTTGCTTACCATACGAGGACTCCTGCGAGAAGTGAAAGCACGACAGTAATAACAAAGGAAATATTCGCAGATTTTTTACCTGCTTCGAATGTCTCTTCCAGATAGCCAAAATCCATCATCAAATGGCGAATACCCAGCACGGCGTGATACGCCAGCGCAGTCAGGATGCCCCACAGGATGAATTTGACGAAGAAGCCGCTCATGATGGAGCTTGCAACCTGAAAACCTTCTGGAGAGGAGAGACTGGTACCCAATAACCACAACAGAATGCCAACCGCCACAAAAGTCATCACGCCTGAAACGCGGTGGAGGATGGACGCTATCGCCGTTACGGGGAATCGGATCGTTTTCAGATCCAGATTGACAGGTCTTTGTTTTTTCACATTTTTTATCATGAATAACGCCCACATGCTGTTCTTATTGTTTCCTTCCTCCGGTCTGCGTGCGGGTCAGACAGCGTCCTTTTCTATAACTGCGCGTCATGTAAAAACTCCCTCTCAAGAGCTAAAACGACACATTACAACGCTGGGTGGCTCGGGATTGCAGGGGGTTTCCGGAGACCTGGCGGCAGTATAGGCCGTTCACAAAATCATTACAATTAACCTACATATAGTTTGTCGGGTTTTATGCGGAACAGTGATCGGTGTCACGATAACAACATTGTTTTAATTTTTACTCACCTGATTTGACAAATATTAAACATTATTGTTACAACCATCACCTGAAAAGGCATATAATGCGTAAAAGTTATGGGGTCATGCTTTCACCTGAGAATAAGTTATGTAACAGTGAGAAAGTATTGACCGATGTAATCTGACAGTGAATAGTGATAGACAGGTTTGAATAAACGGACTGCTAAGACCCTGATTTGCTGTATTTTCATGGTGTAATGAACGTATGCCCCCAGGCGCCCTTTGCTCTGTACCCTGGTTTCCCTCGTGAGCTGAGCTGTGAGCCAAATAACAAACTGGTAACGTCGAACTGCACCCTGGAAGCGAATCCGGCATCCGGCAGTCTTATGCAAATAAGGCGCTAAGGAGACCGTAAATGGCTGATACTAAGGCAAAGCTCACTCTCAACGGTGATGCTGCTATCGAACTGGACGTGCTAAAAGGCACGCTCGGCGAAGACGTTATTGACATCCGTACCCTCGGATCAAAAGGGATGTTCACTTTTGACCCCGGTTTTACCTCCACCGCTTCCTGCGAATCGAAAATCACGTTCATCGACGGTGACGAAGGTATCCTGCTGCATCGCGGTTTCCCTATCGATCAGCTCGCGACGGAATCCAACTACCTCGAAGTGTGCTACATCCTGCTGAACGGCGAAAAACCGACTCAGGCACAGTACGAAGAATTCAAAACCATCGTGACTCGTCACACGATGATCCACGAGCAAATCACCCGCCTGTTCCACGGCTTCCGTCGTGACTCGCACCCGATGGCCGTGATGTGCGGCGTGACCGGCGCCCTGGCGGCGTTCTATCACGATGCCATGGACGTGAACAACCCGCGTCACCGTGAAATTGCCGCGTTCCGTCTGCTCTCCAAAATGCCAACCATGGCGGCGATGAGCTACAAATACTCCATCGGTCAGCCGTTCGTGTATCCACGTAACGACCTCTCCTATGCGGGCAACTTCCTCAACATGATGTTCTCCACGCCGTGTGAAGAATACGTGGTGAATCCGGTGCTGGAACGTGCGATGGACCGTATTCTGATCCTGCATGCGGATCACGAGCAAAACGCGTCAACCTCCACCGTACGTACCGCAGGCTCTTCTGGTGCGAACCCGTTCGCCTGCATCGCTGCCGGTATCGCTTCCCTGTGGGGACCCGCACACGGTGGCGCGAACGAAGCCGCACTGAAGATGCTGGAAGAAATCAGCACCGTGGAACACATTCCGGAATTCGTCCGTCGTGCGAAAGACAAGAACGATTCGTTCCGTCTGATGGGCTTCGGTCACCGCGTGTACAAAAACTACGATCCGCGCGCCACTGTGATGCGCGAAACCTGCCACGAAGTGCTGAAAGAGCTGGGCACCAAAGACGACCTGCTGCAGGTTGCGATGGAGCTGGAACACATCGCGCTGAACGACCCGTACTTCATTGAGAAGAAACTCTACCCGAACGTCGACTTCTACTCCGGCATCATCCTGAAAGCGATGGGCATTCCGTCTTCCATGTTTACCGTGATCTTCGCGATGGCGCGTACCGTGGGCTGGATTGCACACTGGAGCGAAATGCACAACGAAGGCATGAAAATTGCCCGTCCGCGTCAGCTTTACACTGGCTACGACCGTCGTGATTTCAGTTCAGATGTGAAGAAACACTAAGCCTAAAAATGCCCGACGGCGCTATGCTTGCCGGGCCGACGTAAGCCGGGTCTGGCATCGCCTTCACCCGGTTTTTTTACGCTTCAGGGAAGGCGAAAAGCGAGTCTGAGCGAGTCCTGAATGTGTGCAGATTGTGCCTGCAGTTGAGGCATATTGAGCTGATGCAACAGCCTGGCGACAGGGGTTGACGCACGCACCACCAGCACCGCGCTGGAAATTTCTTTTGCCAGCAACTGAGCGGCTGGTTGAGTTAATGGCCCAATCCTGAGCCCCACCTGTTCAAGGGGAATAAGCGACTCTTCCTGATGCCAGACGCCAGTGTCAATCTCGCCCTGAAACACCGCTCGCGGAAGCAAAGTAAAGTCGACTTCCACGTACTCATGCCGATCTTCCGGGAATTGTGCACGCGTCAGACGCTGATGGTCGCTTGAGTGAAAATCAATGCCGACCCTCACACGCTTTGAAGAAGAGGGCTGGGCTTTTTCTACCACCACCAGACTGTCTGGCTTGTAGTAGCTGCCATACCCCACATCGAACAGCTCATAGCCCCGTTCAGCGGCGTCCTCCAGCAGCATCTGAGCCGAACCGGAGGAGAGAAGCACAATGTCCACCTCCCCTGCTTCTAAAGCAGCCAGACGAGTACGTGCGCCACGGAGATAGCCGATTGTAGTGACCGCACCCCATTCATCCGCCTGAAGGACGAAGGCGGAGGCAACCTGCGTTGCCTCCTGCGAGCCGCGCGGAGGCAATAACATCTGAAGTGGGGGAAGACGAGCCGCATCCCAGAGCGAAGAGAAATCCCAGGCAACAACAAAAGTGCCCTGATGACCGCGTGAAACGAGGGTGACGGCACCATTTTTTTTCAGCTCCAGCAGCGCTTTTTGCACCGTGCCGGAACCAATGTTCAGCACCTCCTGAAACCAGGAAGTGGTGGGTAACCGGCCAGACAGGCCGAGCGAAAGCACCGTTCGTGCGATAAACGCGACCGGTGAAAACTGTTTCGCATTGTGCACTATCACTGTCATTCTCTTTGTCGACTCTCCTGATCGAGCAATCGCAATGCCTGCTCGACGCTCTGATTCTCGTGGACCACTGCGTTCAGCGCCCGGAGGACACCGGCAGGTTGCTGCGCCCGGAAGATGCGTCGGCCAAACATCACCCCTTTCGCGCCAGCCTCAATCGCCTGTGCCGCGAGTTGTAATGTTGAGCGAGGATCCTCGCCGCCAGCACCGCCCGCAAGGAGCACCGGAGTATAGCAGGTGCTTGTTACAGCAGCAAAATCCTCCACTGAACCGGGCCACAGCGCCTTCACCAGATCCGCCCCAATGTCGGCGGCGATACGGCAGTACATGCTCATGATTTTCGCACTCAACGCATCCGGGTCGATCCCCTCCAGTGCAGAACGGGGTTCGATGATGACCGCGATCCCATGACGCTCGCAGTCGCGAACAATGCGCGCGTTGCGCACTATCTCTTCCTGCTCCAACGCTGTCTCTTTTTGCCCGAGATACATATAGGTCATCACCGCATCAATACCGCAGGCCGCCACATCGCTGATATCAGCCAGCTGTGCCAGCACCCCCTCACCTCGCCCGTCTTTTCCTGGCGTATAGAGTGAACGGGCATGGTTTTTCCAGTCGAGATGCAAGACAAACCCCGGTCGGTCGCGCCCGATAAAAGTTTTCTCCACCAGCGGGATCATCCCCGGCGACACCATGACGCCATCCGCGCCACGTAGATGACCGAAGACAGTTTCAATTTCATTGCGGGTTTTCAGCCCTGACGGCGGGCCGGCCATGACGCCATGCGAGGCAGCTACCACCACCGCGCGCCCATTCTCCGGGCGAAGAAGACGACCTAAACGAACGGCTTTTCCGGTACGGGGATCCATCTTGCTCTCCTTCACAAATTTGAGGAAAAAGAAAAATGCAATTTGCAGCTTTCTGCAAATTGATCGTATATTAACCATCACCACGATGTCAATGAAATCTGCCAGCGCGTTTTCATCTCATGCAATCGCCCGGCAGCTCTCTTTACCCGTTACTGCAGGAGCATGTATGTCTGACATTTCCACGCTGATTTCCGCCCTGAAACATCTGTTGCCGGAACGGCAGGTGCTGAACGATCCCGACACCCTTCAGGCCTCCAGTCATGATACCTGGCCGCTCTCGACCAAACTCAGACGACTAGGGTGCCACGATTATCAGGCGGATGTTGTGGTGAAAGTCACCGATGAGCAGCAGATCCAGGCGGTGCTGGCACTCGCCACAGAAAAAGATATCCCGGTAACGCCACGTGCCCTCGCCTCATCCGTCACCGGGCAGCCGTTGCCTACACGCGGAGGGATTGTGCTCGATCTCACGGAGATGACGCAGTATCGCGATATCAACACCACGAACCTGACGGTGGAAATCTCTGCGGGCTACAACGGCGGCAAGCTGGAAGATGAACTACAGGCAATGGGATGGACCTTAGGCCACTCACCTCAGTCGCTCTATCAGTCAAGTGTGGGCGGGTGGCTGTCCACGCTCGCAACAGGTCAGTTTTCCTCTTACTACGGGGGAATTGAGGATCTGATTACGGCCTACACGGTAATCCTCGCTACCGGAGAGCGGATACGCCTGAAAGCCTCGCCACGCGCGGCGATGGGCCCGGACCTTCGTCAGCTGTTTATTGGTGCGGAAGGTACGCTCGGTGTGGTGACCTCAGTCCAGCTCAAGATATTCCCTCTCCCACAAACCCGCCTTTATGACACGCTGGAACTCCCCTCGGTCGAGGCCGGTTTGCAGATTATGCGGGAGCAGGCAATGAGCGGATTACGCCCCTTCCTGCTGCGCTTATATGACACCGCCGAAGCCCGTCATGCCATGCAAAACCCGGATCAGGACAAGCCAGTGATGTTCCTTGGCACACAGGGAGTCGATGCCATTGCTCGTGCAGAAATGGCGGCGTTCATGGCTATCATTCAACGCCATGATGGCAAATCGCTGGGCCCTGAGGGCGTACTGAAATGGATGGATCGTCGCTTTGATTTCTCGACCGTGGAAAATCTGCTGGACACCACAGGCGGTTTCGCCGAAACCATTGAAGTGGCCCACACCTGGGACGGCATTGGCCGTCTCTACCATGCGCTGAACAAAGCGCTGACGCCGCTGGCAGGCGAAGTGCTTTCGCATTTTTCCCACGTCTATCCGCAAGGAACATCGATGTACATGATCCTGCTCGGTCAGGAAGCGAGCGATCCGGAGGCCGTCAATAAATTGCGCGCTATCTGGCGCGAAGCCATGCGAGTCTGTCTGGAGCATAACGCCGAGCTGTCGCATCACCACGGCGGCGGGCTGGTGCGTTCCCCGTATGCGCGGGAGTCTCTTGGCTCGTCGCACGTGTTGCTGCGTCGCCTTAAGCACGCGCTCGATCCGAATGGCATTCTGAACCCGGGGAAACTGGGGCTAAATTGACAACACAAGGGGATCACTATGTGGTTTCTTGGGATAGATATCGGCACCACGCATCTGAAGATTATCGGTATCGACGAATCCGGCACGCTGCTGCCGGTGAAAAAGTGCCGCACGCCCGTCCTGGAACGCAACGGGCTGACCTTCCACGATGCCCGGAGCATCTGGGAAATGCTCTCTTCGCTTATCGTGGAATATTCGCGCCACGAAGCGAAGCAGTGCGGCTCGCTGGCCGCGGTCTCCCTCGGCACCTTTGGTCAGGAAGAGTCGGTGGCGGTAAACCGTCGCGGTGACGTCATCTATCCCTCGCTCGCGTGGTGGGAAAATTATCCGCAGGCTGCTCTGGAGGCAGATACCCAACAGTGGCTGGACAGTGAAGAGCATTACGCCATTTCGGGTATGCGTTCGCGCCCCAATCAGAGCCCGGAAAGAATTAGCTGGCTACGAAAACATCATCCTGATATCTGGCAGCAAACGGACAAATGGGTGGATTTCGGCAGCTACGTCATGTGGCAACTCACTGGGGAGTGGCGTGCCTGCTCTTCGCAAATTACCCATTCACAATGTGTTAATTTGCAAACCCTGACCCTGCATGAACCCACGCTTGCCAGACTTAAATTATCGCCAGAGCTTTTCGCCTCCCCTGCGGACACGGGTGAGCGCTGCGGGGAGATCCTTTCGCAGGCGCTACCGGGCGTGCCTCTGCTGCCCGGAGCCAGCGTCTTTGTCGGCGGTCACGATCAAATCGTCGGCGCGTGGGCGGTTCAGAGCCGTCAGCCCACCCACGTTTTCGATTCCATCGGCACCTCGGAATACCTGATGGTGCTGACGCCCCACTATCCGGACAGCCATTTTGCCTGGCAACTGGGGGTCGACATCGAAAGGACCTGGCAGGCAGGTGAGTTTGTAATGGGTTGCGCCACGCCTTCAGGGAAAATTATTCAGACGCTGGCGGAGCTGTTTTATCAGGGTAATTACGACCGGTTGTTCCTTGAACTTCTTCATGAAGAGCCTGACCCGGATGTAGAAGTCACCATCAACGACGATGGCGCATCCAGTCTCTTCTCACTTCTGCATCTGAATGCTGGCATCCAGCCAAAGCAGATTGTACGGGCAACGCTAAACCAGATCGCCGATCGCACTTTCCGTTTACTGCAACAAATGGGGGAAATTGGCGCTGTTCGCCCGCAGGATGCAGTACTGATGGGATCACTGTTCCTGCGTCCGGAAATGCAGGAACACCGGCGGCGGCGCTGGCAAATGCCACTGTTCGTCAGTGAACTTACCGAACCCGTTGCCATGGGGGCGGCGATGATCGCCCGTGAAAGCTGGCTGATTATGACCGATCAGGAGAAACGCCTGTGAAAGTACTTATTGCTTCAATCAATACCGCCATTGAGCGTTTGTTGCGGGTCGAGGAGCAGCAACCTGGTGATGTTCACCGTCTACTGGAGGATTCGACGCTGGCGGGAGGCAAAGGCGTCAACGTGGCAAGGGTTCTGCGTCAACTGCAGCCCCTGCTTGAAAATACTCCCTCGCCTTTACTGATAGGCTTTCTCGGCGGTGCCACCGGACGCCTGTGCCAGGAATTGCTGGCACAGGAAAATCTGCCCGGACGCTGGTGCAACATAGCTGGCAATACCCGTATCTGTGAAGTCATCACCGAGGAAAAAGCGCCTGAAAGAGCCAGCGTCTACAACGCAGCCGGGCCGGTTATCCAACCCGACGAACACCAGCAGTTGCATAATTTACTTAATGAAGCCTTGCCAGATTCCAGCGCCCTGATCTGCACGGGGTCACTGGCAAGGAATCTGGCTTCTGATGAGTATGCCCACTGGATCAGCACCGCGCGTGAACACGGTGTACTGACCCTGTTGGATGCGCAAGGTCCAGCGTTAAGTCAGGCCATTTCCGCCCGGCCGGACATCATCAAAATCAACCGTGATGAACTCCGCCAGGCAAGTAATGGCATCGAACAGAATCTCCCCGCCGCCTGGTGCAAACAGGGTGTGCACTGCGTGATCATCACCGATGGTCCCAATCCTGTGGTCGCCCACACGCCGGATGGCGTCTTCACCATCACACCGCCCGTCGTGAACACCGTCAGCTCAGTGGGATCTGGCGATGCTTATTGCGCCGGGCTGATAACCAGCCTTTTGGCCCGTCCACACGCCGGATGGGAAGCGCATTTAACCCTCGCGGCAGCCTGTGGGGCCGCAAACGCCAGCAGCCCCACCGCCGGGCTGCCAGCTGATGCCGATCTTGTTGCTTTACAGCAACACTGCACGGTTTCGCGTTCAACCGATCGTTAACGGAGAGTTCTATGACCACACATGCACATATCTCTGCCAAAAATGTCTGGATGCGTAACGTGGTGTTGATATCCCTGGTCACCGCCGTCGGCGGCTTTCTGTTTGGTTTCGATAACGGCAGTATTTCCGGCTCGGTGGGCTTTTTGCAGAGCAAATTTGCCCTGGATGCCGACGGCATTGGCTGGGTGACCTCGTCGCTCATCGTCGGCTGTATTATCGGCGTGGCGCTGGCGGGGCCGCTCTCGGATGCCATTGGGCGCAAAAAAGTGCTGCTGCTAACCGCGCTGATTTTTATCTTTGGCGTGCTCGGTGAAACGCTGGCGACCTCCGCAGAGATACTCGTATGGTTTCGTATTCTGGTAGGGGTTGGCATTGGTGTAGAAACCACCATCGCACCACTTTATATCGCTGAAGTGTCACCCGCCCATTTGCGCGGACGCCTTGTGTCACTGAACCAGCTTTTCAACTGCATCGGCAACCTGGCCATTTTTTCGATAGCGGCCATTATCGCCAGCAGCGCCAGTGAGGCATGGAACGTTGAGCACGGCTGGCGGATCATTTTCGCGACGGGTATCGCTCCGGCGATAGTCTTCTTATTACTGCTGGCACGGATACCGGAAAGCCCACGCTGGCTGGTGCGCAAAGGACGTGGCGATCAGGGGCTGAAGGTGCTGCGTCAGATAAACCCCGATGAAGCCAGCGCCAGCGAGCAGTTGCAGGCCATTAAACTGGCGCTGAAAAACGAGCGTCCGTCGCGACTCAGCGAACTTCTGAACCCTCGGTTACGCAAGGCGCTGGTGATTGGCTTTTGCGTCGCCCTGTTCCAGCAGATAACCGGCATCAACGCCATTTTCTACTACGCGCCGGAAATCTTTAAAACGGCGGGCGTGGACGTCAGCGGCGCGATGTCTTTTACCGTATTGATAGGCCTGACGCTGGTCATCGCCACGCTGGTCTCCATGTGGATAATCGATAAAGTGGGCCGCCGTTCGCTGCTGATTTTTGGATCAGTGGGCATGGCAATCGCACTTGCCTGTACGGGTATGCTGTTCCGGGCCAGCGAAGCACACACTACAGCTTTGCTGATCTGCATCCTGGCTTACGTCGCCATCTTCGCGGTCTCTTACGGCACGGTGGCTTACGTTATTATCTCGGAGATTTTCCCCATCCACGTCCGTGGTCTGGCTGTCTCCATCGCCACCTTTGCGCTGTGGGGCGGAAATTTCTTTGTTTCCCGCTTTTTCCCTGTGCTGGTCGAAAACATCAGCGCCGCCAACACCTTTTTTATTTTCGCCGGAACCTCAGTGGTCGCTTTAATATTTGTGCTGACCATGGTGCCGGAAACGAAAGGAAAAACGCTCGAAGAAATTGAACTTGAATTACATGGAAAATAAAGAACAGTGGCAATGTAAATAAAACCACCGTTATCTTTCACTACGATTATCCGGAGTACATGATGAGACCTGGAAAAATATTGCATCCGCAAATCGCCAGCGCCTTAGCCAGCCTGGGCCACGGTGATATTATTTTAGTGACGGATGCCGGAGCACCTATTCCGGCAGAAGCCAACAGAATCGATCTGGCGTTTTGTGCCGGGAGCGTCGATCTGCTGGAAATACTGCGCGTGTTACGCCACGAAATTTTTATCGAAAACGTTATTTTTGCCGCCGAGGTACCAGACAGCAATCCCAATCTGTTCAGCAACGTCACCGATATTTTTACCGGCTCAGGTGCAGACTTCACGCTTATCCCCCACAGCGAACTGGTAGCGAAAGTCTACGGCCGGGCAAAAGTGGTGATACGTTCAGGCTCCTTAATACCGTGGGGAAATTTTGCTCTGGTCGCCAGCACCGATCCCGATGCCTGGTTTGACGAGTCGATGAAGATCATTCCTGAATACGTCGAGCGTTCTAATAAAATCAAAAACAACGCTGTTCCCGGAATCAACAAAGCTCAATGACTGGTGTAAAAAATGACAAATACACATCGAATGAGTTACAGGTTGTCGCTGATCGCTTCGCTGGCGGGTTTATTATACGGGTTTGACTCTGCCGTTATTGCAGGCGCAATCTCCCATCTGGCGAAATACTTTTCCCTTGACGATATCGGTACCGGCTGGGCCGTTTCCTCTGTCGTCCTGGGGTTTATGATTGGTGCCTTTAGTGGGCAGTTTATTACCAATCATCTGGGTCGTAAAAAAGCCCTGATGTTGACAGGTATTCTGGTGTTTCTGGCCGGTATTTTTACCGCCTTCCCGTACAATTTCACGCTGTTTATTATTTTCAGGATAATTGGCGGCATTGGCGTGGGCTTAGGCTCGGCAACCGCCCCGGTATATATTGGCGAAATATCAGCACAGGACGTTCGTGGAAAAACGCTGGGCTTTTACCAGATGATGATTGCCTTCGGCATTTTGTCGGTCTATCTGGTCAACGCGCTGGTCGCCAGTTGGGCAAGCGATGCCGAATGGGCCACGCAATACTCCTGGCGCTACATGTTAGGCGCCATGTCGATTCCAGGCTTTTTCTTTATGATCCTCGCCTGCTATCTGCCGGAATCGCCGCGCTGGCTGATTAGCAAGAATCGTACTGCCGAAGCGAGTGAAGTGCTTCACTACGTCAATGGCAAAGGCTACGACACGCAGAAAGCCATGGCTGAAATTCAGGCATCGTTTCAACAGCACCATCCCTCGGCAAAAAGCGAAGCCATTCTGTCTTCGAAGTACCGACGGGTGTCGCTGACGATCCTTGCGATGGCGCTGCTGGCAAACCTCTGCGGCATCAACGCCGTGCTCTATTACGGTAATATCCTGTTTGAAAACATTGGGATCGCCAATGAGCAAACCGCCTATTATCAGCAGATTGTTATCGGCATCGCGTTCTTTGCGGCAGCGGTCTGGGCTGTTTTACGCATCGAGAAATATGGCCGCCGCCGTCTGCTGATCGTGGGCTCTTTCGTCTGCTTTGCGTCAATTACGCTGCTCGGGATTTTGATCTGGATGGGCGTGACCAGCCTGTTTATGCTGGCGATCATGATTATCTACATTCTGTTCTTTGGCGGCACCGTCGGGCCGATTCTGTGGATAATTATTCCAGAGCTTGCACCCAATATACTGCGAGCAAGACTGATGTCATGGGCCACGTTTTTAATCTGGACCGGCAGCTTTATCGTGTCGCAAACCTTCCCAATGTTGACCAACAATCAGACGCTTACTACCTTATTTAACGGCAGTTTCCCGTTCTTCTTATACGGTTTTTTCTGCCTGCTGTGGTTCCTGCTTAACGTCTTTTTTGTGCCTGAAACCAAAGATAAATCACTGGAGCAGATTAGTGCCGAGATGAGCGCAACCTGAGTATCGCTGACCCTTTCCTGAGTGGAAGGGGTCAGCTTTAATGCTGACACCCAGGACACCAGTAAAAGGGCCGTGAGGACATCATCGTTCGCTCGATTACTCCTCCGCACCGCTCGCACTTCTCGCCATCACGGTGAAACACCTTAAAGCGGAATAACGCGCCATGATGCTTGTTGTCATCCACTTTGCCGCGAGTGGCGTACGAAAGTCTGGGAATAGCCAACAACGCATCTGACAGCGCATCAAGCTGTGTGTCAGTCAGCTCGCTGGCTTTGTGCGTTGCCGCCAGCCCACACTCCCACAGGATTTCGACCCGCAGGTAATTGCCAGGCCCCGCCAGAAAAGCCTGGTCGAGAAACAGCCCTGAAAACTGGCGATGGCGAAACGGTCTGGACAACAATCGCGCCCTCACCGCTTCCGAAGTGAAACGCTCATCAAGCACATCAGGCCCAACTCGCTGCAAGAAAGGATGGGTGGTGAGTTGCTCCGGCGTCAGCATGTCAATATCAGACGCACTGTAGAGCAGAATGGCTTTATCTGCGGTTTGTAACTTCACGCGCAGCACGCGTTTGCTTTCCGGCTGCTCGTCGGCTTCCACCACCCGCCAGACGCCATAAAGCTGGTTGTGGCTGTACAGCGTTAAGCCACCGGAAAAATGCGTGAGTAACGCTTTGCCACGGGTTTCAATGTGAGTCACCGTCTGGCCCACCAGCGTGGGCTCAAACGCTTTCAGCGAATCAAAAGCAAACCAGGCCTGGGTCAGGGGTTTGCCTTTGACTGCCGCTTCGAGGGCATCCGCCGCGCGGCGAATCTCCGGTCCTTCCGGCATAATTCTGTCCTTAACTTTCTCTGTTCAACCGCCAGGCAAGCTGTTGCAGATAGCGACGCTGATCTTCGCGTGCCTTCAGCGCCTCTTCCAGGGTGCAAGGCACAAAGTGAATCGGCTGCCCCAACGGAATTTGCGCCAGTTGGTACATATCGGCTTCGATAATGCAGGCAATTCGCGGATAGCCTCCGGTGGTCTGCGCATCATTCATCAGCACGATAGGCTGACCGTTATGCGGCACCTGCACCACGCCGGGTATCAGGCCGTGCGACAGCAGTTCGCGATCGGTGGTACGCACCAACGGTTGTCCTTGCAGGCGATAGCCCATGCGGTTACTTTGCGGGCTGAGTTTCCACGGCGCACGCCAGAAGTTTTCCTGCGAGGCGGTATCAAACTCATGATACTCCGGCCCCGGCAGCGCACGGATGCGATTCCCGCGCAGCAGCTGTTTGACCCCTTGCGGGCCAGTGAAGGTTCTTGTTGCTGGCAGCAGTTTGAGCGTATCGCCATCCTGCAACCGCCGCCCTTCCAGACCGCCAATGCCCACTTTCAAATCAGTGCTTCGTGACCCCAAAATCTCAGGCACATCAATGCCACCAGCCACCGCGAGATAGCTACGAATGCCGTGTAAAGGGCGTTTAAGCACCAGCGTCTGGCCTGCCGAAACAGGAAGCCGCCAACCCGCCCAAACAGCTTCGCCATCAAGCATGGCTTCGCAACCTGCACCCGTAAGCGCAAACCAACCATCTTGTTCGAACTGAACCGTCAGTTGCCCCAGCGTGATTTCCAGTGCCGCCGCTTCCGGCTCATTCCCCACCAGCAAATTCGCAGTGACGAGCGCAGGTTTATCAAGAGCACCACAGCGGCTCACGCCAGACTGACGAAACCCGTTGCGACCGCCATCCTGCACAGAGGTATACAACCCAGCACGAAGTATTTTCAGCATACGCCCTCCTTTTGCGGCACGAAGCGCACGGTATCGCCGGGCCGTAACAGAACAGGCTCAGTCTGGCTGGCATCAAATAAGGCAAGCGTGGTATGGCCAATTAACTGCCAGCCACCAGGCGTAGTCAGCGGATAAATACCGGTCAGCTCACCGCCAATCCCCACGCTGCCCGCTGGAACCTGCACGCGTGGTTCAGCGCGGCGCGGCATCGCAAGCTTCGCAGAGAGTCCACCGAGATAAGCGAAACCAGGCTGGAAACCGAGGAACCAGACCACGTAATCCACAGAAGCATGAAGCTCCACAACCTGCTTTGGTGAAAGCCCGCTATGTTCCGCCACCAGCGGTAAATCGGGGCCGTGTTGTCCGCCATAAATCACGGGAATATCGACGCGACGGGAGTCTGGCTCCAGCACTTCACTCTCTTCCCACCAGCGCTGCAAACGTTCGATGGCATCCAGCGCCAGCGCCTGCGGGTTACGCAGAATGACGGTAATGTTGTTCATCCCGGGAATGGCTTCCACCACTTCCGGGTAGTCTGGCAGACGCTGAGTCAGTTGCCAGATACGCTTTTGACTTTCCAGCGTCACAGGCGGTTCAAGTTCCAGAACGACTGCCGTTTCACCTAACAGATAACAACGCGCTCGCTGCACTTTAACCCTCTCTCATCAGGCTGGGTTGGGGAGATCAATAAAGGTCACATCCAGGTCGGTCGTTTCCGTCAGCCATTCGCTGAGAGCACGAGTTCCCCCGCGTTCCGTCGCGTGATGGCCTGCCGCATAAAAATGCAAACCTTGCTCGCGGGCAGAGTGAATAGTTTGCTCGGATACTTCACCGGTAATAAAGGCGTCCACGCCGAAACGAGCCGCGCTGTCGATAAAGCTCTGGCCGCCGCCAGTACACCACGCCACACGGGTCACTCTCTCTGGCCCGGTGTCACCGCACCACAACGGTTTACGTCCCAGACGCGCCTCAATCCATGAGGCCAGTTCCAGGCCAGAAACCGGCATAGACAGTTCCCCCCACGGCACTAACGGTTCGATTGCCCCGCGAATATTAATGCCCAGCAGCGCGGCGAGTTGCGCGTTGTTGCCAAGCTCAGGGTGCGCATCAAGCGGCAGGTGCCAGCCAAAGAGGTTGATGTCGTGTGCCAGCAACGTTTTCAGGCGATTGCGCTTCATGCCACGGATCACCGGCGACTCGCCTTTCCAGAAATAACCATGATGAACAATGACAGCATCAGCCTCCAGACGCACTGCTTCATCCAGCAGCGCCTGACTTGCCGTCACGCCGGTGACGATTTTGCGGATCTCTTCACGCCCTTCAACCTGCAGCCCATTCGGGCCGTAATCGCTGAAGGTTGCGCTGTTGAGTTTTTCGTTAATCAGGTGTTCCAGTTCGCTGTTTTTCATCGTCACTCCAGACATACGTTCAATACTGAGGGATAACATAGCCGCCAGAGGGCCGCGCGTCGATAGCAGGTCGACAACGCTTTTGGCCCTTCCCGATTTTTCCCAGCAAAAACCGCTTAACGTCGCCCAGCACAATCGTGTATATTTATGCATTAGGACAGCATATAAATTAAGCACTCATGCTTAAAATCCATGGATAGCATAAAAGAAACGCATAATGCGGAATGATTATCTTCTGCAATTCTGGCAAGACTGAGAGCAACATGAAGACACCATCGTCACAACCCCGCGCTATCTACTACGTGGTCGCACTGCAAATTTGGGAATACTTTAGTTTTTACGGCATGCGCGCCCTGCTGATTCTGTATTTAACCAATCAACTGAAATACAACGACAATCACGCCTACGCTTTGTTCAGCGCTTACTGCTCGCTGGTCTACGTCACGCCGATCCTCGGCGGCTGGCTGGCCGACAAAGTGCTCGGCAACCGCATGGCGGTGATGATTGGCGCCTTTTTGATGGCGGTCGGGCATTTGGTGCTCGGGGCCAGCGAAATCTCCCCGATGTTCCTCTATCTATCACTGGCAATTATTGTTTGCGGTTACGGCTTGTTTAAGTCGAACGTCAGCTGCCTGCTGGGTGAACTGTATGAACCGACCGATCCCCGTCGCGATGGCGGTTTCTCGCTGCTTTATGCTGCCGGTAATGTCGGCTCTATTATCGCTCCGATCGCCTGCGGCTACGTACAGGAAGAGTACAGCTGGGCGATGGGCTTCGCGCTTGCGGCGGTCGGCATGCTGGCAGGTCTGGTGATTTTCCTGTGCGGTAATCGCCATTTCAGCCACACCGTTGGCGTGAACAAGCCGGTGCTTCGCAGTAAGAAAGCTGGCCTGCCTGTCTGGGGTTGGTTGCTGGCGCTGCTGGTGGTCTCGCCGGTGGTTATCGCCGTGCTGTTCTGGAAAGAGTGGGCGCTGTATGCGCTGATTGTCGCCACCGTTATTGGTCTGGCGATGCTCGGCAAAATCTACAAAAAAGCCGAGAACCCACAGCAGCGTAAGGAGCTCGGCATGATTGTGGTGCTGACCTTCTTCAGCCTGCTGTTCTGGGCCTTTGCCCAGCAGGGCGGCAGCTCCATCAGCCTGTATATCGACCGTTTCGTTAACCGCGATATCTTCGGTTACGAAGTGCCAACGGCGATGTTCCAGTCGGTTAACGGCTTTGCCGTCATGATGTGCGGTGTCTTCCTCGCCTGGGTGGTTAAAGAATCTGTAACAGGTAACCGTGCGGTACGTATTTGGGGCAAGTATGCGCTCGGCCTGGGGCTGATGAGCGCCGGATTCTGTATTCTGACCCTGAGCGCTCGCTGGTCTGCTACTTACGGCCATTCCTCTATGCCGCTGATGGTGCTGGGCATGGCCGTCATGGGCTTTGCCGAACTGTTTATCGACCCGGTTGCCATGGCACAAATCACCCGCATCAGCATTCCGGGAGTCAACGGTGTGCTGACGGGTATCTATATGCTGCTTTCCGGTGCGATCGCCAACTATGTTGCCGGGGTAATCGCCGATCAGACCTCACAAAGCTCTTTTGATGCAGCAGGCGCGATCAACTATTCGATCAACGCCTACATCGAGGTATTCAGCCAGATTACCTGGGGAGCTTTGGCCTGTGTCGGCATGGTGCTGGTCATTTGGCTGGGCCATGCGATGAAAGTCAGAGCCCGCCACCTGGCACTGGAATCTTAAGCAATTCTTGCGGCTTCATAGGCCGCCAGCGTGTTCAACCGCGCCTGTTTGTGATCGACAATCGGGCGCGGATACTTCAGCTCAATTCCCTCTTTCTGCGCCCACTCCCACGGTGAATGAATCGCTTTCCCCGGCACTGTTTTCAGCTCCGGCAACCAGCGGCGGATAAACTCACCTTCTTTATCGAATTTTTCGCCCTGGGTGGTCGGATTGAAAATCCGGAAGTACGGCGCGGCATCGGTGCCTGTTGAGGCAGCCCACTGCCAGCCGCCATTGTTGGCCGCCAGATCGCCATCAACCAGCTGCGCGATGAAATAGCGTTCGCCTTCCCGCCAGTCAATCAGTAAATCTTTAACCAAAAAACTGGCGACAATCATCCGCAAGCGGTTATGCATCCAGCCCGTTTCATTCAACTGACGCATGGCAGCATCGACAATGGGATACCCCGTTTTGCCTTCCTGCCAGGCTTTTAAGGTCTGAGGATCGTTTTGCCATTTGACGTTGTCCGTCCAGCTAATAAACGGTTTGTGACGGCACAACTCAGGATGAAAGGTCATCAAATGACGATAGAATTCACGCCAGATCAGCTCGTTGAGCCATATCGCACCTGCTCCACCTTCCAGCGCATCAGGGCATTCCACCAGCAAGCGATGCAGGCACTGACGGGGGGAAAGGACACCGAGCGTCAAACAGGCCGAAAGCCGACTGGTCCCCTCTATTGCCGGGAAATCCCGCTGTTGCTCATATTCCGCCGCGTGCTGCTGGCAAAAATGGCGCAATCTGGCGAGCGCATTTTTTTCATCCGCCGGGAAGTATTCCGGATCAAAAGCTTGCTGCGGGTAGTTTAGCGTGATGTCCGTTGCCGCGACTTCCTTCCCCTCACGTACGGCAGGAGCACGAACGCACTCCGGAAGCCCTTCCTTTAATCGCTTCAGATACGCATTTTTGAACGGCGTGAAGACTTTGTACATTTGATGGTTACCGGTCATCACGCTACCCGGCGGCAGCATCACGCTGTCGTCGAAGCCCTGGCAGACCACTTCCTTCAGCGTTTTTTCTACCCGTGCATCACGCTGACGTTCGTTGATTTCATACTGATAGTTATAAAAAAGGTGTGTCACCTCCTGTTCAGCGCAGAACCGGGCAAGTTCATCGACCGTCGCCGTAAAATCAGCGACTTCGCGGAACAACAAGGGAATGCCCTTTTCAGCCAGGCCACTTTGCAACGCCCGCAAATGAGCCTGCATAAACGCAGCCTGACGCGGGGCCATGTGATGTTGATGCCATTGTTGCGGCGTGGAGATAAACAGCGCGATAACGTTCGCCTTGTTATCGCGGCAAGCGGCGGCGAGTGCCAGGTTGTCATGCAGACGTAAATCCGTGCGAAACCAGATCAGATGAGTGGGCATAACTCTCCAGTTAATGTCCGTAACGTAAACGTAAAGCCTCCGGCCACGGGTCAAAATAACGCTGCCCGGCCAGATAAGCATCAGGAAATTCAGCCATATAGTGTTTTAACAGCGTCACGGGTGCAAGCAGCGGCTGCGTACCCTGGCGATACCTGTCGATCAGGTTTGCCAGCTCTTGCCGCTGACGGCTGTTAAGCTGGTTACGGAAATAGCCCTGAACGTGCATCAATACGTTGGTGTGATTGCGGCGGGTGGCGGGATGGGCCATCAGCGCCATAAGGCGCAGACGATACTCGATGAAATACGCCTCCAGTGAAGACCACTCACCCATCGCGGCGACAAATCGCCCCAGTTCGCGGTATAGCGGCTGAGAATGGGCTAACAGCAGCAATTTATAGCGGCTATGAAAAGCCATTAAATCGCCGCGAGTCAGACCGCGCGCTCTTAAAGCATGCAGTTCGTGCAGCGCGTAAATACGTTCCACAAAGTTCTCACGCAGAACGGGGTCCTGTAACCGGCCATCCTCTTCCACCGGTAGCCAGGGCCAGGCGTCCATCAGCAGCTTAGTGTAAATACCTCGCCCCGCTTTGCGGTTGTTCTTGCCATCGGCTTCGTAAACACGCACCCGCTCCATCCCGCAACTGGGCGAATTTTTGCACACGATGTAGCCACACAGGTTTTCAAAACGAGCAATGCGATTGCGGGTAAATTCGTTCATGGCATCGGTTAAATCACCTTCGCTGCCATTGCTGAAGCGCAAATGCGGGCTACCCTGCTCATCTTTTACCAGCCGTAATGCGGGACGCGGGACGGGAAGACCGATGGCCATTTCCGGACAAACAGGCTCAAACGCCACCCACGGACTCAGCTCTTCAACGGCAAAAGTCAGGCGCTTGTGGCCGCCGTCAAAACGAACGTTTTCACCCAGCAAACAGGCGCTGATGCCAACCGGGATTTTCTCTTTCATAGCCATTCCTCTCAGGCACATACAAGAAGTGTAGACGCAAGAGAACGAAAAAGGCCGCACAAGGCGGCCTGAGAGCTACTTGCCCGGTTGTGACGCGGAGACAGAATCAAGCACGGTTTGCTTGTCTGCCGCCAGCATCAGCGAGCCGGAAACAATGAACGCGATACAGAACCAGCGTGTCATCATGCGGTCCTTGCAAAGGGCCGCTTCACCGTATTACCACCGGTGATAAACCGGTGAATGCAAGTTCCTGGACAGGAACTTTACGGTCATAAGAAAGCCTTTCCAGATACCGATGCCCATGTGCGAGATGGCGGAAAGGGCCGCCATCATGATAGAGCTTTTTATTTCCATGAATACCATGCAGCCGATTTTTAAGAATTCATCAAGGTTGGTATCCTTGACCATTCACGAAAAGAGGCACAAAATCACCGCTCCTGGGCAGGAACTTTAAGTCTTCCCCAACGGACCGCGAATCCTGAGGGCATAAAAAAACCGCCACGTTTAACGTTGGCGGTTTTTTTATGCCTGCTTACGAATCAGTAAAAATCACAGGTCGCTTTTTCTGCTTGATCCATCCACACCGGTTTGTCGCTGGTTTTTGACCACACGCGGTGCAGGTAGCTGTAAAAACGCCCGCGATCTTTCCAGAACAGCATCACAGGTAAGGCCACGACCCCCGCCACGACGGCGAAAGTGCGGCGCATCAATACGATATGTGCAGGAAACTCTTTGTACATTATTTCTCTCCCCTTTCATGGCCGGCAACGCGCGCCGGTAAAAATGTTATCTGGCTAAAAGAGTACCTGTTTGCGTGTAACTTTACTACTCATCCGACCACTTATTTTTGGTTATTTTATGCTTTTTTACATTCACGCCGTAATTGAGTTACGAAAGTGTTAAATTAAAACTAACCATTAGTTAATGAGTGGCCTTTCGCCATTTTTATATTTTTTTTACACCCCCCGTCACGTTTTTTGCGAAATATTTGCACCGAAAATCCTACCGTTATGGCAGATCATTAAACACCTGGAGGTGGACTGTGAGTGCAGGCGTGCTAACCGGCATCGTGCTGGTTTTCCTGTTATTGGGTTATCTGGTTTATGCCCTGATCAATGCGGAGGCCTTCTGATGGCAGCGCAGGCGTTTTTACTGATAGCCAGTTTCTTGCTGGTACTTTTCCTTCTGGCCCGTCCGCTCGGTTCTGTGCTGGCGCGGCTGATTGCCAATACCTCTTTGCCTGGCACGGCAACCCTTGAGCAGGGGTTATGGCGAGTGCTGGGCATTTCTGCTCAGGAGATGAACTGGCGGCAATATCTGTTTGCCATTCTTTGGCTGAATATCGCAGGCGTCGTGCTGCTGTTTCTGATGCTGATGTTCCAGAGCCTGTTGCCTTTGAATCCGCAACACTTCGCCGGGCTTTCCTGGGATCTGGCGCTGAATACCGCCATCAGCTTTGTCAGCAATACCAACTGGCAAGCCTATAGCGGCGAAAGCACCCTGAGTTATTTCAGCCAGATGACCGGCCTGGCGGTGCAAAACTTCCTTTCTGCCGCCACTGGTATTGCGGTGGTGTTCGCCTTGATTCGTGGTTTTTCACGCCACAGCACGGATACTCTCGGCAACGCCTGGAAAGATATCATTCGCGTGACGCTGTGGATCCTGCTGCCACTCTCGTTGATCATCGCTTTGTTTATGATTCAGCAAGGTACGCTGCAAAACTTTCTTCCTTACCAGCACTTCACCTCGCTGGAAGGCGTGAAAGGCGTTTTGCCGATGGGACCGGTGGCTTCGCAGGAAGCCATTAAAATGCTGGGCACCAACGGCGGCGGTTTCTTTAACGCCAACTCCAGCCACCCGTTTGAAAACCCAACGGCTTTAACCAATGCCGTCCAGATGCTGGCAATTTTCCTTATCCCGACCGCGCTCTGCTTTGCCTTTGGTGAGGCGGTAAACGACAAGCGTCAGGGGCATGCCATCCTGTGGGCCATGACGATCATTTTCGTGATTTGTGTGGTCGTCGTGATGTGGGCTGAACTCAAAGGCAACCCGCACTTCCTGCAATTGGGTGCTGACAGCGCCGCCAATATGGAAGGCAAAGAGAGCCGCTTCGGCATTCTGCAAAGCAGTCTGTTTGCGGTTATCACTACCGCAGCATCTTGCGGTGCCGTCAACGCGATGCATGACTCCTTCACCGCACTCGGCGGGATGGTGCCGATGTGGCTGATGCAGATTGGTGAAGTGGTGTTCGGCGGTGTGGGTTCCGGCCTGTACGGCATGCTGCTGTTTGTCCTGCTGGCGGTCTTTATCGCGGGCCTGATGATTGGCCGCACTCCGGAGTATCTCGGCAAAAAAATCGACGTGCGCGAAATGAAAATGACAGCGCTGGCGATTCTGGTGACGCCTGCTCTGGTCTTGCTCGGCACCGCGTTGGCCATGATGACGCAAGCCGGTCGCGCGGGGATGTTCAACCCGGGCATTCACGGCTTCAGTGAAGTGCTGTATGCCGTGTCTTCCGCCGCCAACAACAACGGTAGCGCCTTTGCAGGCCTCAGCGCCAACTCACCGTTCTGGAACTGTCTGCTCGGCTTCTGCATGTTCGTGGGTCGCTTCGGCGTGATTATTCCGGTAATGGCGATTGCAGGCTCACTGGTCACTAAGAAAATCCAGCCTGCAAGCCCTGGCACCTTGCCAACCTGCGGCCCACTTTTTGTCGGCCTGCTTATCGGCACCGTGATTCTGGTGGGCGCCCTGACCTTCATCCCTGCCCTGGCCTTAGGCCCGGTGGCTGAACATCTCTCTTCGTTATAAGTTTGCCGGAGACACGTTTTATGAGTCGTAAACAACTGGCCCTGTTCGAACCCGCTTTGGTTCGCCGGGCGCTGATGGATGCCGTCAAAAAACTGAGCCCTGCGGTACAGTGGCATAATCCGGTGATGTTTATCGTCTGGCTGGGCAGCGTGCTGACCACTCTGCTGGCGGTCGCCATGGCGACTCGTCACCTGCCAGGGAATGCTGGTTTTACCGCTGCGATCAGCGTTTGGCTGTGGTTTACCGTTCTGTTCGCTAACTTCGCTGAAGCACTGGCGGAAGGTCGCAGTAAAGCGCAGGCCAACAGCCTGAAAGGCGTGCAAAAAACCGCATTCGCCCGGAAACTGCGCGCACCACAGCATGATGCGCAAATGGACCACGTTCCGGCAGACGACCTGCGCCAGGGCGATATCGTATTGGTCGAAGCGGGTGACATCATTCCCTGCGATGGGGAAGTGATTGAAGGCGGTGCCTCCGTTGACGAAAGCGCCATTACGGGCGAATCTGCTCCGGTGATTCGTGAATCCGGCGGCGATTTCGCCTCGGTAACCGGCGGGACACGCATTCTGTCTGACTGGCTGGTGATTCGCTGTAGCGTGAATCCAGGCGAAACCTTCCTCGACCGCATGATTGCGATGGTCGAAGGTGCCCAACGTCGGAAAACGCCCAATGAAATCGCCCTGACAATCCTGTTAGTCGCCCTGACCATCGTGTTCCTGCTGGCAACCGCCACGCTGTGGCCATTCTCCGCTTACGGTGGTGTGGCCGTTAGCGTGACGGTTCTGGTTGCGCTGCTGGTCTGTCTGATCCCAACCACCATCGGCGGCCTGCTTTCCGCCATCGGCGTGGCCGGGATGAGCCGGATGTTGGGCGCAAACGTGATAGCCACCAGCGGACGTGCAGTAGAAGCGGCTGGTGACGTGGACGTGCTGTTACTGGATAAAACCGGCACCATCACGCTCGGCAACCGTCAGGCTTCAGAATTCCTGCCTGCGCCCGGTGTCGATGAAAAAACCTTAGCCGATGCCGCGCAGCTCGCGTCACTGGCCGATGAAACGCCGGAAGGCCGCAGCATCGTGATCCTCGCCAAACAACGCTTCAATATCCGCACTCGTGATGTGCAGGAATTGCAGGCAACGTTTGTCCCGTTTACCGCTCAAACGCGCATGAGCGGGATTAACATCCATGACCGCATGATCCGCAAAGGTTCCGTGGATGCCATTCGCCGCCACGTGGAAGCCAACAACGGTCACTTCCCGCCGCAGGTCGATACGCTGGTAGAAGGCGTCGCTCGCCTGGGCGGCACACCGCTGGTGGTGGTCGAAGGCGCAACGGTGCTCGGTGTCATTGCGCTGAAAGATATCGTCAAAGGCGGCATTAAAGAGCGCTTCGCTCAACTGCGCAAAATGGGTATCAAGACGGTGATGATCACCGGTGATAACCACCTGACCGCCGCTGCCATTGCCGCCGAAGCGGGTGTCGATGATTTCCTGGCTGAAGCCACGCCAGAAGCGAAACTGGCGCTAATCCGTCAGTATCAGGCCGAAGGTCGCCTGGTGGCAATGACCGGCGACGGCACCAACGACGCGCCAGCGCTGGCGCAGGCCGATGTCGCCGTGGCGATGAATTCAGGGACTCAGGCGGCGAAAGAAGCCGGGAACATGGTCGATCTCGACTCCAACCCGACCAAGCTGATTGAAGTGGTGCACATCGGTAAACAGATGCTGATGACGCGCGGTTCACTCACCACCTTCAGTATTGCCAATGACGTAGCGAAGTATTTCGCCATCATCCCGGCTGCGTTTGCCGCGACTTATCCGCAGTTGAACGCGCTGAACGTGATGCATCTGCATTCGCCAGCCTCGGCCATTCTCAGCGCCGTGATTTTCAATGCGCTGATCATCGTGTTCCTGATCCCGCTGGCATTGAAAGGCGTGAGCTACAAGCCATTGTCAGCGGCAGCAATGTTACGTCGCAACCTGTGGGTTTATGGTCTGGGCGGTCTGCTGGTGCCGTTTGTCGGCATCAAAGTTATCGATCTGCTGCTGACTCTGTTTGGTCTGGTGTAAGAGGATATAAAAATGGCGACGTTACGCCCTGCTATAGTGGTTTTGCTTTTTCTCACGGTGATAACAGGGGGCGTTTATCCTCTGTTGACGACAGCGCTTGGACAAGGGCTGTTTAAGGATCAGGCCAACGGTTCGTTGATTTTGCAGAATAATGAGATTCGAGGTTCGCACCTGATTGGTCAATTTTTTTCCAGCGCAGGTTATTTTCATGGTCGCCCTTCCGCCACGGCTAATAGCCCCTATAATCCTGAAGCATCAGGCGGAAGCAATCTGGCCGGCAGTAACCCAGAGCTGGACAAAGAAGTCGCCGAAAGGGTGGCGAAGCTGCGTGAAGAAAATCCGCAAGCTGGCGAAAAAGTTCCGCTAGAACTGGTGACAACGTCCGCAAGCGGTCTGGATTACAGCCTGTTACCGCAGTCCGTTCTCTGGCAGATCCCGCGGGTGGCACAAGCCCGCAATCTGCCAACTGAAACACTGATGAAGCTTGTGACAAAGTATACGCAGCAGCCGCTGGCCAGCTTTATCGGCCAGCCGGTGGTCAATATTGTTGAACTGAACATGGCGCTGGACGGCCTGAAAAAACCGTAAGGATTGAGCATGACCGACGAGCCCTTTCGTCCCGATCCCGACCGCCTGCTGGAGGAGTCCTCCGGCTGGCATCGTGGCAAACTGAAAGTTTTCTTTGGCGCCTGTGCTGGCGTAGGCAAAACCTACGCGATGCTCAACGAGGCACAACGCCTGCGGGCGCAAGGGCTCGATATTCTGGTCGGCGTGGTCGAAACCCACGGCCGACAGGAAACCGCCGCCCAATTGAAAGGCCTGGCAACACAGCCACGTAAACGTATTCATTATCGCGGACGTCAGGTCGAAGAGTTTGACCTCGATGCTGCCCTCGCCCGCCGCCCCGCACTGATCCTGATGGATGAACTGGCGCACACCAATGCGCCGGGTTCACGTCACCCTAAACGCTGGCAAGACGTTGAAGAGTTGCTGGAAGCAGGTATTGATGTCTTCACGACCATCAACGTACAACATCTGGAAAGTCTTAACGATGTGGTAAGCGGCGTCACCGGCATCAAAGTTCGGGAAACCGTTCCGGATCCGTTCTTTGATTCTGCCGATGAGGTTGTGCTGGTTGACCTGCCGCCCGACGATCTCCGTCAGCGTCTGCATGAAGGCAAAGTGTATATTGCCGGGCAAGCGGAACGAGCCATCGAGCACTTCTTTCGAAAAGGCAATCTCATCGCCCTGCGTGAACTGGCGCTGCGCCGTACTGCCGACCGGGTCGACGATCAAATGCGAGCCTGGCGTGACTGTCAGGGAGAAGAAAAAGTCTGGCACACGCGGGATGCGATTCTGCTTTGTGTTGGCCATAGCGGCGGCAATGAAAAACTGGTTCGCACTGCCGCGCGTCTGGCCGCGAAATTCGGCAGCGTCTGGCACGCCGTTTATGTTGAAACACCTGATCTGCATCGTCTGCCTGAGCATCAACGCCGTAGTATTCTCGCCGCTTTGCGTCTGGCTCAAGAACTGGGCGCAGAAACGGCGACCCTTTCCGACCCGGCAGAAGATAAAGCGATTCTGCGCTACGCCCGTGAGCATAACCTCGGCAAAATCATTATTGGCCGCCGTAGCCAGCGCCACTGGTGGAGCCACGAATCGTTCGCCGACAGGCTGGCACGTCGCGCACCGGATCTCGATCTGGTGATTGTTGCGCTGGAAGAAAATCAGACCAGTAACACTCCGCTCCGCGCAGACAGCCGCCCCTGGCGGGATCGCTGGCGCGTACAGCTTCGCGGCTGTGTCGCTGCCCTGGCGCTTTGTGCTTTTATCACTCTGTTCGCCAGTCATTTCCTGATGGCTTTTGATGCCGCCAACCTGGTGATGCTTTATCTGCTGGGCGTGGTGATTGTCGCACTGTTTTATGGGCGCTGGCCGTCAGTGCTCGCCACAGTCATCAACGTCATCAGCTTTGACCTGTTCTTCATCGCGCCGCGCGGCACGCTTGCAGTGTCGGATGTGCAGTACGTTCTGACCTTTGGCGTGATGCTCACCGTCGGGCTGGTTATCGGGAATCTCACCGCGGGAGTGCGTTATCAGGCGCGAGTTGCCCGCTATCGTGAACAGCGTACTCGCCATCTGTATGAAGTCTCGAAAGCCCTTGCGACCGGGCGTACGAAGCAAGATATCGCCCGAACCAGTGAACAGTTTGTCCACTCGACGTTCCACGCCCGTAGCCAGGTTCTTCTGCCAAATGATGAAGGACGTCTCACAGCGATCACCGAAGACAACGACATTACCCCTTGGGACGATGCGATTGCTCGCTGGAGCTTTGACAAAAGCCAGCCCGCCGGTGCAGGAACCGATACGCTGCCCGGCGTGCCCTACCTTATCCTGCCGTTGAAAAGCGCAGAGAAAACTCACGGCGTGCTGATTGTTGAACCCGGTAATCTGCGTCAGTTGATGATCCCTGAACAGCAGCAGCTCCTGGAAACCTGCACGCTGCTGGTTGCAAGCGCACTGGAGCGTCTGGCTCTGACCACCAGCGAAGAGCAATCGCGTTTGGCTAGCGAAAGAGAGAGTATCCGCAACTCGCTACTGGCAGCACTTTCTCACGATTTGCGCACGCCGCTGACCGTGCTGTTTGGACAGGCAGAAATTCTGACGCTCGACCTGGCAAGTGAAGGGTCTAAGCATGCCCCGCAGGCCAACGAAATCCGTCAGCATGTGCTCAACACCACACGGCTGGTGAACAATCTGCTGGATATGGCGCGCATTCAGTCCGGTGGCTTTAATTTGCGCAGAGAATGGCTGACGCTGGAAGAAATGGTCGGCAGCGCCATTCGCACGCTGGAACCAGGCCTTGGCGGTCGGCATATTCAGCTTGAGCTGGGTGACCCGCTGACGCTTATTCATGTGGATGGCCCTCTGTTTGAGCGCGTGCTGATCAACCTGCTGGAGAACGCTGTGAAATATGCGGGTTCTTCAGCCACGATAGGCATTGCCGCCGAACGTCAGCCAGACAGGTTAACGCTGGAAGTCTGGGATTCCGGGCCCGGTATCCCTGCTGGTCAGGAGCAGGCCATCTTTGCTAAATTCTCGCGTGGGCATAAAGAATCGGCTATTCCGGGCGTCGGTTTGGGTCTGGCAATTTGTCAGGCTATTGTTGAAGTGCACGGCGGCGAACTGCATGCTCATAACCGTCCACAAGGCGGCGCGGCGTTTGTCGTCACTTTGCCGCTTGAAACCCCACCGGAGCTGGATGAACTCGCTGAGGAATTGTGATTAACGTACTGATTATCGAAGATGAACACGCTATTCGCCGTTTTCTGCGCAGTGCGCTGGAAGGCGACGGTCTGCGCGTGCATGAAGCCGACACACTGCAACGCGGGCTGCTCGAAGCGGCAACGCGCAAACCCGATCTGGTGATCCTCGATTTGGGGTTGCCCGATGGCGACGGCATTGAGTTCATCCGCGATTTTCGTCAGTGGAGCCAGGTGCCGGTTATCGTGCTGTCCGCCCGCGCCGAAGAGACAGACAAAATCACCGCGCTCGACGCCGGTGCGGATGACTATCTCAGTAAACCTTTCGGTATTGGTGAACTGCAGGCGCGTTTGCGCGTGGCACTGCGTCGACATGGCAGCCAGGAACAAAATCAGCCGCTGTTTAACTTCTCAGAGATACAGGTGGATATCGCCAACCGCCGTATTCAACGCGGTGAGGAAGAGATCCATCTGACGCCCATTGAGTTTCGCCTGTTGGCGGTGCTGCTGAATAATCACGGAAAAGTCCTCACCCAACGCCAGCTGTTAAGCCAGGTGTGGGGGCCGAACGCCGTGGAGCACAGCCACTATCTGCGGATTTATATGGGGCATTTACGGCAAAAACTGGAGGTCGATCCGGCAAGGCCGAAGCACCTTCTGACGGAGACCGGGATCGGGTATCGGTTTATGCTTTAGCCTCCCAGAGAGGCAAAATAGCGCTGGCGCTCCATCATAAATTAAAGCAATTTTGCCAGTGTTTTATTTGATGAATGAATAAACCCCTGCAGTTAAATTCATCACCTCAATCAATTCATCCTTATGTTAACAAGTCACATCACACCGACAACATTATTTATATCCATTTTAAATAGTGTAGTTCGCGCACAGTTTAAAAATTTTAGAATGTTTTAAAATCAATTACACGTGTACCATCGCGATAATGAACCCCAAACGTTCCTTAATCGTTTATTAAAGGTTTACGCTGTGACCATTTGGCATTCACCAAGCTTATATTATTTACACACACATTCCTTATCGTTATTTTCAAACTCTCATTGGAGGCATGATTTGTATTTAAAAATGGTATTCAAGTGGTAATGTAACAGCCTAAAAGATGATCTTCTACACACTGCTTAACGAGTATATTCCAGATAATCAGGGTGTACCTGATAGTCGGATGGCGCTATTAAGCAATCTGTAGCGTCCCGCTTACAGCCAGTTGCTGGAACAGACAGCCAATAAAGGATTATAAAATGACATCACCATCAACCACTGCAGGTAAGGCCTGTGCAGAATGCGGTATTCCTGACCCCTGCATTCTGGACGTGATCGCAGACTTTCCGTCAAATAAAGAGAAACACCGTTGGTCCCGGGACGGGCGGGTACATTTTGATCTGCTGGACGACGGCGATGGAGCGCAAGGGACGATTACAATCACCAGTAAATGCGATCGTCAGGACCAGCATAAAGCCAGGCTGGAAGAAGAGGCAGGAAACACGAAAAATGCACTGAAAGCCGATGGCACCCTGAATCATGTCATTCTGTATTATAAAGGCGAAGAGAGCAATCTGACGCTGGAGGATATCTTTCAGACGCCATGGGGATATCTGAGCTCAATTACCTCACCAGCAGATATTTATGATGAGCCCGCGCATTACAGCGTCGAGGTTGACAGCTGTTATGAGTGCGCAACCTATGTCGAAATCGACGTCTATCCAACCCTGGAAATTCGCTTTTCCACCGGGCTGTGTTATGAATTAACGTCCACCCGGCGCAAACGATCGGTGAAAGAGCGTCGCGATGAACAGAGAAAATCCCGGCAGGCCATGGAGGATACGAAGCCGAAGAATAACAATAAACTCCGGTCAGGGTGGCAGGATCAAACCGCCGAATTTGAGTTTATCAATAAAACGCAGCTGAATGTCAGTTTTGGCGTCAAGGTGTGTAACACGGAATTCAGCGAGAATTATAAACAGGCTATCAGCAGTCGTTGCCGGAATGGCGCTCTGGCTCATCTGAACAGGATCGACAGTCTGCTCGACAAAATTAACACTTACTTCGCCCCCGACCCTGAAAACGAAAACAGTACAAGGCAGTATTCCGTTTTCAGTTGTATTGTGGCACCGGTGGAATTAGGTATCTCCTACGCCTATCAGTACACCGATGCGGAAAAGGGGCCGTGTCATTTCTTCGGCCTCTATGGCAGTCCTTTTCTGAAGGCAACGCTGCGTTTTGATATTATTCAGTTCATCTGTGCGTACTGCAAAATAGAGTCACTGGTCGCCAGATGCCGCGATTATCTGAGGAAACACGGCACCAGCGTGGAATGTTATTTGGAAATCGAACCCGGGGTGAACCTCAATTTTGGAGCTGCTTACAGCAAAAAAAATGACGAGTGGACGTTCAATCTTGTTGATGACAGTCAGCTTTATTTGGGACTAAAAGGTGTGGTCAGTGCCACGTTTGAAGCCGAGGTTTTTGTAGTCGAACTCAAAGCACAGGCGGAAGGAACAATCAGTGCCAATGCCTGTTTTAAACCTGATCCACATGAAAAGGGGCTGGATTTGGTGTTATGCCATGATGGGGTGAAAGGGCATTTTAAGTTTAGTGCAGATGTACAACAGAAAGATAAGATAAAAAATAAATCATCCCCTCGTCATGAGAACGGTACAGAAAAAGAATG
The DNA here is from genome assembly GCF_047713085.1 of Pantoea sp. sgz302252. Lineage (NCBI taxonomy): Bacteria > Pseudomonadati > Pseudomonadota > Gammaproteobacteria > Enterobacterales > Erwiniaceae > Pantoea > Pantoea sp. sgz302252. The sequence goes on from NZ_JBLFJW010000035.1 coordinate 51,000, forward strand.
GCAGTTGTGCAAGCAGCTGACCAGAGAAGAGTCTCCGCTGAGGGCTAACTTATATGGTAAGGAACGGGTATTACAGACCCCAACTTATTCACCACCTGTACACGAACCCTGGGCGATGGGGTCTAACCCTAACTGGAATAAATGAAAGCAATATAATTCTTATACCTGAGAACAAGGAGTGTTTATGAGATATAACCCGCTTTTTTTAATGATAATATTGATCGGAGCAATTATGACGGTAACAACTTTTGCTTTTGCAGGTGAACAACCTGTAAAAATCAGAACCCTATTCAATATCGAGCAGGCTTTCTGTGCCATCAAAACTAATGGTGTAACAGGGTTTGACAACCGGACATCTGCTTTTAATGGCCGGGGGGGTGGAATTTCCAGTACAAACTCCCTTATTTTGATGGAAAACGGTGAAAACGAAATCACTCTTGAAATGGGTGCCTTAGGGTGGTTTTCCCCTAAAGTTAAGACTCTTGATGAAAAAAGGCAGTTTACTAAAGATTCGGGTTGTAATGTGGATGTAGTGAGTTTTGACAAAGAGAATAACAAACAGATTATTTCTTCAATAAAATTACACATCAACCCTCAGGGGATTCCTGCATCATCACCAGATGAAACCCATCCAATAATACGTTCAAAAATCATTGCCCAACAAATAACTGAAGGACATATTGATTCTGATTATTTTTATGACAACTATTACCCTAAAAACATGGAAATCTATCAATTTTCGCAAAAAATAATGATAAATGGTATCCCTAAATGGGCTTGGGTTGAGTCTGAGAAATTTACTGGAAATGATATTCAAATGCAAAAATTGAAAGCGTCGTATAGTGAGTTAGCTGAAGTAATCAACAAACAGGACCGACGAAAATTAAAAGAAATTAGTGGTGTGGCACTGGATGCATGGTCTAAAACAACAGGAGAAAGCATAGAAGATATTTTGTTTTCACAGTATCCTAAGGAAGACATTGAGGTGAAAAAAATTACAATACTACCAATTAAATGGAGCGATTATGATATCAAAGTTATGAATCAAGGTCGTATGGTTAAAATGTATAACAAAACAAATCCAGAATACTCACCGCTAACATATAAGTGTGTTGATGAAGATGGTGATGAGTGCTTAGGTTATTTTGCACCAATATTTTCATTGATAAATGGGAAATATGTACCTGTTATATAACGATGCCTGTGGTGCGAAACGGCGAAGTGACATTGGTGATGTCGAGAAGCTGTCAAATTCCATTAAAAAAGGGTTCATGGCAAATATGAACCCTTTCATTGCAACTCTATTCTTTAATTGATCTGCATTACATCTGGAGATGGCTTTTCAAAACAGATCAACCTAGGCGTTTTTCAGCACTTCGCTAACAATCTCTACGGCTTCTTTCTCAATCAGCTTACGGTGTTCCGCGCCGAGGAAGCTTTCGCAGTAAATTTTGTAGGCGTCTTCGGTGCCGGATGGACGAGCCGCGAACCAGCCGTTCTCGGTCATCACTTTCAGGCCGCCGATGGAAGCACCGTTACCCGGCGCTGCGGTCAGGCGTGCGGTGATTGGGTCACCGGCCAGCGTGTTAGCGCTCACCATTTCTGGGGAAAGTTTAGACAGCGCCGCTTTCTGTGCGGACGTTGCAGAAGCTTGCAAACGGTTGTAGCTTGGCGCACCAAAACGTGCAGCCAGCTCATCGTAATGCTGCTGCGGGTTCTTGCCAGTGACTGCGGTGATCTCTGCGGCCAGCAAACACATGATGATGCCGTCTTTATCGGTTGACCACGGCGTGCCGTCGAAGCGCAGGAATGACGCGCCCGCACTCTCTTCGCCGCCGAAGCCGAAGCTGCCGTCAAACAAGCCGTCAACAAACCATTTGAAGCCTACCGGCACTTCCACCAGTTTACGGCCAAGGTCGTTAACCACGCGGTCAATCATTGCGGAAGAGACCAGCGTTTTGCCCACCGCAACCTCTTTGCCCCACTGCGGGCGATGCTGGAACAGGTAATTGATAGCCACAGCCAGATAGTGGTTCGGGTTCATCAGGCCAGCCGGCGTGACGATGCCGTGACGGTCATAGTCCGGGTCGTTGGCGAAAGCCAAATCGAACTTATCACGCAGTGCCAGCAGCCCCGCCATCGCACACTCAGAGGAGCAATCCATACGGATCGCACCGTCTTTATCGAGGTGCATAAAGCGGAAAGTCTGATCGACATGATCGTTCACAATGGTCAGATCGAGTTTGTAGAACTCGGCAATGCGTTTCCAGTATTCGATCCCGGAACCGCCCAGCGGATCAACGCCCAGCTTCAGGCCCGCTTTCTGAATCGCTTTGATATCAACAATATCGGCCAGGCCTTCAATGAACGGCTGCACCAGATCTTGTTCTTTAATATGACCAGACGCATACGCTGCATCCAGTGAAAGGCGTTTCACCCCTTTCAGGCCATCCGCCATCAGTGCGTTCGCGCGGTCTTCCACCACTTTGGTGACGTTGGTATCAGCCGGGCCGCCATTCGGTGGATTGTACTTGATGCCACCATCGTCCGGCGGGTTATGGGACGGCGTAATCACGATCCCATCGGCCTGTGGGCCCCCTTTTTTGTTATGAACCAGGATGGCATTCGAGATGGCAGGCGTTGGGGTGTAGCCGTTATTTTCCTGCACAATCACGTCCACGCCGTTCGCAGCCAGGACTTCCAGTACGGAAATGATCGCCGGCTCAGACAAGGCGTGAGTATCCTTACCCACGTAGCATGGCCCGGTGATGCCATTTTTCGCACGTTCTTCCGCAATCGCCTGGGCAATCGCCAGAATATGCGGTTCGTTAAAACTATGGCGAGCTGCGCTCCCGCGGTGTCCGGACGTGCCGAATTTCACTGCGTGTTCTGCGTTGCCTGCTTCCGGCTTCAGCACATAGTACTGAGACGTCAGTTGGGCGACGTTAATCAAATCACTCTGCTGTGCAGGCTGACCCGCACGGTTATGAGTTGCCATTGCCTGGTCCTTCTTATGCAAGGGTTAGATTGTGCCGCAAACCTTTTCAATCAATTCCGCGGGGAACTGCATTGACTGCATGATGTGCTCAACCATGCTGCATTTACGGCCAGTATTGGTATTGGTAATGACCCAGTACGGCGTCTGAGGCACTTGCTTTGGCTTGGTGTGCGTGCCGTTTTTCAGCAGCGTCGCTTCATCAGCGGCGAAGTAAACACGCGTACGACCATGCAGTGACTCGGTGGCCTCAACAAATGCCTTGCTGTCTAAGGAGTAAAGTGTAGTCAGCACCAGCATGAAGCGGTTAACCGCTTTATTTTGCTCGGCGTATTCATCAGAAAGCAGCAGTTCACGCACCGCGCGAACGTTCTCTTTTCGGGATGAGACTTTTTTCACGGCGGCGACGACCGGTGCAGCAGGCTGAACCGGCGTGTCTTTGACCACGGTTGCTGCGGGTTGCGAGGCAGCGGAAAATTTCAGCATGCGCCGCAAAATGTCGGATGCGCTCTCGCCGATGTGCCGGGTGTGGCTAGCGATAAAGGCATAGAGTTCGTCATCAACTTCGATCGTTTTCATCTTAATCCAGTGAGATATCTTTTCTGAATACAAGTCGTTGGGATTATAAAGTCAAAACCCAACAGCGGATAGCGTGTCGGCAAAAACTCAGACGACTACTGAGTGTTGCAGCCGGGTGGCAGAATGTTCAACATGATACCCTAACCCGACGAAGCGAAAAAAAGAACTTTGCCATGAATTTACATACCCGAGCGCAAACTGCACAAAACCCGCACAATAATTCTCCCATCGTCCTGGTACACGGCCTTTTTGGGAGTCTGGATAACTTAGGGATCCTCGCCCGAGACCTCGTGAGCGACCATGACATCCTGCAAGTTGATATGCGCAATCACGGCCAGTCAGAGCGTTCATCTGAAATGACTTATTCCGCGATGGCTCAGGATCTTTTAGACACCCTTGATGCCCATAACATTGAAAAAGCCACGCTGATGGGTCATTCAATGGGCGGAAAAGCGGTGATGGCCTTCACGGCGTTAGCGCCGAATCGCGTGGATAAGCTGGTCGCTATCGACATCGCCCCCGTGGATTATCACGTCCGTCGTCACGATGAGATTTTTGCGGCCATTAACGCCGTGACCGAAGCGGGCGTGGCAACGCGTCAAAAAGCCGCTGAAGTGATGCGCGAGCATCTTAATGAAGAAGGCGTGATTCAGTTTCTGCTGAAGTCGTTTGTCGAGGGCGCGTGGCGCTTTAACGTGCCCGTCTTGTGGGATCAGTATGCCAATATTGTTGGCTGGCAGACTGTTCCTGCGTGGGATCACCCTGCCCTGTTCATTCCTGGCGGAAACTCACCGTACGTCACGCCAGAGTATCGCGATGATTTGCTCTCTCAGTTCCCGCAAGCCCGAGCGCATATTATTGCAGGCGCAGGACACTGGGTGCATGCCGAAAAACCGGACGCTGTGCTCCGCGCCATTCGCCGATATCTGGCTGAATGATTAAAATGCGAGCGACCGCACGCCAATGTGGCTCACGGCGTTGGCGTGTGGGGTTCGCTGATGTATGATTGCGCGCTATCTGCGCCGGGCCTGTCGTCCGGCGGCTTGTTTCCCCGAAGTCACTCTGAATCATGGCAAAAGAACAAACGGACCGAACGACATTAGATTTGTTCGCAAATGAGCGTCGCCCGGGAAGGCCGAAAACCAATCCGCTCTCACGCGACGAACAGTTACGCATTAATAAGCGTAATCAGCTTAAACGTGACAAGAGTAAAGGTCTCAAGCGAGTTGAGCTGAAGCTCAATAACGACGCCGTTGATGCGCTGAATGAACTGGCTGACGCCAGAAACATGAGCCGCAGCGAACTCATCGAAGAGATGTTGATGCAACAACTGGCCGCTCTGCATCGCCAGGAACTTGTCTGAAAATCCAGCAAAACGTCACTTTCATGTAGCAGAGAGTGCAGTCCAGCGCGTTTGCTGTTTCCGCGCACTTCACCTCCTGCTATCATTGCCTTTATCTGTGGGCAACATTCCACCACCATTTCAATACGTTTCAAGAGGTTATTTTACTCATGGCAATTACAGGCATTTTCTTCGGCAGCGACACCGGCAATACCGAAAATATCGCGAAGATGATTCAGAAGCAGCTTGGGAAAGACGTTGCTGAAGTGCATGACATTGCCAAGAGCAGCAAAGAAGATCTCGAAGGGTTCGATATTCTGCTGCTGGGTATTCCGACCTGGTATTACGGTGAAGCGCAGTGTGACTGGGACGACTTCTTCCCAACGCTGGAAGAGGTAGACTTCAACGGCAAGCTGGTCGCGCTGTTCGGCTGCGGTGACCAGGAAGACTACGCAGAGTACTTCTGTGACGCACTGGGCACAATCCGGGACATCATTGAACCACGCGGCGCAACTATCGTCGGCCACTGGCCAACGGCGGGCTATCATTTTGAAGCCTCTAAAGGCCTGGCTGATGACGATCACTTCGTCGGTCTGGCGATTGACGAAGACCGTCAACCAGAACTGACCGCAGAGCGTGTTGAGAAATGGGTTAAGCAGATTTCTGAAGAGCTGCACCTCGAAGAGATTAAAAACGCCTGATTGGGTGACGGCGCAGCGCCTGCGTTGCGCCGTATTAGCGATAGGTTGTGTGACATTAATAGCTAAAAGCAATCAAATTAATCGCTACAAATTTTTAACTTTTGGCCGCATGTCTGTACAATGTCCACTGTTTTGACGAGGTCTGAGGTTTCGCTTTGCCGGACGCCTCGTTTTTGAAAAGCATACTTTGCTCAGGGATTGCGGTTTTCATTTAAGGTTGACAGTTCTATAATGAGACGCATTATCCTGAATTCATTCTTAGTAATGCTTCCTGATAAGGAAGTGTATCGTATAGCAACAGGACTGATTCCGCATGACTGACAACAATACCGCATTGAAGAAGGCCGGCCTGAAAGTCACGCTTCCTCGTTTAAAAATTCTGGAAGTGCTTCAGGAGCCGGACAATCACCATGTCAGTGCGGAAGACCTCTATAAACGCCTTATCGACATGGGCGAAGAAATTGGTCTGGCAACGGTTTATCGCGTTCTGAACCAGTTCGACGACGCCGGCATTGTCACCCGCCACAATTTCGAAGGCGGTAAATCTGTTTTCGAACTGACACAACAACATCATCACGATCACCTGATTTGCCTCGACTGTGGCAAGGTGATTGAATTCAGTGATGATTCCATTGAAGCGCGTCAGCGCGAAATCGCCACTAAACACGGCATTCGTCTGACCAACCACAGCTTGTATCTTTACGGTCACTGCGCAGAAGGCGACTGCCGTGAAGATGAACATGCACACGACGATACTGATAAATAATCAGTATCCGTAGTATAAAACCCACCAGCAGAGATGTGCTGGTGGGTTTTTCTTTCCATTTATTATTATATTTTTCATTTCACTTACCTACATAAATATTTTGTTTAGCATTAAATATTTTTCTCTTCATCGACCACCACCCTCAGTGTCATCATAAGGCGATGTTAGCTTATCTCCATCTATGTCAATCACAATCTGATTAGTTCTTATCTCAAAATAATTATTGGGATCAAAGCCATGAAAATCTAAATTATATAAAAACTCTCCTATGCTAATGTCAGAAGAATCATCTAAAGTACACAACTCATTAACTTTCAGAACATAGGGTTCATCCTTTTTCACCTGGCAATCAAAGTAAGTCAACGCAAGAATTGAAAAGAGGTTTTTGTATATTTCCTGATCAACAAACCATTGCTTATTGACGATAGAATACTCTAAGGAACCTATATTGTAATGATGTCTCCCTGGCAAGAATGCATATGCAGCGTTCAATTTAATTGTAAATGAATAAATTTTTCTTGCTGGAATTTCCTCCCATCCATCTCTACTTTCATTAACCTCATCATCAAAATGCCATCGATGACCAAGGTAATATGAACTCACGCCATCCGAAGCTATTGAAAATGCATGACCATATAAAGGGTAAAACTCCGGATCATCTATAGCAAGCCTACTTTTATGGATATAATATGTCTGATGGCTTCGGTTATAAAAACCAACCTTAGCAACAATATCATGACCTCTATTCTGAACTAAAAGATGAGCATAAATATGTTTCTTTTTTTGCATCACGCTATTTCCTTCCTCGCTCAAACTATAGTAAGAATATATTTTCCCAACCTTTCCATCCAGGGTTAAATCCGCACCAGGCAAAGGATCAGTCATTGCCTTATTACGCCGTCCTTCACTGGAATAAGGATATCCATATGTGTATTTTTGGAGAATAACATCTTCACTTGCAAGCGCACACGAAAAGTGAAGGGTACACATTAGCGCCGCTGTTATTTTTATTAAATATGAATTATTATTCATGGCACAACCCACTATTCAATGATCAATTAAAACATTCCAGATAAACATACCGCTTCCAATCGGTTATCTATAAATGCTACTATCCCTACACATCTTCACTAACTGATGTCAACTCAAAATATCTTTCAACATTATATGCATTTTTAAACACATACTGACTGTGCTCAATTTTTAATGCATCAGCATTTTTCACATAGGATTTATTATTATTAAAACCTCCCTTAGTTGGCATATCATCGGTACCCATCCCTCCATATTCACCTTGTGCACCATTTCGATAAAAATGGGAAAGTTCATGACAAAGTGTAGATACCCTGGAGTTTTTTCCTGTAAGCGGCTTGCATACAAAATTTTGACATATATTTATACGCAGCGTGCTATTGTAAAATACAGGATTCAAGAGATATGTCTGATCGGCCGTAACGTTAGCTGAAGCATCATTCCTATCCGTTTTGTTAACAAAATTACCGTGAAGACGTGACTCTATATCATTAGGATCTTCAACAGTTATTTTTTCAGCTATAAGAATCAAACGGTCTACACTCTCTTTCATGAATTGATAAGCTGTAATACCAGTTCTTTTCTCTATATAAGGATCAAATGCCGTCTCTGTATCAGCCTCTTTTATTTTTTCTTTTTCCTCTTTACTGTCAATTGTTATGACCGCAGTGCCCTTCACACCAAATATGCCTTGAAACTCTTCCTGTTTTTCATCATTCCAGCCTTGCACACTTAGATCTACTTGCCTCTGAAACAACACTTTTCTGGTAGCATCCAGCGTCTCCTGCATCATCTTTTTAAATTGATTCGTAACTTTCACTTCTTTAACACACAATTTTTTCTTTTCACTGATACCTTTGGTACTTTTTTGGACGCTACTCATTCACACCTCCCAATATCATATCAATGTTCTGGCTCAATATCCTGATATCAATCTCCTGAGATTCGTCAGCAGTTATAAACAATTCAGTATTGCCATTATTATCGGTTATTCCTTTCTTTTGGCTTCCATCTGTCAGTTTGGCAATGTACCGAGTGTTACAATAAAGAAAGCCATTATCATTCATAAATCGGAACTGAATATTATATTTTTCCGATGCATCCGGTTCCCTGGAATCACTTCCGTCATTGTTCCCTTCGCCACCCGCACCAGCACCTCCCTCAGCACTCTCTCCCAGGCCGCCTTTCCCCTCCTCCCCCGGCGCCTTCAGCACCGCGGGCTGTACGGTCTGCACCACGCTTCCCGGGCTGCCGCCGCTGTTGAGATTGATTACCGGCGCACTGATGTCCACCCCCGACGGGCTGATTACCACAAACGAACTCCCCACCTTCAGGGTGATTTTGCTGGCGCTGTCCAGCACCATCTCCCCCTGCGCCTTTATGCCCAGCGCACCGCTGATTTTTTGCGCCAGCTCACTGTTCACCTGCAGGCTGTATTTCCCTGCCACCAGGCTGATGTGGTCGCCGCTGGTTTTATGGTGCTGCGTGCCGTCCACGGTCACCTTGCGGTCATTCGCCACATACAGTCCGTCGTTGTGGCTGATGTTCGCCATCCGGTCATGTCTGACGCTGACCGTCTGGTCGTTTTGTACGGCGAGGTCCTGGTCATGCACCACGCTGATTTTCTGGTCATGGCCGATGGTTTCCGTGTGGTCAGCCTTCACATCCGTGCTGCGGTTGTTCAGCACCTCCGTGTCCATATCCTTCTGCGCGTGCAGATAAACCCTTTCCTGCCCGGTGGCGTCTTCAAAGGTCAGTTCGTTAAAGCCGCTGCCTTTATACGTTTTTGAGCGAACAGTCATCTGCGTTTTGGTGAGCGGCAGGTCTCCCGGCGGGCGGTTATCCTCGTGATAAGTCCGGCCCATCACCACCGGCTGGTCCGGGTCGCCGTTGAGGAAATCGACAATCACCTCCTGGCCCACCCGCGGAATGGCGAGATTGCCAAAACCCGCCCCGGCCCACGCCTGCGATACGCGTATCCAGCACGAGCTGTCTTCAGTGCAGCCGTGATAGCGGTCCCAGATGAATTTCACCCGAATGCGGCCGTGCTCGTCGCAGAAAATCTCTTCCCCTTCCGGGCCGGTGACCACCGCGCTCTGCGGGCCATCCACCCGGGGCTTTGCCCGCGGTGGCATGCGCCAGGTCCGGTCTGCGGGAATAACCGAGAACTGGTTGGTCAGCGTGGTGCCGCTGCCCTGGCTGCCGTGCAGGGCCTGCGGCTGGTCGCCGCTCAGCAGGCTGCTCACCACCTGCCACTCCCGGTTCAGGGCCGATGTGGGATGCCCGGTCAGGTTGAACCTCACGCCGGGCCACAGTACCGGAGAATTGCTGGTGCCGGTGGCCGTTTCCGCGTCCGAACGCCAGCCTTCCATCCGGTAGCGGGCAAAATCCGCGCCGTGCTGCTCGTCCTTATAGCGACCCGGATAATCGTAAATTTCATACTGCTGCCACTGGCCGTTGAGGTGTTCGCCTGCCTGGTCATAGCGCCCCGGCCAGCCCGG
>NZ_JBLFJW010000036.1:0-51404 GCF_047713085.1 Pantoea sp. sgz302252
CCGCGACATACTTCGCGAAGCGCCTGAAATGAAGTATGTCTTTATCGAAAAACATCAGGCTGAATTCAGCATCAAAGCGATGTGTCGGGTGCTGCGGGTCGCCCGTAGTGGCTGGTATGCCTGGCGTCTGCGTTGTCATCAGACAAGCCCGGGTCAGCAGTTCCGGCTTGTCTGCGATGAGGCTGTCCGTAAGGCATTCACTGAGGCAAAACAACGCTATGGTGCGCCGCGTCTCGCTGAGGAGTTGCCGGAGTACAACATCAAAACCATTGCCGCCAGCTTGCGTCGTCAGGGACTGCGGGCAAAAGCGAGCCGGAAGTTCAGCCCGGTCAGCTACCGCGCACATGGTCTGCCGGTGTCAGAGAATCTGCTAAAACAGGATTTTTACGCCAGCGGCCCGAACCAGAAGTGGGCAGGCGACATCACGTACTTGCGTACCGATGAAGGCTGGCTGTATCTGGCGGTGGTGATTGACCTGTGGTCACGTGCCGTCATTGGCTGGTCGATGTCGCCGCGAATGACGGCACAACTGGCCTGTGATGCGCTGCAAATGGCACTCTGGCGGCGTAAACGTCCGGAAAATGTGATTGTTCATACGGACCGTGGTGGTCAGTATTGCTCATCGGATTATCAGACCCTGCTGAAACGCCATAATCTGCGCGGGAGCATGAGCGCAAAAGGCTGCTGCTATGACAATGCCTGCGTGGAAAGCTTCTTTCACTCACTGAAAGTGGAATGTATCCACGGAGAACGCTTTGCCAGCCGTGAAATAATGCGGACGACGGTATTTAATTATATCGAGTGTGATTATAATCGCTGGCGTCGCCACAGTGCGTGTGGCGGTCTCAGCCCGGAACAATTTGAAAACCTGAATCTCGCTTAGGGCTGTGTCCACATTACGTGGGTAGGATCAATAGCGCCAAAGGAACAATATAACTAATCTGACAAGCCACCTCCATACATGCACAATCGTTGTTATTGGGAAGTGGTCCTTAAGTTTTAGTTAGGGCTGCTAAAATATTTTCAGGGAATGATTTTCAATAATATATATTTCGTGAATGTATTTGCTTTCTGAATAAAGTGGTAAATTATTGAATTGTCTTTTGGGATATTTTCAGATTATTTCCAGTTCCGCCTGTGGCAAGGCTTGTGAGGTTGAAGTACTATTCCAGTTACACTTTGTAACACCCGTTTCATTGCTCGTCCGATTGCGCACAAATACCATCATTGATAATGAGCCTCATTCTAATCATGGACATAGCTGCGTGACTTTAACGAGTTCCGGGACGGATATACAGGCACAACCCATCACACCTTCATTCATCGATATTATATTTCAGGATACGTGGCTCCTCGCTTTAGCCATCAGGAATATTCCCGGTGTGGTTGTTGATAAAGCCCTCTATCAGCATTGTGAAAAAATGGTCGAGCAAGTTCAGGAAAAACTCCACTCCGCTGGTGCGTCCAATACTTTTGCCGACGAAATTAAATTTGCACATTGTGTATTTCTGGATGAGGCAGTAATGACTCAGCCAGATACCGATGTATCTGTTTGGTGGGCTGAGACGCCATTGCAGGGGCGTTTTCTGGATAATATTCATGGCGGCGAATACTTCTATGAACACATCAAAAAGCTGCTGAGAGAGCCTGCGCCATCTGAAGCCATTCTTACTTGCTATCACCGCATGCTGACGCTGGGCTATCAGGGGAAATATTACCGGGATGGTGGCGAAGAAAACGAAGAACGGCAATCTCTTCTGAAGCAGCTGCGTGAGCAGTTACCTGTCAGCAAAGACAAAATCAACCATCAGATATTTGTTTGCAACCGCCGCCCGGACATTCGTTTCTGGCGACGTTCGCCGTGGGTGATGCAACTTTTGGGATTACTGGCGATTGTGGCCGTGTCCTGTGCGATGAGCACTCATCTGCACTATTTGCTCGGTCAGTGGTACACGCTGAGCTGATAACAACTGACCAGGGAGAAGCAGGTCATGAGCGAAAATACGTTTACCCTTCAGGGGAGCAAAACTCCGGTCTACAACCACTATCAGCTGAAAGTGCCGGAGCTGCAAAAACAACGCCCTGACATTCAGCTGTCGGTGCTGCGATTCAGCGGCGAAGAAGTCCTGAATACCCCGTGGCGCTACTCGATTGAGCTGACCAGCGCGACTCCCGATATTCCTGCTGATGTGCTGATCAATACCACGGCGCAACTCCTGTTTTACCCCGATGGCAAGCCCTGGCAGGCCGTAACCCCGCGAGTGATGCGGGGGGTCATTACATCATTCCAGCAGTGTGAGCGTTCTGCCGATACCACGCGTTATGTGGTGGTGCTCGAAGCCAGCCTGGCATTGCTGCGCAACAGCCTGACCTATGCGGTGTACCAGAACAAAAGTGTCATTGGGGCCGTCGAAGATATCCTGAAACGCTGGGAGTTCTCCAGCCTCGACTACCGTTATCAGCTGAACACGCAGTACCCGGTGCGGGAGTTCTTTATCTCCTACGCTGAAAGCGATCTGGCCTTTATTCAGCGCCACCTGGCCCGTGTTGGCGTGTTCTTCTATTTCGCCTGGGATGCAGAAAATCAGCGTGATGTTCTGGTGCTGGGCGATTCCGGTTACGCCTTTAACGATGGCCCGAAAATCGCGTTTCGCCACCCATCCGGTCTGTTTGATGGGGGGCTGGAATCGCTGTGGGATGTGACGGTCAACCGCCATACGGTTGCCGGGCAGACGCGGGTGAACGATGAATACTACCGCGAAGCCCAGAGTGATATGCAGGTACAACTGGAAACCGATCTGGATAAGCCTGCGCTCACCGGCGAAGAATACCGCTACGGCGAGCACTACAAAGAGCAGGGCAGAGAAGCCGCAGAGCAGCCGGAACAGGGGCGCTGGTTCGTTAAACGCCGCCGTGAGCGTCTGGTCACTGAGCAGGTAGTCTTTGACGGTAAATCTAACGGCATGGACATTCGTCCGGGCATGATTATCCACCCACAGGGTAAGAACTGGGAGGATGCACCGAACGGATTGTTAGTGGTATCGACTTCATCACAGCGCGTTTCCCGTGATACCGCCTACATTATCAGCTTTACTGCCGTTCCCAATCGCCAGCACCTTTCTTACCGGCCTCCTTTGCTGGCCCGGCCACACATCGCCGGTACGCTGCTTGCCAGGGTGACGAGTCCGGTAGAAAACGCGCAGTATGCCGAGCTGGATGAAACCGGGCGCTACCGGGTGCGTTTCCAGTTTGACCTCAACACGACCTGGCAGGCTGGCTTTGAAAGCCTTCCTGTACGGCTGGCAAAACCTTACGCCGGTAACGTTTATGGCTGGCATTTCCCGCTGATTGCCGGAACAGAGGTGATGATTGCCTTCACCAACGGTGATCCTGACAGGCCGTACATCCTCTGTGCCATGCATGACTCCCGGCATGAGGATCATGTAAATCTCTATAATTATCAACGAAATGTACTAAGAACTCCTGCTAACAACAAACTGAGATTTGAGGATCGGCGCGGGGCTGAGCACGTAAAAATTTCGACGGAGTATGGCGGCAAAAGCCAGCTGTCACTTGGCCATATCGTTGACAGTTCTCGTAATAAACGCGGCGAGGGTTTTGAGCTGCGCACCGACAGTACCGGTACACTTCGCGCCGGTAAAGGGCTGTTCCTTACCGCAGATGCGCAGGCTACGGCCACCGGTCAGGTGCTGGAAATGTCTTCGGCGATAAGCCTGGTCAAAGGGGCTATCAGCCAGATGGCTGACTGGCACACTATCACGCAGTCACACCACAACCTTCAGCCAGATGCCACGCACCTGAAAGCCTATCTTGCTGCTGCCGATCAACTGAAGTCTCCGGCCATGCTGCTGAGCGCCCCGCAGGGCATTGGCGTGGTCAGCCCGGAAACCGTTCTGGTTAACAGTGGCCAGACGCTGCACTTGCAAAGTCAGGGTGAAGCCAATATTGCCAGTGGGGAGCGACTCTCCCTGAACGCCAGCCAGACCATTTCACTGCTCGCGCAGCAGGAAGGGATGCGCATGGTGTCCGGTAAAGGGCCGCTGACCCTCGAATCGCATGGCGACCTTATGGGGCTAACGGCTCTGAAGGATGTCACCGTGCAGTCCACGCAGGGGGGTCTGCATCTTTCCGCAAAAAACGGCATTGTGCTGGGCTGTGGTGGCGGGTCGATTCGCATCACCCCGCAGGGCGCGATTGAAATCCATACCCCAGGGAAACTGAGCCTGAAAGGCCAGCACGTCTGGGATGCGCCAGCGAGCGTTGAAACACAGCTGCCGGAACTGCCGAAATCGGTGTGTAAGGACTGCCTGAAGAAAGCGCAGGAAGCCGCTGCCGCCTTTGCGGCGCGTGGATAAGGACAGGTAATGACAACGACACCGCCGGTAACGCTCAAAAAGCACATGCTCTGGATGCAACAGGCTGAATCCCTCTGTTCCGCAGCCGGGCAGGACTATATCGATGTTCTGGTAGATCAGGCCGGAACCGACCAGCCGCTGCAAAATGCCCTGCGCCAGTTATCGCCAGAGGCTCTCTGGTTTGAGCTGTTCGAGGGAACCCCGGAAGGGGGAACGTTGGAGTATTCCCCGATCGTCATGCGGCTGCATTTTGCGGTAACGAGTCACCGAATGTGGCTGGAGCAGCTGCTGGAATACTTCTCGGACACGCCACGCCTGACGCTGATTATCTCCCCCCTGGCCTTTGATCTGCTGTGCCGCCACTTGCAGGCCTTGTCGCAGGTGCAGTGGGAGGAACAAACCGGTCTGCTGCGGTTTTACGATAACCGCGTATTCCCCTCCTTGCTGGCCCACGTCCTCACCGCAGAGCAACAGACCGCGTTTACTGATATCGCGCTGTTCTGGGGCTGGAGAGACAGAGACGGCGAGATCGTCTGGAAGACGGGCAGTTTCTTACCGACGCGCACGTTGGCCGATAACCCGGAGTTAAGCCGGGTAGATGATGCTCAGGTTGGCCTGATGGGTTGCATCGGTGATGCCGAAACGCTGATGAAAGAAAAAAGCGTCAGCAATATCAGCCGGGAAAGCCATTTTGCGCAGTGCCTGGATATCGCCTTCAAAGCTAACGATGCAGGGTATTTCGGTGCGTTACAGGATTTTGAGGGATAACGCGATGAGGCTGCTCCGCAGTGCTTTACTGCTTAACAGCATGCTTATGGTCGCGCTGCTGAGTACGGGATGTTCACCGTCAGCGCGTTCGCCATCGAGCGCGGCAAACATCAGTGGCATCAACCATGTTGCGGGGCAGACCGTGAACTCGTTTACGGTCAACGGCTACGGCGGTTCGCTAACCGGTAACAGCTGCTGCATCATGCTGCCCGATACATGGCAGGCTGGCTTAAAAGCCAATATCCAATGGGAAGTCGACCCCCAGACTGCACCGTCATTTCCCGGCTATAAAGACCGCGTGAAATTTGATGCATGGAAAAAGGCTCTTGAAGGAAGTTTTCAGCTACATGAAACGACCGTTGATATTCCCAAATATGACCAGGCATGCGGCCTGACGGTTCACTTCTTGCCTTGTAATCAGGTCAAAGTGACCACCTCTTGCTACGGCTATGGTGCGCCTGAATATCCGGTGAAGGAGCCACTCAATATGAAGGAGCCTGTGTCATGTCCAGTGAATTAAGCCTGATTGTGCGTTTATCAGGACAACAAATTGATAAGGAAGGATTTCCGGGATGAAAATAAATCGCATGCTGAAGGTGTGTTGCGCATTCCTGATGGTTTTGGTTGCAGGGTGTGCAAGCGCGACTGATACGGCATCCAGTGCGGCTAACATCAGTGGCATCAACCACGTAGCGGTGCAGACCGTGAACTCATTTTCCGTGAATGGTTACGGCGGCACGTTAACCGGAAACAGTTGCTGCATTATGCTGCCCGATAAGTGGCGGCCTGGTTTAAAAGCCAATATTAATTGGGAGGTAGACCCAGATGCATATGCATCCCTTCCACCTTTGGGTACAGAAGAATACAAAAAGGCGTATGCGCAACATGCTGCTAAATACCAGCAGCACTCCACTATCGTAGATATTCCAAAATATGATCAAGCTTGTGGCCTAACGGTTCACTTCCTGCCTTGTAATCAGGTCAAAGTGACCACCTCATGCTACGGCTATGGTGCGCCTGAATATCCGGTGAAGGAGCCACTCAATATGAAGGAGCCTGCGTCATGTCCAGTGAAATGAGCCTGGCTTTACCCTGCTGGGCACCACCTGAATTCCCTGACGGTGGTCGCTTAACGCTGTCAGAAGCACAGGTAAATGCCAATTATAAAAAGCAGATGAAAGAGGCCGATGATTTTAAGGCGCAACTGAGTGCGCAGGTCGGCGTTAAGCTGGGCTTCACCTGTAGTCAGAGCCTGCACATCAGCCTGTTTTTCGATGGCACGGGCAACAATGAGCACAACGATACAAACGCCTCACCCTCTCACCCGACGAATATCGCCAAGCTGTTTCATGCCACTTACGCGAAGACAGCTGAAGCCGATGGCTATTTTGCCTATTACATTCCGGGTGTGGGTACGCCGTTCCCTGATATTGGGGAAATGGATTACAGCACCGATGGCCTGGCCTTTGCTGCCGGTGGGGAAGATCGTATTAATTGGGGCTTATTGCAGCTGGCCGACGCGCTGACTTTTGCCATTACAAAGCAGCACATTCCTGCACCCACGATGAAAGCCAGTCTGGCAGGGATGCGTGAGCCGTTGCCCTTCACGGGTGAAGTGAACCGCCGTCTGGCGATGAATAAGTTTTTGCAGCCGCTGGAAGCGCAAATCCCCACTCATCAGCCACACCTGATTAACGTCAAATTGTTCATCTACGGCTTTTCCCGTGGTGCAGCGGAAGCCCGTGCTTTTGTCAGCTGGTTGGCGCAGTTGCCCGATCCGAAAACGAAACTTCCATACGACAAACTGACGCTGGCCGGATTGCCGGTGAGTATCGAATTTTTGGGGCTGCTCGATACTGTTCCTTCAGTGGGTGCGGCGCACATCCTGCCTGGAGCCGCAGGTCATATGGGTTGGGCTGATAATACTCAACAGCTGCCCGATGAGGGCAAATTCCTTGGCCTGATCAAATGCTGTCGCCATTTCGTTTCTGCGCATGAGCAGCGCCTGTGCTTCCCGTTAGACTCCATTCGGCGGCCAGATGGCAGCTACCCGCCAAATACCCAGGAAGTTATCTATCCTGGAATGCACTCGGATGTAGGCGGTGGTTATCCTCCGCGCGATCAAGGTAAATCCTGTGGCGGTAGAGGTGAAATTCTTTCCCAAATAGTGCTGCATGATATGTATCTCGCAGCGTTTGAAGCTGGAGCACCACTAACCGTTCAGCCCTCTTCTACAACCGAATTGATAAAAGATAAATCGCCCTCACGGCTGATGAACGTCAGCACACGGGACGAATTCGAGTTCAGCAAAGAACTTATTAATCGTTTTAACATCTGGCGACAAACCCTCCTCAACACCACGTTGCAGGGCAATAGTGCTGATGCCGAAAGGCAGGAGGGGTATCGTGCCTATCAGCTGTCGCAAACCCTTGAGAGTGCCGTCACTGAGCAGATTGGCTGGATCACCGCCTGGCGTATTGGGCGCTATGCCCACGGCAGTCTCACCGCGCAATATTTCTACAAAAATGCGCCACAGCTGGATGAAGCTGGACTCGAAAAAGAGGCCGAGACGCATGATGAAAGAATGAAAGTCATCAGAGCGGGAAGGGCCAAAGTGCTAAAGGATCGCAAAACGCCTGATGTGAATAATCAGGGTATTCCAGACCTCGATCCAACCACTGCGCAGTACCAGCTGCGTGAAGCCGCCCGTGAGTTCCAGAGCGACTACAAAGAGTGGGGGCGCGACATCAACGGCAGCTTCATTGAGAAAACCAAACAGGTCGTTCTCGATGTGATCCCTAAACACGCTGTTTTCCTGATTAATGGCGATGATGAAGCCGCTGAATATGAGGAAATGAAGGCTGACGGCAACCGGTTATACCCACAGCTGTTCACCGATAAGCTGGGTACGGGAATCCGCACCCAGCCTCGCGCCGAATTACTGGCCCTCTACGACGAGCAGATCCACGATTCACGCGCCTGGTTTATGCAAAGTTCGCTGGGTGGCCGTGAACCCTGGGGCGGCTACTTCCGCTATCGCATGATCTACTGCGGCAACAAGGCCAATAAAAAGCTGCAACTGATCTCCGTGGAGGGCAAAGTCGTTGGCGCACAGCCGACCTCCAATCGGGTTGTGTATCTGGTCGAGCCAAAATCGGCGTACAAAGGTGAAGTCCACAAGGTGACGGATCTGGCTACAGGCACGACGCAGACCCTGACCGCCGGTGCGCAGTCGGCAGCAGGATATGAACCCGGCAGTGTCGCATCACAGACCCGCTCAGACACCATTAATGAGCAGCATCAGGCCATGATGAGTTCCTCCATCGATATGCTGAAAGCCTCGGGGGTGAAAGTCCTGTGAGCCTGAAAAAGCTGATTCGAGTAGGGGATGTGCTCAGGGAATACGGCGGCGAAGTGCTGAGCGGCAGCTATGAGGCCTTCGGTAAGCCGGTGGCCTGCGTGGGGGATAAAGCCCGTTGCAATAAGCATGGCATGACCAGCATTGTGCAGGGTACGTCCGGCAGTACGGTTAACGGCAAGGCTGTAGCCCTCGACGGCCACAAATGCGCCTGCGGCTGTACGCTGGTCAGTTCACTCAGCACGATGGATGTTCATGGATGATCTTCCCGCCGCGTTACCCTGAGTATGCCGAGCTTCATCCCGCTCGCTGGCGGCGATGGTGGATTGCACTGCCGGTAATTTTGTTTCTGGCCGCGATGGCGACGATGTTGCTGTGGCCGGAAGGTAAGCCCACCCGAACCCCTGACTTCTGGTTCTGGAGCCTGGTGTGTCCGTTGATTGTCTGGACTGTGGCCGTCGCGTTGCGCTGGCTGGTCTGGCTTCAGTCCGTTTCGAACCGTGAGACGCACAGGGAGGAAATAGCGTCTTCTGTCCGGGCCTGGTGGCGACACCGTTCGCGTGTGTTGCCGGTGGAAACCGTGATGCTGGTTACGCCAGTGGGCGATAAAGAGGCTGACCATCAGGCGCTTCTGTCGCCGCCGTTTCCCGTTGTGCCGGTATCGGTCGATGACACTTCGGGTAGTGCGCTGTTGCATTGCCCGAAGGTATTGGGGCTGGCAGGCCGGGAAAACCGCGCTGTACTGCTGGGCCGCTATCTGGCCCGTCTGGTGCTGACCCGCTTGCGCGAATCCAATGAAACCCGACCGGTACAGGTGTTTTGCTGGCTGGGCGATGAGCAGAGCCTCAACGCGTTCAGCCTGGTGCTGGAATCCGATGGTATTCGCCTGCCGGAAGACGTGCTTCAACTGCAAAGCGCAGCCGAACTGGATAAGGTCATTGATGCCATGCCCGACGATGAACAGGCGCTGCTGCTGTGCGCGGGTTTCGGTGAGGCAAAACCGTCAGCGGAATACACCGCTTCGGAGGCCGGATTTGCCTGGCTGTGTGGACACCAGGCAGAAGCCATCGTGACGCGCAGCGAAATACTCCAGCCTGATGCGGGGGAAACTCCGGCGCAGCTGACAGAGCAGCTTAGCCGCTATGCCAGTCTGCGCGGTTTGCCTGAAGGTATGCTGGCCGCAGATTCATCCTCGATGGATGCGCTTTTACCGTCCGGCTGGTCAGCTGTCGATTACGTTCTGATGCCGTGGCTGGGTAACGCCGGGCCGGTTACGCCTTTTGTCATGCAGTCTCTGGCCGTGCTGTCAGCCCTCCAGGGGCAGACCTGCGGCTGGACGGCGACATTGATGGAATCTCAATTTATTACAGGAGTTTGCGTTCCCCGTGGAAACCTCCCGCACTGAACCCCGTCATTCATTATTCTGGCTGGTCACTGGCTACGTCATCGCGATCACCCTGCTGGTATTGCTCGGGGCGCTGCTCTATTACTTTGCGGGAAGCAGCTTTGACCTGCCGGAACTGTTACCGGGGCAGATTGCTTTCCGGGCCGCGATGGTCTGGCTGGTGCTCATCTGGTTCTGTGCGCCGTTCATCCTGTGCTGGAAAGCGCTGGTTAAGCTCAAGGCTCGGGAAGCCACCGGCGTTACCGGGAATAAGAAACAACGGCCACCTGAAAATCAGCTGGTGAAAGACATTACCACCCAGTTGCGATTCCAGTACGGCAGGCGCTGGCGCAGCAAGGTGCGGATCATGCTGATTGTCGGGGAAGAAAACGAGGTGGAGCAGGCCATTCCGGGGCTGACGACGCAGCACTGGCTTGAAGGGCACGGGGCGCTGTTGCTGTGGCACGGTAGTCCGGTAGATGAACCGGATGCGGCCCAATTAAAAGCCCTGCGCAAAATTCGCCGCCGTCTTGCCGATGCGTTTATCTGGGTCGTGAATGCGCAGACCACTCTTTCTCATGACACCCTCGATACTGTCGCTCGCCAGCTGCAAAAACAGTATCACCAGTTGGGCTGGGAAGTGCCGCTGTGGTTGTGGGAAACCCACGCGCCGGATTGGGAACAACCCGGCCTGCCGATACAGGCCACTGGCTTCCTGTCAGCGCCGGGCGATGAGGCCGGGGATTTTCGTCATTCCCTGAACCAGCTTGAAGCAGCCCTGGTACGGCAGGGGATGCAGCAGACCCTCAATGACAGAAGACATACCTTCCTGTTGCAGCTGGCCCACAGCCTCCGTGATGGCGGCACCGAACGCCTGACGCACACGCTTTCACTGCTGGCAGAAGGCGCACGTTCTCTGCCGCTCGGCGGGATGGTTTTCAGCCCGGTCATCACCTCGGGAGCGGCCTCCTTACGGCATGCCTGGCAACCGGGTAAAGCCTGGCTTGATTTACTCGCGCAGCGCTGGCGAAAGCCGGTGGCAACCGGCGTGTCGTGGCGTAAATCCTTACTGCTGGCCTGCACCTGCCTGCTGGCGTTCTGGCTGGCGGCAACGGTCTTTTCCTGGGCGGCGAACCTGCGTCTGATGCAGGCCGATCAGCAGCTTGCACAGAAAGCCACGGATACACGTCAGCCACTGCCGAAACGGCTGATGGCGCTTTATCAGTTGCAACATGAAATTGAGCGCCTGCAACACCGTCAAAAATACGGTGCTCCGTGGTATATGCGCATGGGCCTCAGTCGCAACGATGATGTGCTTGAAGCTCTCTGGCCGTACTGGCAGCAGGCGGCGATGCCGTTACTGCGAGATGCGTCGGCACAGCACCTCTCTTCACTGATGAATACCTGGCGCAATCTGCCCCCTGATGATCCGCAGCGAGCCTCACAGTCGAAAGTGATGTATGACCTGCTGCGGGCCTATCTGATGCTCTCCCGCCCGGATAAAGCAGACCCGGCCTTTTTTAGCGCGACAACCATACAGTACTGGCCGCAGCGCGAGGGTGTGCAGGACGGCACCTGGCGCATGGTCGGCAACAGTATGCTGGCCTTTATGATGCAGAACCTTCCGGCCCATCTGGACTGGCGAACCACGCCTGATATGCGCCTGGTCAGCGGCATGCGTTCTGGCCTGTTGCGCCAGATTGGGGTCAGCAATGCGGAATCCACACGCTACCAGAAGATGATTGAGCAGGTATCCCGTGATTATGCGGATATGACGCTGAGTGCGATGGTGAACGGCACGGACAGCAGCCAGCTGTTCAGTACCGATGTCACCGTACCCGGCGTATTTACGCGTAAGGCCTGGGAAGAAGAAATTCAGCCTGCCATCGAGAAGCTGGCGAAATCACGGCGGGAAGAAATCGACTGGGTGCTGAGCGATGCCCTGCATTCCGGCGATGCCACCGGCACGGTTTCCCCTGACACACTGAAAGCCCGGCTGACGGCACGGTACTTCTCTGATTATTCCGGGGTGTGGCTTAAATTCCTCAACAGCCTGCAATGGCATCAGGCCGGAAGCCTGTCGGAGTCGATTGAACAACTGACCTTGCTGGCTGATGTGCGGCAGTCGCCGCTGATTGCGCTGATAAACACCCTGAACGTGCAGGGCCGTGCCGGGCAGACCGGGGGCGATCTGACTGACTCCCTGGTGAGTTCAGCCAAAAACCTGATCCACAGTGACAAGACCAATGCCGCCATACAGCAGGCCGGAAATGAGGCGCACGGCCCACTTGATGCGACCTTTGGCCCGTTACTGTCGCTGACGGGCGGGAACGGCTCACAGAACAGCCTGAGTCTGCAAACTTTCCTGACCCGTATCACCCGTGTTCGCCTGCGGCTTCAGCAGGTGACAAACGCGCCTGATCCGCAGGCGATGATGCAGTCGCTGGCGCTGACCGTGTTTCAGGGCAAAGCGGTCGATCTCACCGACACCCGCGACTACGGCAGTCTGATTGCTGCGAGTCTCGGTCAGGAGTGGAGCGGTTTCGGCCAGACGGTCTTTGTGCAGCCGATGCTCCAGGCCTGGGAGCAGGTACTTTCCCCGACCTCGGAGAGCCTCAACAGCCAGTGGCAAAGCGATATCGTGACCCCGTGGAATGCATCGTTCGCAGACCGCTATCCGTTTACCGACCGCCAGAGCGAGGCTTCTCTGCCCGAGCTGGCGCAGTTTATGCGCTCAGACACCGGGCGTATTGCGCAGTTTATCCAGACCCGTCTGGGTGGCCTGCTGCGACTTGAGGGGGATAAGTGGGGGCCGGATGCGATGAACAGCCAGGGGCTGACGTTTAACCCGGCGTTTCTCACCGCGCTTAACCGCCTGACCCGTGTCGCTAACGTGGCCTTTGCACATGGCGACGTGGAGCTGCATTTCCAGCTGATGGCGAAGCCTTCCCGCGATGTGGTGGAATCCGACCTGACGCTGGACAGGCAGAAACTCCAGTATTTCAACCAGGAAGAAAGCTGGCAGACCCTGACCTGGCCGGACAACCGCTGGCAACCCCAGACCACGCTGACCTGGCGCACGGTGAAAACCGGCGCTCGACTCTATTCCGATGAGCCGGGAAGCTGGGGCTTTATTCGCCTGCTGGATAAAGCGCTGGTCACAGATCTGGGTGACAACCTCTATCGCGTGGCCTGGATCACCCCGGACGGCGTGGCGCTGAACTACCAGCTGCGCACGGAGCTGGGTAAAGGGCCGCTGTCGCTGCTCGACCTGCGCGGGTTTGTGCTGCCATCACAGATTTTCTCGTCCGGTGGCGCTGCCGCTGCGGGAATCCGCACTGGAGGTGAACAATGAATATCCGTTCAAAACATGTTTTATCAAAAGGAGCCTGCATCATGTCTGGCTTAAAATATGCTTTTCTGCTGCTGATACTGTTTGTTTCTGGTTGCTCACATGCCAGTGATGAGGGGTATACCGCTGGCGACTTACGAGGTTTTAACCATATGGCCGACAGCGGTGTTAACTCGTTTTCAGTCAATGGTTACGGCGGGACACTGACGGGCAACTCGTGTTGCATCATGCTTCCAGATGAATGGAAACCAGGATTAAAAGCCCATATCGAGTGGGAAGTTGACCCGAACCCAAATGTCATTTTACCCCCCTTAGGAACTGATGAATTCCGTGAAGCATATGCTCGACATAAAACTAAATATCAACAGCACAGCACCATCGTTGATATCCCTCAATACGGCAAAGAGCGCTGTGGTTTAACCGTCCACTTTTTGCCCTGTAACCAGGTGAAAGTGACAACGGTTTGCTCAGGATACGGTACGCCAAATTACCCGATTAAAGAGCCTCTGAATATGAAGGGGCCTGCATCATGTCCGGCTTAAAATATGCTTTTCTGCTGTTGATACTGTTTGTCTCTGGTTGCTCAAGTGCCAGTGATGAGGGTTATACTTCAGGAGATTTACGAGCAGTCAATCATATTGATGGTATTGGAATCAATGGATTTTCTGTGAATGGGTATCATGTTCCAGGATTGGGTGGTGGTTACTGCTGTATTCAACTTCCAGAAAAATGGAACTCAGGATTAAAAGCTCACATAGAGTGGGAAGTTGACCCTCATACGGCCCCTGCATTTCCGGGTTATAAAGATAGGGTCAAATTCCAGGTTTGGAAAAATGCCCTGGAAAGCAGTTTTCAAACACATAGCACCACGGTTGATATACCTCAATACGGCAAAGAGCGCTGTGGTTTAACCGTCCACTTTTTACCCTGTAACCAGGTGAAAGTGACAACGGTTTGTTCAGGGTACGGTACACCAAATTATCCGATTAAAGAGCCTCTGAATATGAAGGAGCCTGCATCATGTCCGGTGAAATGAGTTTAGCGAATCCTTGCTGGGCACCACCGTTATTTCCCGAATCCGGGCGTTTACCCTTGAGTGAGCAGCAGGTTAATACCAATTATAAAAAGCAAATACAGGAAGAACTGGACTATAAAACCCGGTTAGGGGAGAGCAAGGGGCGGAGAGCGGGGTTTGCCTGCTGTCGTAGTCTGCATATCAGCCTGTTCTTTGATGGTACAGGGAACAATGAGCACAACGATACGGAGATAGCTAAACCGCCGCATCCGACAAATATTGCAAAGCTTTACCATGCAACCTACCAGGATGCAGAAAGAGATGGCTATTTTCGCTACTATATTCCCGGCGTAGGCACTCCGTTCCCTAAAATTGGTGAAATAGATTACAGCGACGATGGCCTGAAATACGCCACAGGCGGGGAAAATCGTATTAATTGGGCGCTATTAAGACTGGTTGACGCGTTAAGCTATGCAATCACCAAGGGCGCTAAGCGGCTTGACGATGGTGTAGCCAAAGGGATGCTGCCGGGGATGTGTGCGCATGCTCCGTTTTCGGGGGAGGTGAACCGCCGCAATGCCATTAATCCACTGTTGAAAGCATTGGTAGCTCAGGCTAAAGAGAGTCAGCAACCCCATCTGCTGGGCGTTAAGCTGTTTATCTATGGTTTTTCACGCGGTGCTGCGGAAGCCCGAACCTTTATTAACTGGCTGACGCAACTGCCTTCTCCCGATAAAGCCGCAGGATACCAACCCATCACGCTGGCCGGATTGCCGGTTAGCATCGAATTTGTCGGCTTACTGGATACGGTCGCATCAGTTGGGGCGGCGCATATCGTGCCTGGAGCCGCAGGCCATATGGGCTGGGCGGATGACACTCAGCCCCTGCCCGATGAAGAAAAATTCCCCGGACTGATTAAATGCTGCCGTCATTTTGTTGCCGCGCATGAGCAGCGCTTGTGTTTCCCGCTGGACTCTATTCGCCGGGCTGATGATGGGAGCTATCCGTCTTATTCTAAGGAAGTGATTTATCCCGGTATGCATTCGGATGTTGGGGGCGGCTACCCGCCGGGCGATCAGGGCAAATCCCTCAACGGTACAGAGGAAGTGCTATCCCAAATTGTTCTTCACGATATGTATGCTGCTGCGTTTGAAGCTGGAGCACCTCTAGCCATTGATCCTTCATGTTCAACGGAACTAATAAGTGGAATCTCACCATCCAGAGAAATGGACGGTAAAACTCTGCTGGAATTCGATGTAGGCTCCCAATTAGCCAATCGCTTCAATATCTGGCGACAAACCCTGCTTAATACGACTTTGCAGGGTAACGAGGAAGACGCGGATAATAACGGCGGCTATCGCCCCTACCAGCTTTCCCAGACCCTTGAAAGCGCTGTCATCGAGCAGATTGGCTGGATCACCGCGTGGCGTATTGGCCGCTATGCCAATGGCAGCGTACTGGCTCAGAATTTCTTCGATAAAGCCCCACAGTTGAAAATTCCAGGGCTGGAAGACGAAAAAGTTGCACATGATGCGGACGTGAAGAAACTGGCAGAGCGTCGAGCTGAAGCAAAAAAAATGCGTAAACCGCTGGATGAGAGCTTGCAGGGCAAGCCTGGACTTGACCCGACCAATGCACAGTATCAGTTGCGTGAAGCCGCCCGTGAGTTCCAGCATGACTACAAAGATTGGGTGCGTGACATCAATGGGCAAAGCGTCTGGGATAAACCCCTCCAGATAGCGCTGGACGTTATCCCTAAACACGCTGTTTTCCTGATCAATGGCGATGATGAAGCCGCTGAATATGAGGAAATGAAAGCAGACGGCAACCGGTTATACCCACAGCTGTTCACCGATAAGCTGGGAACCGGGATCCGTACCCAGCCCCGTGCCGAGTTACTGGCTCTCTACGATGAACAGATCCACGACTCCCGCGCCTGGTTTATGCAAAGCACCCTGGGTGGCCGTGAACCCTGGGGCGGCTATTTCCGCTATCGTATGATCTACTGTGGCAACAAGGCCAATAAAAAACTGCAACTGATCTCCGTGGAAGGCAAAGTCGTTGGCGCACAGCCAACCTCTAACCGGGTGGTGTATCTGGTTGAGCCAAAGTCGGCGTACAAAGGCGAAGCCCATAAGGTGACGGATCTGGCTACAGGTTCAACGCAGACCCTGAGCGCCGGTGCGCAGTCGGTAGCCGGATATGAACCCGGCAGCGTTGCGTCACAGACCCGCTCAGACACCATTAATGAACAGCACCAGGCCATGATGAGTTCTTCCATCGATATGCTGAAAGCCTCGGGGGTAAAAGTGCTATGAGGCTGAGAATGTGCACCTTTTTCTTCTGGAATACTTGTTTACTTTGCCTGTGTGCCTCGCTGTTGAGCAGCTGTGGCCTGTACCAGAAAACAAAGCAGGGTACTCAGAGCGTGGCGAAAGCGATTTTCTATCGGCAGGTGGAGACGCTGCACCTGAGTTTCGCTGCCCGGAGCGCCATCAACGCCGATGACGCGCAGCAGGCGATGCCGTTGCGTATCCGCGTCCTGCAACTGAACGACCGCAAGACCTTTGATAATACGGAGTATACCGACCTGCTGGCACAGCCGGACGTGGTGCTGAAGGACTCGCTACTGATTTCGCGGCAGGTAACGGTTAACCCCGGCCAGAAGGTCAACCTTGATATACCGATGGACGAAAAAGCACAGTTTGTGGCGGTGGTCGGCCTGTTCCGAAAACCTGACAGAACCCGAGGCACCTGGAAGCAGCTGCTGAGCCGCGACGCTCTTGACCCGGATGAGCCGCGCGTCATTGAAGTCCGTAATAACACATTGTTTTTACGACCATTGAAATAGAAACCCGTCAAACACAAGGCAGGAGCCATAACGTGACGTTGTATGACATCAAACCTAAGTTTCAGAATTTACTTCGACCCATCGTTGTCAGATTGCATGCCAGGGGGGCGACGGCAAACCAGGTCACGCTCCTGGCCATGCTGGCCTCGGTCCTGCTTGGCGGCGTGCTGATGTGTTTCCCGAAACCTCTGTTTTTTATCTCACTGCCAGTCTTCTTATTTTTCCGTATGGCATTGAATGCCATCGACGGCATGTTAGCGCGGGAGTTTAACCAGCAGTCCAGGCTTGGGGCCATTCTCAATGAGGTCGGCGATATTATCGCTGATGCTGCGCTCTATCTCGCGTTTGCTTTTGTGACCGGGGTTTGCCCGTGGCTGGTTGTGCTGGTGGTGTTGCTGTCGTGGCTGACAGAGTTTTGCGGCGTCATCGCCCAGACCCTGACGGGCAGCCGAAATTATCGTGGCCCGATGGGTAAAAGTGACCGTGCCTTTGTGTTGGGGGCATTAGGTCTGTTTATCGCGCTTTGGCCGCAGTACACCATTGTTGCCAATATCGTCTTTGGTATCTCGGCTGTTCTGCTTGCCTGGACCTCTGTCAACCGCTGCCGTAGTGCGCTGGAGGCCACCAATGCCTGATTCTCTGCACACGTTGTATTACTGCCTTGGCGGGATCTTCAGCGTTTTAGTGCTGGCGACCGTCATCATCTTTGTCTTAAAAAAGTGCCGCCCACAGCGTGACTGGCTGGAACTCCAGCAGCGTATCAACAGCTGGTGGGTTATCGTTGGCCTATTTTCGCTGGCGATGCTTTCCCCTAAAGGGCTGGCGCTCACCTTCTTCGGCTTTCTCAGCTTCCTGTCCCTGAAGGAATATCTGACGCTGGCTCCGACACGCCGCTCTGACAACGTGCCATTGCTGTGGATGTATGCCGCGATCCCGCTGCAATACATCTGGGTGGGCATGTCGTGGTACGGCATGTTCATCATCTTCATCCCGATTTACGTCTTTCTGTTCCTGCCTGCCCGTATGGTGCTCGTTGGCGATACGAAAGGGTTCTTACACTCAGCCTCCGTCATGCACTGGGGCATGATGACCACCGTGTTTGCTTTAAGCCACGTCGCGTTCCTGATGATGCTGCCAGGCGTGGATACCAAAGCGGGCGCACTGCTGGTGATCTTCCTGGTGGCGACCACCGAGCTTAACGATATTACGCAATATCTGTGGGGAAAGACGCTTGGCAAAATCAAGGTCACGCCGAAGGTCAGCCCGAATAAAACGCTGGCCGGATTGCTGGGCGGCGTGCTGACCACCACGCTGCTGGCGGCCATTTTCGGCCCGCTGCTGACGCCGATGAACTGGATCCACTCGCTGGGTGCCGGGGTGATAATCGGCCTGAGCGGGTTCTGCGGCGATGTGGTGATGTCGGCCATCAAGCGTGATTTTGGTGTGAAAGACTCCGGAAAATTGCTGCCAGGTCACGGCGGCATCCTTGACCGTCTGGATTCGCTGATTTACACCGCGCCGCTGTTCTTCCACTTTTATTACTACTTCTACGTATAAGGGGCGCAGATGAACCGTTTTCTGCGCTGGATCTTTACCCTGTGCATTGCGTACCCCGTGGTCTGGATTTGGCTGGGCGTTCGCGTCTCCGGTCGCAAAAAGCTGCCTGTGGAAGGCCCGGCCATTATCGTGGCGAATCACAACAGCCATCTGGATGTGCTGACGCTGTTCACGTTGTTCCCCCTTTCAACGCTGGTGAACGTGCAGCCGGTGGCGGCGGCAGACTATTTCCTGCGAAACAAAGTGATTGGCTGGTTTGCCCTGAAGGTCATCGGCATCATTCCTGTTTATCGCGGAGCCCACCAGGCCAATCCGCTACAGGCCTGCGTTGATGCGCTGGCAGCAAAGAAAATTGTGATTATTTTCCCCGAAGGCACGCGCGGAGAGCCGGGGAAATTCTCAGAGATCAAATCCGGCATCTGGCACCTGAGCCAGCAGTGCCCGGAGGTGCCGATTATCCCCATCTATATGCACGGGCTGGATCGCTCAATGGGCAAAGGGCAGAAAATCCCCGTACCGTTTTTTATCGACATCTTCATCGACGAACCGCTGTTTTACGACGCGGATAAAGTCATGTTTAAACAATCGTTATTCACTCGTTTCGTCACATTACAACAGCAGGCGACAAGGAAAATCACATGAGCCAGGAAGCGCGTTTATTTCAGGAAAGTACTTTCTCAACCAGCGATGGAGAGTCGCTTTATTTTCGCCATTGGCCTGCAACAGAAGGCCACGGTAAGAAAGTGATTGTGTTTTTCCACCGTGGGCATGAACACTCTGGGCGTCTGCAGCACATTGTCGATGAGCTGGTCATGCCCGATACGCATTTCTACGCCTGGGATGCTCGCGGCCACGGTCAGTCGCCGGGCGCTCGCGGATACAGCCCGAGCCTGGCTCGCTCTGTTCTGGATGTGGATGAGTTTGTGCGCTTTGTAGCGAAGGACGCGCAGGTGAGCCTTGAGGATATCGTGGTGATCGCCCAGAGCGTGGGGGCTGTTCTGGTCTCCACCTGGGTTCACGACTATGCGCCGAAAATTCGGGGGATGGTGCTGGCTTCTCCTGCCTTCAAGGTCAAACTGTATGTGCCGTTCGCCCGTACTGGCCTTGGGTTGATGCAGCGTATCCGCGGCCTGTTCTACGTCAACTCGTACGTGAAGGGGAAATTCCTTACTCACGATCCGGAGCGTGTCGCCAGCTTTGAGCAGGATAAGCTCATCACTCGGGCAATTGCGGTGAACATCCTGCTCGATCTCTACAAAACGGCTGAGCGTATTGTGTCCGACTCTGCCGCCATTACGCTGCCGACTCAATTGCTTATCTCCGGCGATGATTTTGTGGTGCACGCAAAGCCACAAAAACAGTTCTACGCCGGTCTGCGCAGCGCCATCAAAGAGCAGCATATTTTGCCTGGCTTCTATCACGACACGCTGGGTGAAAAAGACAGAGCTCTGGCCTTCGATAAAATGAAAACCTTTATCGACAAGCTCTATGCGGCAAAACCTTACACCTTCGATTACAGCCATGAGGACCAGTGGAGCCCGAGCGCCGACGCGTACCGCGAATTACAGGCACCGCCAAAAGCCCGCTCGCTGGAAGGCATGTTCTATTCCTCATTGAGCTATGGCATGAAAACGGTCGGCAGACTCTCAAAAGGGATGCGTCTGGGCTACGAGACGGGCTTTGATTCCGGCAGCACACTGGATTATGTCTACCGTAACTACCCGGAAGGCAACGGTATTCTGGGGCGCATGATTGACCGGCACTACCTGAACAGCATTGGCTGGCAGGGGATCCGGGTACGAAAAGTCAATATCCAGCAGGTCATAGAGCAGGCGGTCACCCGGCTTAAAGAGAGTGATATGGCGGTACGCGTGGTGGATATTGCCGCCGGGCACGGGCGTTATGTGCTTGATGCGCTCGAGAAACATCAGGATATCGAAAGCATCCTGTTGCGTGATTACAGCGACCTGAACGTCGAAAAGGGCCAGGCCATGATTGAAGGGCGAGGGTTAAGCCACGTCGCTCAGTTCAAAAAGGGCAATGCCTTTGACTATGACTCCCTCGCCACGCTTGAGCCTGCTCCTACACTGGGGATCGTTTCCGGGCTGTATGAACTCTTCCCGGATAATGCCTTAATCAAAGCCTCGCTCGCCGGGCTGGCTGCAGCAATCCCGCCTGGCGGCGTGCTGGTCTACACCGGGCAGCCGTGGCATCCGCAGTTGAAGACCATCGCTTATACCTTAACCAGCCACCAGAACGGCATTCCGTGGATGATGCGTGTGCGCACGCAGAAAGAGATGGACACGCTGGTGGAACAGGCGGGCTTCGAGAAATGCCATCAGGTGATTGATGAGTTTGGTATTTTCACCGTCTCACTGGCCGTGAGAAAGCAGCATGGCTGAGTCCGCGCTCATGCAGAATAAAGCCAGCCTCTGGAAACAGGGGCTGTGCTGGCTGGTGCTGTTAGGGCCGCTGTTTTTCCTCAGCTATGGGCAGGTGAATCAGTTCACGGCCACGCGTCATGATGTGGGGAGTATGGTCTTCGGTTGGGAACATGCTATCCCGTTTATGCCCTGGACCATCGTGCCCTACTGGAGCATTGACCTGCTGTATGGCATTTCGCTGTTTATCTGTACTTCAAAGCAGGAGCTGACCCGCCACGGCTGTCGGCTGCTCGCCGCATCGCTGATTGCCTGCGTCGGCTTTCTCCTTTTTCCGCTGAAATTTACCTTCATTCGTCCGGAAACGCAGGGGATGTTTGGCTGGCTGTTTCAACAGCTCGAACAGTTTGACTTGCCTTATAACCAGGCCCCGTCGCTGCATATCATCCTGACATGGCTGCTGTGGCTGCGTTTTCGTCAGCATCTGGGGAAGGGCGCAGGGCTGCTTTCCGGCGCGTGGTTTTGGCTGATTGCGGTGTCGGTGCTCACCACCTGGCAGCACCATTTCATCGATGTGGTGAGTGGGATTGTGGTCGGGGTGATGATTAGCTATGCCATTCCGGTCGAAGGCCACTGGCGGTGGAAGCGCCCATCAGCTCACGCCGCACGGATCGCAGCAAAATATGGTGCTGGTGGAATAGTGTTTTTACTGGCGGGATTGTGGCTCCCCTACGGATTTATTTTGCTGTGGCCTGCAGCGGCATTATTGATGGTGGCGGTGGGCTATGCCGGACTTGGCGTGTCGGTGTTCCAGAAAAATAATCACGGCGATGTATCCCTCTCTGTCCGCTGGCTGTTGTTCCCCTATTTAGCCGGAGCATGGCTTTCAAAAAAATGGTTTTCCCGACGAATATCTCTGAGCAACATTATTTACGACGGTGTGGCATTGGGCCGCTTTCCGGACAGAACTGTGGCGCAGGGCGCAGTCCTCGATCTGACGGCTGAGTTTCATAAAGGCCGCTGCAAAGCAGGGCATTGGCAAGCTTATCCGCTGATGGATTTGGTGGTACCAGGTGTATGGAATGTCCGCCAGGCCGTGATGAAGCTTAGTCAACTGCAGCAGAGACATGAAAGTGTGCTGGTATGCTGCGCCTTAGGTTTATCCCGCAGTGCAACGGTTGTAGCTGCCTGGCTGCTAAGTGAAGGCCATGCCGGATCCGTTTCGCAGGCTGTGGCGTTAATCAAATCCCAGCGCCCTCAGGTAGTGCTTACGCCCGCCCATCTTCAGGTTCTGGAAACGTTCAGCAAGGAGCTGCAATGTCAGACATCACAATGACAAGCCGAATCATGCAAATTCATCAGTCGAGCTGGCGTTACTTTGCTGCGCTGACGCTGCCACCTTTGGGGCTGATCTTCAACCTGTTGTTTTCAGCCGATTGCGTGTTGCTGATGGGACTCTTTTTGCTGACTCATTATTACTGCTGGCGGTTGTGGCTGGATGAGCGACTTTTTCAGCTTATTGAGCGTGAAAG
This sequence comes from Pantoea sp. sgz302252, assembly GCF_047713085.1. Classification (NCBI taxonomy): domain Bacteria; kingdom Pseudomonadati; phylum Pseudomonadota; class Gammaproteobacteria; order Enterobacterales; family Erwiniaceae; genus Pantoea; species Pantoea sp. sgz302252. The sequence goes on from NZ_JBLFJW010000036.1 coordinate 22,575, forward strand.
CGATCTCACTGAATTTGATAGCGGGATGGCGCATTTGTGGCCCAAAAAGACGGGGAATACTATCCGTACGTTGGCTGAACGCTGGCGTGGGGCAAGGAACCTTTTTTATCGGGCGATGTTCTCGCTAATGGCGCTGTGGGGAGTCTCATTGTGTACGGTCCTTTACCAGGCTTTAACGTTGGTGGATTAACCCGTTATGAATGACCATGAATTTCTGAAATATTTCGACGGCGAAATGCGCTGGCTGAAAGCGGCAGCACGGGAATTTGCTGAACAACACCCGGAAGCCGGTCGGCGGCTGGGTATCGACAGACAGTCTCACAAAGCTGATGATGCTGTAGAACAGCTGTTCCAGGGTTTTTCGCTGATGATGGCCCAGTTGCGCCGTAAGCTGGATGACGATATCCCGGAGCTGACAGAGCCGCTGCTGGGTCATCTGCTGCCGATTGCTAACCGCACCCAACCCTCGATGGCCGTGGTGGAGCTGACCCCGGAAATGGTTGCGCAGGTCAGGGATGTGGTGATCCCTGCTGGCACAACACTACTGACCCGGCCAATGGATGATACCGGTCTGCGCTGCCCGTACCGCACAACGGACGAACTGGTGCTTCACCCATTAAAGCTGCACAACGTCCGGCGACAGTTTCACACGGACGGTCATCAGGTTCTGACCCTGCGGTTTTCATTCAGCCAGTACGCTGACCCGTCTCAGACGGATTTAAGCCAGATCCCGCTCTATATCCACGGTGATCGACCCTTGCAGTCAATGCTGTATCTGGCCCTGACTCATCATGTCTCACACATCACTGTGCGCCTGCCGCAGACCGGCAATCCCGATCCGCAGCCGTTTCATGGCAAGCTGTCGTCGCGCTGGCAACAGAACTGGTCGTCAGTCTGGCCGGAGAGCGACAGTCCGGCGCTGTGTGGTGAAGTACGCCCGTTACTGGAATACTTCAGCTTCCCGGCCCGGTTTGCGTTCTTTACGCTGACGGGCCTTGAAACGCTGCCGCTCGGCGAAGACTGTCAGCATTTTGAGCTTGAATTTCATCTGAGCAAGCCACTGAACCGGGATATTCCTGTGCCGGAAGATATTCTGCGTATCCACTGCGTACCGCTCATCAATTTGTTTACGCTCAACGCTGAACCCCTGAAGGTGGAGCCAGCAACGCTGGATTACCGGCTGCGGCCACACCGGCTTCGCGATCATCACACTGAAATTTACAGTGTGGATAAGGTGGCCGCGAGCGAGACGCTGGACAAGCGCCAGTATGTGCCGTATCGGCAATTCCGGCACAAGGGCGGGATGTTGCAGCGTAAAGAGAGCTGGCCTGAACGGTACTTTCATACCCGTATCTGGCGCGGTGTAAGCGGCCTGCATGAGACGTTGCTGATGCTGGGCGGTACGTCCGGGGAGCAGGATCTTCACGAAGAAAATGCCACGCTATTTATGAATATCACCTGTACCAACGGTAATTATCCGCGTCTGGCACTCGATGCCGCAGTCTTTGATGGCGTAACCACGACCGGCAATCAGACGCTGCATTGTCAGACCCGCCATGCGCCCTCGATGCCGTGTTACCCACCGTTATCACAGCTGCACCAGTGGCATATCATGGCGCAGCTGCATCCCCGCGCCCTGAGTCAGATGATAAGCGATGCAGAAAATCTTCAGGCGGTATTGCAGCTGTTCAACTGGACAGACGATGAGAACAACGGTCGCCGGATAGCGGGTATACGCCAGGTCAGCTATCAGCAGGCGTTCAATTCGTCTCAGCACTGGCATGGGGTACGTATCCGTGTTGAGCTGGACGAAACACCGTTCAGTGGTGTGGGTGATGCACGGCTGTTCTGCGAATTGCTGGAGCAGTTCTTTACACAGTACGCCAGCGTTATCCGCTTTACGCAGCTGACGGTGGTGCTTACCGAGTCCGGTACGGAATGGGCGTGGCCGGAGCGTCGGATTGACAGGGTGCTGATGTGAACGACGCTGAAGACAAGAAAGCGTTGCCGCCTTTCTGGCTGGACAGCGACGGTAAAGATCAGACCGCCCGGTTCAATTTTTATCGCTTCTGTCAGCTGCTGGAGAAGGCTGGCGGGAAGTCGCTGGGTACAGGTTTATATCCTGATAGTGACCCGGTGCGCTTCAGGCCCGATCCCCACTTAGGCTTTCCATCCGGCGAGCTGAAGCGTACTGAAATCGACCCGGATAACCCGGATGCCCCACCGACTGTCAGAACAAAATTTCTGGGATTGTACGGCGTAGATTCTCCGCTGCCGACTGCCTACATTGACGATATCAACCAGGGGCGGGAAGGGGCTGATGCAATGGCCGCATTCCTCGATATCTTCAATCACCGGCTGATGACGCAGTTTTACCGTATCTGGAAAAAATACAGTTACCCGGCAACGTTTGAAGAAGGCGGTACGGATAAGTTCTCCCGCAGCCTGATGGCGCTGACCGGCGTGACTCACAGCAGAGAACTTCCTCCGTCGCGATTGCTGGCAATTTTGCCGCCGATGCTGCATCCCACGCACACGACAGAAGGCGTGGCAGCGGTCATTCGTAGTCAGGCGCCGAATACACAGGTAAAGGTTATCCCGCATCATCCGGTCTGGATGCCGGTGGCTGAACGTGCGCGACTGAAAATTCATGAGGGAATGACGCTGGGCGAACGCCCGATTCTGGGGGATGAAGTTGAAGATGCAAACTACTGTATGCGCATTGAAATGACTACCGAGGATGCCAATGAGGCGAAAGGGTGGATGCCACGGGGCCAGCTGCGCAAGGATGTGTTTGCGCTGCTGAAGACGTACCTGGGATGCGACTACGATGCCAGCCTGCATTTGACCATCCCGGTTCGCCTGCTGCCCCGTCCGAGGCTTGGCGACCCGGCTCTCTTTTCGGGGTACACCATCATGCTCGGGCTTCGGGATGACAATGAAGATCAGATGCCGCAGACGATGCGGATGAGGGTAGGGAAATTGCGGGGGAGGGATTTTGACGAAGATTGAATTTCTGGAGCAGGCGCGTAATGAATCCATGGCCCGGCGTGAACTAACGATTCAGTCTCATGCATTGCTTGTCGTACGAACGTTGGATTCAATTTATCACGCCCTGCAGCGCAATCCCTGGGAAGGCGTCGAATTCGACGCGCTTGCTGCGATTATGCATCTTTTTGACACCATGCTTTATTATGCTGAACGTGAACGCCAGCCGGGTATGACTCGTAAAGAAGCTGAGTTGTGTCTGTTGGAGCATCTGAAGGAGGCTTACCCGGAGCAAGACGCTTCGCAATACGCCCTAGTATCCAGCCGGATTTTTGCAGCAATCAAAGATCCCTTTCGTCTCCGATACTACAACTTCACCGAACGGGTCCATTCCGAAGAGCAGATTATTCGTCTGATACGCCACGATCAGGTGCCTGGATCAGATGACATTTTGTGGTCACTGACCGACGAAGGCATGCTGTTTTATACCTTGCGCCTGGATGAAACACCGATAGAGCGAGCGGCTATTCTGGCCTGGAGAACGCTCAAAACTATACGCCGCGGTGAGATCGACAAAGCGGTACATCAGGTCCAGTCAACACAGCGCCAGCTAGAGCAATACTTGATAGGTATGCGGATGAAAGTACGCGCAGCCCAATCGGGGGATCTCAGCGCATCCTATACACAAGATATTAGCCCGGTACTCAGTGACTCTTTCGATAAAACGCGGGAAGTGCTTGAACATATTAGGAATACTTTGTCGACCATTACCGAAATGTTGGCTGATGGGCGCTCGGAATTGCATCCCGACAAGTTGCAACAATTACGTAAGGCGCAGGAGATTTTCGACGAGGTTTGCTCATTTACTCAACGTTATCAAGATCGTTTGATCGACGTAAACAAAGATTTTGAACGAGCTCGTATGAAACTCATTATTCCCAGAGACAATACGCTTTTTCGAGAGACCCTGGAAAAGGGGGCGCTTAAGCCATTGTTGGCGCATACGCCAAGAACGGTCGAACATAAAATTGATGGTCTGGTTGAAAACCTTCTGCCTCCCCGAAGCAAAGATGACGATCAGAACACACTGTTCGATCTTGAGACGGTATTGAACCTTTATCTGGATAGATTTGAACAAACACTTCCGCACGAGATACAAGACCCCAGCGAACAGCCCACTCTGATTGAATCCACTCTACGTGGGATACCCGAGCCCGTCATTAGGCACTGCAGTGCCTGGGTTAGTCATCGTTTAATGCAGAGAGGACGCGTCAGTTTTACTGATGTTTTCGATGCCTATGCGAAGCATGAATTGTCAGAAGTCGAGCAGCAGGTTTGCTTGCTCCATATTGGCAGCCTGGCTGCCAATAGTGACCCTGCGATACAGGTAGATATTGGTACTTTGCCAATTAAAACAGCACTTTGGCGAGCTGATGATTTAACACTAATGGCAGTTACCTCTACACAATCCTTTGAGGAGTAGTTATGGACGACAAAATACAGCAGCGTGCTAAACGCTATGCCGAGATCGCCACACAGGCGGTTAACCGGGAAAGATGGCATCTTAACGCCACTCATCAAACAGTTAACTGAAGCCGCACTGGCTGCTGAACTTGACTCACATCTGGCTCAGGATGTTGAAGCCAACCGTAAAAACGGTTCTGGCAAAAAGACCGTTAAAGCATCCACCGGAACCTTTGAACTGGCCACTCCCCGCGATCGAAATGGTACTTTTGAACCCCAGTTGGTGAAGAAGCACCAGACCACACTTTCCGATGAGATCGAGCGCAAGATCATCCGCATGTTTGCTCTGGGCATGAGCTACAAAGATATCAGTCAGGAAATCGAGGATTTATACGCTTTCAGCGTGTCCAGTGCCACTATCAGCGCGATTACCGACAAAGTAATCCCTGAGCTCAAACAGTGGCAGCAACGCCCGCTGGAAGCGGTATATCCTTTCGTCTGGCTGGATGCTATCCACTCTAAAATCCGCGAAGACGGACGTTATCAGAGCAAGGCGGTCTACACGGTTCTCGCCCTGAATCTGGAAGGCAAGAAAGAGATCCTCGGTCTGTATCTGTCTGAAAGTGAGGGCGCTAATTTCTGGCTGTCGGTACTGACCGATCTACAAAATCGTGGAGTGAACGATATTCTGATTGCCTGCGTGGATGGCCTGACGGGGTTCCCGGAAGCGATAAACAGCATTTACCCTGATACTGAAGTCCAGTTGTGCGTTATCCATCAGATCCGTAACTCGATAAAATATGTTGCCTCGAAGCATCACAAGGAGTTTATGGCTGATTTAAAGCCGGTTTATCGTGCGGTATCAAAAGAGGCCGCGGAAACCGCGCTGGACGAACTGGAAGATAAATGGGGGGCGCAATACCCGGTGGTACTTCAGTCATGGCGGAGAAAATGGGCTAATCTGTCGTGTTACTTCCGGTATCCGGCAACGATCCGCAAGGTCATTTACACGACAAACGCCATTGAATCAGTGCACAGACAGTTCAGAAAGCTGACGAAAACGAAAGGTGCTTTCCCTAATGAAAACAGCCTGTTGAAGCTCCTTTATCTGGGATTAATGAATGCGCAGGAAAAATGGACAATGCCGATCCAGAACTGGAATTTGACATTGTCCCAACTGGCGATTTATTTTGAAGGTCGCCTCGATAAAGTGATTACGTTGTAATGATTTTTTAACGTGACACAGAATTCTGAACGCTCTCTCAATCAGCGCGACATCAGACCTTATGGCCAGAAGTGCGCGGATCCCTGCTAAAGTTATGTCGCTTATATTCGATAAAAATGGATGTGAACGATGGCTATCAAGGTTTTAACCCTGGACGACTATCAACTTGCAACATAACAGCTGGATTTCCTGCAGCAGTACGCCCATTCTTCTATTTCACAGTATCGGGCATTAATTCTATATCGGCTTGTTAGCGGGCAGTGGATAGAAATCTGATTTGTTCGGTATTCCCTTATTCACAAATATCTTCAGCAACAGAAGCTACCATTTTAATGGCGTGGTTGCGCATGAGCATGCGCCTCAGCATGGAAGGAAGGGTTACCACTCGTGCACAATCAGCATGCGATCCTGGGAGAGCCGAACTTCGCTGATTCTGGGGTGTGGAGGAGGCGCGGCGATGATCAACCTCACCTGGATTCCTCCTTCACTCGTTGCTAGTGTGCTTTCAATGGGTAAAAAAATAAGTAAAACAATCAATAACTTTTTCATTCTACATCGCTGCAAATCTCGTCGGGAAAACACATTCTTTTTTTCTGCTGGGGTATTTTAACAGAGTGAGCAGCATCTTCATCTAATGAAAAAGGTCGAAAAAGACTGCGATTTTCCTTGCCACTCACTCCCTATTTGTTGAGCAATGTTCCTTAAACAGGGTAAATTAAGCGCTGACAAATCAGCCGGTTCGGATGGCAGATTCAAAGGAGAAGTGAGGGAACTCATGGGCAATCGCGTTGACTATCAGATTGAGAAATACGTGTTCACGGAAGTGAACGAATCGCCGCGTATCGCTCGCCAGTGGGCTGAAGTGGTTGAGGAATGTCGTGAGGAAAAAGCAGGCAGTGAAGAACGCCTGCGAATTGCCTTGCTCAATGTGGACTATGTCAGCAGCTTCGAATTGCCTTTTCGGCTGCTCTTGATTCGCACGCCTCAGCTTATTGAACGCCTGCGCAATGAGCTGCAGCTCAATCAAAAAACGGTGCTGGTGAATGACAAAAAACGCTGTCAGATCTACAGCCTGAAGGCCGATTTAAGTCAGGTGCCGGATGACGTTCGCTACCGTTTTTCGAACCGTATCCGTCGCAACGAAGAGGGCGTAGAAGCGAACTTATTGCCGCAGATAGCAAAGCAGGTGAAAGATCCAAAACTGCGTTTGAAGCTGGCGCTGGAAACCGGGCTTACCGTGAATGCGCTCGATGGGCTTTTCTGGTTGGGCAGCCAACGTATTGCGGCTGATGTCTCTACGCTGCGAACCACAGGCATGAACATCACCACGTCTGAGGTTGAGGTTTATGACGACCTGACAGCGACGACCCGAACCATTGCGGCCTATCGACTTTAGTGCTTTAACGCGGCTTTTGCTTCGGTCAGCTCGCTCAGTGCCTCTTGCAGTTTACGCTCTTGCTTTTCAATTTTATCGCTGCGCCCTGAAGCAACTTTTTCTGACAAAAAGGCAGTGTAAGGGGGCGTTCTTAACGGTTTCTTAAATGCCGCACAATATGTACGGAAAAACTGTCATTTTTTCACCAACCCTTGACCCGCAGCAAGGATGGCGAAAGGGAACTCTCGCATACTCCGCGCGTCTTTCCTTTCCCCGGTGCGAGTGTATGACTTACCAACTGAATCTGAACTGGCCAGAGTTTTTAGAGAAATACTGGCAGAAAAAACCTGTGGTCCTGAAGAACGCTTTTCCTGGCTTTGTTGATCCGATAACGCCGGACGAACTGGCTGGGCTTGCGATGGAGCCCGAAGTCGACAGCCGTCTGGTCAGCCATCAGGACGGCAAATGGCAGGCAAGCCATGGTCCCTTCGAAGATTTTGAAGGGCTGGGTGAAACCGGTTGGTCACTGTTGGCACAAGCGGTAAATCACTGGCACATGCCTGCGGCCGAGCTGGTGCGTCCTTTCCGCGTGCTGCCGGAATGGCGTCTGGACGATCTGATGATCTCTTACTCGGTGCCGGGCGGTGGCGTGGGCCCGCATATCGATAACTACGATGTGTTTATTATCCAGGGCATGGGTCGCCGCCGCTGGCGTGTGGGCGATGCGCTGCCAATGCGTCAGTTCTGTCCGCATCCTGCGCTTCTGCATGTTGATCCTTTTGAGCCGATTATCGATGTCGAAATGTCGCCGGGCGATATCCTTTATATTCCGCCAGGCTTCCCCCACGACGGCTACACCTATGAAGACACGCTGAATTATTCCGTGGGCTTCCGCGGCCCGAATGGTCGCGATCTGATCAGCAGTTTTGCCGATTACGCGCTGGAAAACGATCTGGGCGGCACGCACTACAGCGATCCTGATCTCACCGTCCGTGAACACGCCGGTCGGGTAGAGCAGTATGAGCTGGATCGTTTGCGCGAGCAGATGATGGCGGTTATCAACCAGCCGGAAGATTTCAGGCAGTGGTTTGGTCGCTTTGCGTCTACGCCACGTCACGAGCTGGACATTGCGCCAGCAGAACCGCCGTACGAGCCAGCAGAAGTACAGGAAGCGTTGCTCGGTGGTGAAAAATTGATTCGTCTGAGCGGCTTGCGAGTGCTGAATGTTGAAGGCGCATTCTTTGTGAATTCAGAGCGTTTGACCCTTGCTGATGCCAAAGCAGCAGATGCTTTATCCCGTTATACTGAAGTAGGCCAGGATGAATTAGGCGACGCCGTACAGCAGGCTGAATTCGTAGAAGCGCTAACAGGACTCATTAATCAGGGCTATTGGTTCTTCGAAGAATAACATTCATTCCTGAATATTATTTTTAACCTTTAAGAGGGTGGTGATGTAAATATCATCACCCTTTTTTATTTGAGCTAGCGTTATCAGAACGTCTTTTTATGGCATTAAGGCAGTGAGGGGCTTTGTTGAATAAATCGAACTTTTGCTGAGTTGAAGGATCAGATCACGCATCATCCGGCAACACTGGTCGTTCCGTGGCAAAGCAAAAGTTCAAAATCCAACTGGCCCACCTACAACAGAGCCCTCATCAACCGTGGCTCCCTCACTTTCTGGCTGGACGATGAAGCGATTCAGGCCTGGTATGAGTCGGCAACGCCTTTATCACGGGGAAGACCTCAGCGCTATTCTGATCTCGCCATCACCGCCGTTCTGGTGATTAAACGCCTATTCCGGCTGACCCTGCGGGCTGCGCAAGGTTTTATTGATTCCATTTTTTCCCTGATGAACGTTCCGTTGCGCTGCCCGGATTACAGCAGTGTCAGTAAGCGGGCAAAGTCGGTTAATGTCAGTTTCAAAGCGTCCACCCGGGGTGAAATTGCACATCTGGTGATTGATTCCACCCGGGCTGAAGGTTTTTGGGGAAGGCGAATGGAAAGTCAAAAAGCACGGCAAAGAGCGCCGTCGCATATGGCGTAAGCTGCATCTGGCTGTTGATGGCAACACACATGAAATTGTCTGTGCAGACCTGTCGCTGAACAACGTCGCGGACTCAGATGCCTTCCCGGGTCTTATCCGACAGACTCACAGAAAAATCAGGGCAGCAGCGGCAGACGGGGCTTACGATACCCGACTCTGTCACGATGAACTGCGGCGTAAGAAAATCAGCGCGCTTATCCCTCCCCGAAAAGGCGCGGGTTATTGGCCCGGTGAATACGCAGACCGTAACCGTGCAGTGGCTAATCAGCGGCTGACCGGGAGTAATGCCCGGTGGAAATGGATAACAGATTATAACCGTCGTTCGATAGCGGAAACGGCGATGTACCGGGTAAAACAGTTGTTCGGAGGTTCACTGACGCTGCGTGACTACGATGGTCAGGTTGCGGAGGCTATGGCCATGGTGCGAGCGCTGAACAAAATGACGAAAGCAGGTATGCCTGAAAGTGTGCGTATTGCCTGAAAACACAACCAGCTACGGGTTACTTACCCGAAATCTGATTTAGTCAACAAAGCCCGCGGCAGCGACAGAAACGTTAATTTTCAGTGCGAAATATTATAAAACAGCCACGACGGTTACCGCAGGAACAGCAAATGCGGCAGCTACGCTGAATTTGACGTATAATTAGAAAAGATAAATTGATCAACTTTATGTTCTCTTTCTTATTATTGGCGGTGTGTATTATGTTACCAACGCGAGCGAAATACCATGGGGGGAAGATGTCTGAAGTAGTCTCAGACGATGAGAACATCAAATCGGCAAATAAACCGATTCATGATTTCCACGTAATAATGGATACGTTATATCCTCATGCTAAACCGGTTGTCTGCGCGAAAAATAAACGGCTAGAATTTACCCGAACCCGTCCACAGTCTTGCTATCTGCTGTATGAAGGGTTTGGCCTGGTGCATCGGGCCAGCGATGGGCTGGTGTTGGGAACAATCAAAGCGCCTTATATTATCGGCATTGCCAATATTTTTACGCCGCTGGAAGAGCATTACTACTGGCGAGCCAGCAAGACGTGCTCCATTTTAGTGGTTGACGCTGAACATGTGCGCGAAGTGATTGAAATGAACCAGTTATGGGAAAATTTCGCTCGGGTATTAAGTTATATTGTGCATTATCTGAGTGGGCACAGCGAAAGGCTGGTGGCGCAAAATGGTTATCACCTCGTGTGTCACCAACTTATTTCTCTGATGAATGAACCTGAATATGTCAGAGTGAAAATGAGCCCCTCAAAATATATTATTGACCGAACGTTACTGTCGCGAAGCTATGTGATGAAAATTCTCGCAGAATTAAAACAGAGTGGACGTATTGTTGTGACAGATAAAATGCTGGTGGAAGTGAAGGATCTGTTTAATGAGTAAAAGGTTGCGGCAATGTGCGTACCTTTACACCCGGCGGTGGGCCGCCGGGCTGCTGTCATCAATATTATTATTAACGGGAAGGATGCAGACCGATGCGGCTCAGTTTGCGCACCAGCGCCATCTCCGCTTGTGAGAAAGGAATGCCGTTTTCTTCAAAAACGTCATGGAACCACAGGCGGCAATAGTCCGGTGAGTTAGTCATCACTACCGGCCACGGCAGCCAGGTCTGGGTCTTACCGCGCACCAGCCCCCATTGATACGGCGCCACATTGGCGGCATGCATCAGCGGCAATTGTTCTTCAATGGTGCTGCCTACATGACGCGCCAGCCATTCCGTGCAGAATATTGGGCGGCCCAACTGTTCCAGTTGATGAATGATGGCGACCATTCTCGCGGTGTTGGTGTAAGCGTGAAAACTCACCACGTCGGACAGCGTCAGCGCGGTCTGATCCAGCGGATGCTGATAGAACGTTTCGCCTTCCACTTCAGGCGGCAAGCGCCACGCACAGACAGTAAGTGGTTGCTCCGGGTTTTCATCACGCCCCCACTCGAACGCTTTGCGCATCAGTTCGTGAGCGTACTCTTCTAGCTTTTCGTCGTACTGCACTTCCACGGTGCCGGTGGCGAAAATGCCGCGGTTGCCCGGCTCGTTGTACAAATCCCACAGCAGCACGCGCTTGTCGCTGCGGAATTCACGCACGATGTCACGCACATAGCGTTCGATTTGCGGCCATTCATCCCGATTGCACACTTTCGTACGCCCCGGGCTCGCGGCGGCCTGACTGTTGTGCTTGCCCGGAACGGGCGCTTTTTGTGGGCCAAGATACGGTTCATCGCCTGAAAAACCGCAGTCGTCCATCAGCGTCAGCATGGTGCGAAAACCGTGTTTATCCGCAATCTGCAAAAACTGATTGATGCGGGCAATCAATCCGTCGCGGTCATGCTCCCAGACAATAAACGGCAGGTTGATGCGCAGGCTGTTGTAGCCCGCTTCAGCAGCCCAGCTGAGTTCGCGCTCAATAGTTGGGGCATCGAAGGTTTCTTTCTGCCAGATATCTGTCCAGTTCACCGCCGTCGACGGCAGATAGTTAAAGCCACACAGCCAGCCCTGCTGCTGGTACCAGGCCTGCGCCTGTTCCTTTGTCCACTGTTGTTTCATGATGACCTCTCTGCTGATAATATTAGCTAATAAATATTAGTTGGCGCATTCATGAGCAATTACGATGAGCAGAAAAAGCGACAACCCTCACAAAGTTGGCGATGCTGAGAGGAAGAAACGTGATCGGCAACGCACAGCACTGCCACCCGCCGGAGATGATGGGTATGATGGGCAATCAAAAAACCGTGGGCAGGGACTATGAAGCGGAAAAATAAAGTCACCATGAATGATATTGCGCGCGCCGCCGGGGTGTCTCAGGCCACGGTATCGTTAGTGCTTAATCAGTCTCGCAATATCAAACTCAGCGACGAAACGCGCCAGCGGGTGATTAGCGTGGCAGGGGAGCTGGGTTACGATCGCCTGCCAGCCATTCATTCCCCGCGTAATCAGGAAGAGATCGCGCTGCTGGTCAGTTCGCTGCAAAGTTACGATCCTTTTATCGACGCTATCAGTCAGGCGCGCGATGCGGCCTGGCGGAGCGAAGTGCTTCTCACGGTGTACGATTATGGCGATGACACGGAGCTGGCGCTGAACATCATTCGCCAGTTAGAAAAGCGTAACTGCGTGGGGATTATTCTGGCCTCGCCGGTGACCACGGTGGTGGCATTGAGCGCTTTTCAGGATTGCACCACGCTACCGCTGGTGTTGCTCAACCAGCGCGATCCGGATTCCCCACTGCTGCCGTCATTCGAACCGGATGACTACGCCAATGCTTTTCAGGTCACCCGACATCTGGTGAATCAGGGCGCAAAGCGCATCGCACACATTACCGGTGAAAGCTGGATGGAAGCCACGCGCCAGCGTCTGGCGGGCTATCAGGCGGCGCTCACGCAATCGGGCATTACGCCGCAGGATGAATGGGTGCAGCAAACCAACTGGCAGTTCAACGAGTCTTATCAGGCCACCGTGGCGTTGCTCTCTCAGGCCGAACGCCCGGACGCCATTTTTTGTGCCAGTGACTGGCTGGCCATTGGCTGCTATCAGGCGATTTCCGACCATGGATTACGTATCCCGGACGACGTGCTGGTGGTCGGTTATGACGACCAAAAAATCTCCGAGCAATTAACACCACCGCTCACCAGTATTCAGTTGCCTTATGGTGAACTGGGCAGACTGGCGGTGGAGTATCTCTGCAATGCTGAAGATGCAGCCACGCATTTAATGCTGGCCGGGCGTTTGAAAATACGGCGTTCCAGCCAGCAAAATTTATAGTCAATCCCCGAATAGGACAGCCATGCTGCTAGTGGTGGATAACAATCTGTATGTTGAAGCCAACTTCACGGAAAAAGACTTTACTCACATTCGCGATAATCAGCCTGCGGAAATCAACGTCGACCAGGCTCACCCATGATGTTCAGGCCTACACGGAAGTGGGCAAAACCTGGGATAACGGGGGCGATTCCAGCCTCGACGCTGACCTCTCCACATTCGTGGGAATGAAAATCCGTTTCTGAGGTGTCTTGAATTAGCCTAAGGCTGGTCTATGCTCAACAAAGAGTAAGCCAGCTTTTTGCTTTTGAGCTTATGAATAATAACGAAAATATTCACTTCTGCGGGTGTTGATTATGAACAGGATGCGGCATGTTTTGGTGGCGTGGATCTCATTGTTGCTCACGTTTCCGCTTTTTGCCGCTGAGCCCCGGCAGCAGCCGACCGATCAGGAACGGGCGCGGACGGTGTATATTTTCCATCAACCCATCGTCATGCTGCAGGCCACCTTTGGCCTCAGTACGCCAGAAGAGCGCGTGCTGCGCATTCGTAATACGCTGCGAGCTTTTACTCGCGAAGATGTCAGTAAACCGCTGACCATCGAACCCATCACCCGCTACAACCAGCCTGCGCGGCTGTTCCTGATGAACGGCAAACCTATCATGCTGCTCAGCCAGGCTGACCTGGATGAAGGCGACGATTTAACGCTGGATCAGGCCGCGCAGCGAGTGCTGGCGCGAATGGAGTTGCAGCGTACCGCGTTGCGTGACCAGTACAACTCCGGCTATCTGGCGCTGGCAGTGGTTAAATCATTATTAGGCGCAGGCGTTCTGGCGCTGTTTTGTTATGGCGCTTACCGTGCCTGGCGCTGGGTGCGGCGTTATAACCGCCGCATGTTGCTGGAAAAGCGTGGCATTATCCCGCACAGCTGGCGGCGTTTTCTTGGGGCCATTGAGTCAAAACTGTTTGGCCTGTTGATGATCCTGCTGAGCCTGGCGGCGGCCTACCTGTGGATCGGCTGGATGTTCAGCCTTTTCCCGTGGACCCGGGTGTGGGGCGAATCGCTCGGCGCCACGCGCAGGCTGATTTCCGTCATGGTCTGGTTATTCGCTTTGTCTGCCGCTTACCCCTTTTTACCCGGAGCCAACTCGCTGGCCTTCAAAGGCATCAGTGTCTTTTTCGGTTTGATGCTAACGCTGGGCTCGGCCGGATTGATGAACCATGCCATGAGCGGTCTGGTGCTGATTTATTCCCGCGCGTTGCGTAAAGGCGATGTCATTCGCATTGCGGATAACGAAGGGCTGGTGAGCGAAATCGGCATGCTAGCCACCAAAATCATCACCCGCGAAAATTATGTCGTGACCGTGCCGAATGCGGTGGTGGTCAGCGGCAAAATCACCAACCTCAGCGCACAGAATCCTGGTGGGGGCGTCAATCTCACCACCAGCGTCACTATCGGCTATGACTCGCCCTGGCGGCAGGTTCACGCCATGCTCGAACTGGCGGCTCGTCGGGCCGACGGTATCGACCACAGTCAGCCTCCGATCGTGCGCCAACTGAGCCTGATGGACTGGTATATCTCCTATGAATTGCAAGTGCAACTGCTGCCGGGAACCTCGCTGGCGATGGGGCGCAATGCGCTGCACAGCCATATTCAGGATGTCTTCAACGAATTTAACGTACAGATAATGTCGCCAAACTTTGTGCTGCAACCGGAAGGGGCCGTGATGGTCGCCAAAGAGAACTGGTATGCGGCCCCGGCCACACTGCCTCAAAGGACCGATGCATGAAAAGGCCCCGGCTGGGATGGCTGCTGATGCTGCTGTTGTATGCCAGCACAAGCCCGGCGGCGAGCCTCTTTGACCCGGAAGACGGGATGCTCGATATGAGCGCTTATCTGCGGGATAACCCGTACGGATTCCTCCCCGTGCCGGTGGTTATCACCGAACCGGCGGTCGGTTACGGTGGCGGTCTGTTTGGGCTGTTTTTGCATGGCAAAGGGACTCAGCAAGGAGGGCGGTATATTCCGCCTGCCTTCAGTGCCTTTGGTGGCGGCGGGACGCAAAACGGCACCTGGTTTGTCGGCGGCGGGCATCGCCACACCTGGAATAACGATCACATTCGCTGGCTGGGCGGCGCAGGCTACGCCAACATCAACATCGATATTTATTCGGGTGATGTCGCCGGATTTGGCCACGATAAGGCGATCAACACCACCTCCAAAGGCTACGGCGGCATGCAGAAGTTGCAGTTTCGCGTGGGGGATTCCCCGGTGTTTGTCGGTGTGAGTCAGGTTTGGGTCAACCTTGACGTGTCGGCAGACAACAACCCCGTTATCAATAAAGTCTGGAAACGCGTGTTGGGCGACAACAGTACTTCGTCGGCAGTAGGGCTGGTGGCGGAGTATGACACCACCAACAACCTGTTCTGGCCGAGCGACGGGCTTTCGCTGAGCGGAGAGTACCGTTTTTACAGCAGTTTTTTGGGGGGCGACTATCGTTATAACCAGCTTGAGCTTGACGGGAAGTATTTTATGCCGCTCAGCTCAACCCTGACGCTGTCGCTTGCCGGCAACTATCAGTCTCTGACTCACAGCGATGCGCATCTCCCGCCGATGGCGCGACCGTATATCAAGCTGCGGGGGATCTCCAGCTATCGCTATCAGGGCGACTATGTTGGCACGGTGCAAACCCAGCTGGCCTGGAATGTTACGCCGCGCTGGGTCGTGCTCGGTTTTGTCGGCGCAGGCAGCGCCAGCGACGAAGCCAGCCACCTGTTTGATGAAACTCAGGTCGCCTGGGGAACAGGGTTTCGCTATTTGATTGCCCGGGAATACGGGCTGCATACGGGAGTAGACGTCGCTTTTAGTGATAGTGAGCAGGCAGTCTATTTTAATGTCGGTTCCGGGCTGTAACCGGGGCGACGACCTGACGAGAAATGATGATGAAATGGAACCGAATCCTGGTATCGCTGGTGCTGCTTTCCGGGGCAGCCTGCGGTGCGACAACCACGAGCACTGCGACAGACGACGCAACCTCAAGCGACAGTATGTTCCCTATTTGGGGTGATGAAGCGCGTGCGCACGGGTATTCCATCCCGCTGCCTTTTGGCGTCAACCTGAGCTATATGAACATGCGTCAGGGTGTAAACGTAGAGAGCATCGCGCTGAGTGGGCTGCAAATCGGCGCGAGGCCGATTCCGGATGACATGTTCATGATTGGCGTGGGCGATACCCGTGAAAAAAGCGAGACCGAAAACCTGCGTCTCGACATGTGGGTGTTTCCGTTCCTGAACGTCTATGGGATTGTTGGGCATACCAAAGGATCGTCGGTATCGCAGATCTCGGTCAATGCCGATCCGTCGCAGTACGGTCGCCTTGATCCTAATCGCCTGATTGCTCAGGCGGTTCACGCCGGATATGAAAGCGGCGCATTGCAGGATTTAAATTTCACCCTCAACTTTGAAGGCACCACTTACGGCACGGGCGTGACGCTGGCGGGCGGCTATCAGAACTGGTTTGGGCTGGTGGATACCAACTACACGCAGACCAGCTTCGACATTCTCGACGGGAAAATATCAGCCCTGACTGTGTCGCCGCGCGTAGGCTATCGCTTTGAGTTTCAGGGCATTTCCGGGCCTTCGCATCTGGGCATCTGGATTGGCGCGATGTACCAGGACGTTGAGCAGGAATTTAAAGGCAACCTGTCAGACCTCAACCTGCCTTCCGCACTGGACGGCGTGGTGGAGAACGGGCGCTTTGATGTCAAACAGCATCTCACTTCGCCGTGGAATATGCTGGTGGGCGCGCAGTATGAAATTACTCAAAACTTCAACGTGTTGACCGAATTTGGCTTTAACGACCGCAACAGCTTCTTTATCGCGGGTGAATACCGATTCTAATGAAAAAATGGATGATGGCGGCGTTGGGCATCATTAGCGTCAGTTGGACGCCCGCAACGCGTGCCGCGCTGGATGAAAAAACCATTGATGACTTCCTGGGAAAACTGGGCGCAGACAATCAGTACGATCCCAGCAAAGGCATTGACTGGAGCGTGTTGCCGGGGCCGTTTTACACTCCGGAGCTTCGCCTTGGGTTAGGCACGGCGGTGGCCGGGATTTACCGTATCGACCCGAAGGATAAAACGACACAGAACTCTTCGCTCTCCTTCACCGGTTTTGTCAGTACCAGCGGGGCGCTGGGAATAGGGCTGCATAGCTATACGTTTTTCACTGACGACCGCTGGCGGCTGTTTGTCGATGGTGCCGTTGCTAAAGTCCCGACCAAATTCTGGGGGGTGGGCTACGACGCAGCCCAGGGCAGCTCACAAAAATACGACAACAATTCGATTCAGGTGCATCCGCAGTTGATGCGCCAACTGGCTCCGAATTTATATCTCGGCGCGGGCTGGGATTTTTCAGCCATGGATGCCCGTGTGGATAATCCCCAACCGGGCGATAAATTCTCGCAGTATGCTGACTCCACCACGCCTGTCAGTTCTGGCGCGACCCTCAGCCTGAATTACGATTCCCGCGATGTGATTACCCGGCCGCAGCACGGGCAGTATATCAGTATTGAATACAGCTATTTCGACCCAACGCTTGGCTCGGACACTCATTTCACCGCCACCCAACTGCAATACAATTATTATCATCCGATAGATGATAAACGCGTGCTGGCGTTCGATTTGTGGGGGCGCTTTACTCACGGTGATGTACCCTGGGACAGGCTCTCTCAGGCTGGTGATGACAGCCGACTTCGTGGCTATTATCAAGGGCGCTACCGCGATAACGATGTGGTCAGCGGCCAGGTAGAATATCGGCAAAAACTGAACTGGCGACACGGCTACGTGCTTTGGGCTGGCGTGGGGGCGCTGGGAAGTTCGCCCGCAGATTTAGGCGATCACCCGCTGTTGCCCACGGTCGGTGTCGGGTATCGTTTCGAAGTGAAGCCGTCGATGAATATCAGGCTTGATTTAGGCTTTGGCCGGGAAAGTGCCGGTTTTTATTTTCAGGTTGCGGAGGCGTTTTAATGCGAGGGTGGTGGCTGGGTCTGATGATGTTGAGCAGTACAGCGATGGCGGCAGAAACCTTGCTGCCGATAGAACACGCTCATCGCGTTTCGCCGGTAGTGCAGAAACTTTCTGCGCCTGAATCGCTGCGCCCTTGCTGTGCTTTTGGTTACGATCTCAATGTCCGCGCGGTGGGCGTGCCGATCCCGGTGTATCAGATTGGCAACGTGCTGACGCTGGATGGCTTAGGGCATCATCATTACAACGACAGTGCGCTGGGGGCGGTGAAAAACCTGGTTGGGCTGAGCGATGAGAAAAGCGGCCTGATCTACACCTATCGCGGCGGCTTTATTGATATCGCCCACGTGCGCGACACTGCCGACAACACCTTCTATTTATTCTCTGAAATCTACCCCAAACTGGGGCAGCAATGGCGACTGTTCTACAGCGAAGAATTAGGGCTGCGTCGTATTCAACTGAATGCCTTCACTCCGCCCGCGGGCATGACGCAGCGCTATACGCTTGCGGCCTGGCTCGCAGGGAAAATCGGGTTCGAACTGGCGCAGTGGCATGAGATTGCGCAATGGTACGGTTTTCAGTCGGTGCCAGGCTTCTCCGAGGAGATATCGGCGTTTTCACCCGAAGATCTCTATTCGAATTTGCTCGGGGCCAGGCTTGCGATTAACGTTATTCTGCAAGGCCATGCAGGCTCGGTTGAGGATTACAACAAAGCCATGGATGCCGAATTACACAACGCTCTGGTCGGGCTGGATGTTGCTACACGAGAAGAGACTGAAAAGAAATTCCGCGAAATTGACGGTGACTGGTGGAACAGCAAACGCAGAGTGCCGGATAAATTCCTCGTGCTGAAGCGCAATTATTCGCTGAGTGATAGCCGTGTACCCACACCGGTGCCATTTGAAAAAGCCGAACCGTTCCATTTAATGATGCCGGAAACGGTGGTGCGGTATCGACTTTCTACGCTAGGTGAACTGCAAATTCACCAAGGACACGATGTGGAACGCTTGCCAGCGCCCGCTGATTATTATTCTCCCGAGGAATTTCAGGGGCTGGCAAATAAGGCTGAAGCTGCCGACAAGACGCAATTAGAACGCATGCAAAAATAATCAGCAGGGTGTAATAATAAACAACTCTTTTGCTGAAGAAATAAGCACCTCTTGCTATCAGTTCTAAGCAAAGCGTAGTGTGAAACAAGGGGGGAGTGCCGAAAGGCACCCTCAGACTGCTGTGCCTTTTCCCACACGTGTCGCGTTGAATGCGAACCAGAACGAAATGGTCCGGGGGAGAAAGCTACGGCACGTACATCTTCCAGGGCGAACCTCGCACCATGAAGGTGTCGATGAGCTACGATTTCTGATAACCCAACAACCCGGCGTTCGTCGGGCTGATATCACTTCCCCTCTATTTCAGTGGTCATGATGATCGCTGAGAGAATAAGATGCAAACTTCAGGTAAGAGATTCCCATTGGCACTGGGGACGAGAATGCGCTGTCATGCTCCTCCCTAAGAGGGCCGCACCGAAACAGAACGGATAAGTCACGGAGAAACAGGATGAAGGTCACCCGCAAGCAGGAACGTATTATTCGCCGGGCTTTAGCTGACTGGCAGGGAGAAGGGGAGCTGAGTGAGGCTGAACACCAGCGTTTGGCGGCAACGCTTCGCCCTACGGCTTTTGACTGGCGACGACTGAGCCGTTACGCCTTTTGGATTTCCATCGCTTGTGTATTGATTGCGCTGGCAAGCCTGTTTGCGGACAGCGAGCTGATGGCGTATTTGCTGGCGCTTTTTTCTTTCTCTGGTCTTTCACGCATCATTTTGCCTGGCGTTCTGGCAGCCGTCTTTTATGGGTGGGGTTTTCGGCGGCAGCGTCGGGAAACCCAATGGCATTACAGCACTGAAGCTATCTTGTTCCTTGGCGTGGTGTTCACTGCGCTGGCACTTTGGCAGCTTGGTGAACGGCTGGATAACGGCAGTGGGCATATCGCGCCGCTGTTCCTGCTGGGCTGTGCGGTTTACGGCGCGGTGGGCTGGTTTGCTCGTTCCTCACTGGTATGGCTGTTTTTCCTGCTGGCTTTGGGCAACTGGTTTGGCGCAGAAACGGGCTATGTATCCGGCTGGGGCGCGTACTGGCTGGGCATGAATTACCCGATTCGCTTCGTCCTGTTCGGCGGCGCATTGTTGATGGGGTGCGTGCTGCTGACACGTATTTTACAGGCACGCCAGCTGTTGACTGTCAGCAAGGCCATGGGCCTGACTTATCTGTTTATCGCCCTGTGGATCATGTCGATTTTCGGTAACTACGATCTCGATAGCTGGAGCAGCAGCTCACATGCAGAGCTGCTTCCGTGGGCATTGCTGTTTGCCGTTGCTGCCGGGGTGTGTATTTATATCAGCCTGAAAACCGATGACGGCATGCTGCGTGGCTTCGGCCTCACGTTCCTCGCCATCAATCTCTACACCCGTTTCTTCGAGTATTTCTGGGATGGCCTGCATAAAGTGGTTTTCTTCCTGATTTTAGCGGCCTCGCTGGCCGTTCTGGGGCGATATGCCGAGAAAATCTGGCACGCAGGAATGTATCACGCTGCAAAAAAGTAAAATTCTTCTGAAGCCAGTTCCCCATTTTCCTCGCGAGTTCCTGCACTTTTCTGCCTGATACGTTAACGTTCAGGCGAAAAGTGCAAATTTAGCCTTTAAGGCAATTTGCCTTATATGCTAAGTTCTCAGGGAGAAGAGCGATATGTTTCATCTGGAAAGTCACAAGGCGGTCAGGGAAGAAATTCTGGCTTTACCGCTGATCGTTCAAGCCAGGTTCTATCGTCAGCTTGAAAAGCTACGGGTGAATCCGACAGCACTGCGGTATGCGCTGGCATGTGGCGTTGAAAATCCGATCATTAAGCTTTACTGAAAGACGCCCGACGACAGACCATCGCCGGGCAGCGAGATTAGATCTCGGTCACTGTAGTGCTCTGCGGCAGACGGGATTTTGGCAGGCTGGCGTTGAAGTCTTCCACGCTGTGACGGCCAACCGGCACCACCACCACGCTGGTGAAGCCTTTTTCTTTCAGGCCAAACTCTTCATCCAGAATCGCGGCATCAAACCCTTCGACAGGCACCGCATCCAGGCCCATGGCGGCCACGCCCAACAGGAAGTTACCGACGTTCAGATAGACCTGTTTCTGCATCCAGTGGCTGTCATCTTTCAGCTCTTTGCGGTGCAAATCGGCGAAGAAGGTGCGGCCTTTGTGGTTGCCCGCTTTGGCTTCCGGGGTGGCGAAACGGCCATCTGCATCTTCCTGATCGACCACTTTTTCCAGCCAGGCATCGTCCATCGCGGTTTTCGCACAGAACACCACCACATGAGAAGCATCCAGCATTTTGCGTTCGTTGAAAACGAAACCGCCCGCGGCAGATTTTGCCACGCGCGCTTTGCCTTCTTCAGTGCTGGCGACAATAAAATGCCACGGCTGGGAGTTGGTGCTTGATGGGCTGAACTGCAGCAGGGTTTTCAGATTTTCAGCCTGCTCGGCGGTCAGCTTTGCGCTGGCATCAAAAGCTTTGGTTGAGTGGCGTTTTAAAGCGACGGAAATGATGTCCATGATGGCTCCTCAAAGGGGTAACACCGCGTAGCGGGTGCGTTCAGTGGGAGCAGAATACAGCGCAAGCTGCGAAAAGATAAGTCTTAAATATCCGATAACACTTGTTGTTAAAAACAGAAAATCACACCGGACGCATTATTTTTTGCTGCCGTTTAGGCAGCTTATCCACCACGCAATGCCAGGAGTCGTCGATGAGCGCTTCAACCAGCTCGGGGCTGATATCCTCGCCGCCATAGACGGTTATCCAGTGTTTTTTATTCATGTGATAACCCGGCCCGATGCTCTTATAAATTTCCTGATGTAACAGCACGTTATCCGGTCTGGCTTTGAGATTGATGATGGGTTGACCGCGCAGCGTCAGGGCAATCATGAAGATTTTGCCGCCAACCTGGTAAACGTCGTATTCAGGGCCAAACGGCCACGCTTGCTCGGTGAAGGGCAGTTCAAGGGCGAACTGGTGTGCGTGTTTGACCACCGCTTCCCCGTTCATGAGACGCCTTCCTCAGCCAGTGCCAGCCACATCGCTTCAAAACCCAGTGCGGTCAAATCACCTGCACGTTTCGGTTCATGGCTGGCAAACTCAATGGTCGTTTCGGCAAGGGACAAGAAAAGTGCATCGCCAAAGGCGCGGTAGGATTCAGAGAGAAACACCTCGCGCACCGAACGCTCGCAGAGCTTATTGAGTTCCGGGAACATGTCGGAAACCTGCTGTTTGGTGTCAGCGGTGATTTTCTCGCTGACGGTCATACGGCGAATGGCTTTGTGGCCAATCGGGTTTTGCACGCCCCAACTGATATAGCTGTTCCAGATGCAGCGGGTGAAATCTTTCGGCGTCACGGCATTGCCAATGCCGGCAAGCATGGTCTCGCACAGAGAGCTTTTCAGGTGCAGATAAAGCGCATTGAGCAAGTCGTCTTTAGTGGCGAAATAACGAAACAGCGTTCCCTCGGCAACCCCGGCATTACGGGCAATCAGGGCAGTCGATGCCGCGATGCCCTGCTGGGCGATGGCGACCGTGGCGGCCTCCAGCAACGCTTGTTTTTTGTCTTCACTCTTCGGACGAGCCACTACACTTTACCTCTCAGTCTGTAAAAGACGTCGATTGAAACATGCCGCTTGCAGCACTTCAACGGCGAATGTCAAAAATTGAAAATCGTCTTGACGACTTTCCTCTCTTTTCTATAATGAGTGCTTACTCACTCATAATCAAGTTTCTTCCCACAGCGTCTCCAGGATGGAGTCTGTCTACGGTCAGGATATGAAGCGTCTTCTGTTAAGTGTGGTCGTCATTATGTTAATTGCCAGCGCTGCAAGTTTACCGTTTGTCCTCAATGCCGGGTTTGGCAAAGCGCCACAGGGCGCGCAGCTCAGCACAGTCGAACGCTCCGCAAACTATCGCGACGGTCAGTTTCACAACCAGCAGCCCACCCCGAGCTGGTCCGGGCAAAAAAGCATGCCTGCCGCAATCTGGGAATTTCTGACCGTCAAGCGTGAAAATGCTCGTCCACAGCAGCCGTTACCGAGGGTGAAAACCGATCTTGCGAGCCTGCCGGTGCAACAAGATGTGATGATTTGGCTCGGGCATTCTTCCTGGTATTTGCAGCTTTCCGGGAAACGCATTTTGATTGACCCGGTCTTCAGCAGTTATGCTGCACCGTTTTCCTTTTTGAA
Organism: Pantoea sp. sgz302252; assembly: GCF_047713085.1. Taxonomy (NCBI): domain Bacteria; kingdom Pseudomonadati; phylum Pseudomonadota; class Gammaproteobacteria; order Enterobacterales; family Erwiniaceae; genus Pantoea; species Pantoea sp. sgz302252. Next base: position 45,725 of record NZ_JBLFJW010000036.1, read on the forward strand.
TAAAGCCTTTGCAGGGGACTATCCCTGGAGTGCGGCGACAATGCCGGAGATCGATCTGCTGATTATCTCGCACGATCACTACGACCATCTGGATTACGCCACCCTCAAAGGGCTGATGCCCAAGGTTAAGCGTGTGGTGACGCCATTGGGCGTGGGGTCGCATCTGCGCTACTGGGGAATGGACAGCGAGAGAATTACCGAAGCGGACTGGAACCAGAAAGTTGAGATAAGCGACTCGTTGGCCGTCCATGTGCTGCCTGCTCGCCACTTTTCAGGCCGCGGCCTGAAGCGTAACCAGACCTTGTGGGCGAGCTTCATGTTCGTCACGCCAGAACAAAATATTTACTACAGCGGTGACAGCGGCTATGGCCCGCATTTCAAGGCCATCGGCGAGCAGTTTGGTCAGGTCGATGTAGCCATCATGGAAAACGGCCAGTACGACCAGGACTGGAAGTACATTCATATGCTGCCAGAAGAAACGGCGCAGGCAGCGGTTGATCTCAACGCCCGTGCTGTGTTGCCAGGCCATGCCGGACGTTTCGTTCTTGCGAAACACACCTGGGATGACCCGTACAAACAACTGACCAAAGCCAGTGAAGGGAAAGACTATCGCCTGTTAACACCGGTTCAGGGTGAACCTGTTTGGGTTGCTAATCGCGACCAGCAATTTCGTGCCTGGTGGGAATAATCACCGGGCCATTCAGAGGAGGGGAGGAAGGTATGACGATTTCCGCTCAGGTTATTGACACCATTGTCGAGTGGATTGACGACAATCTGCACCAGCCACTGCGTATTGACGATATCGCACGTCATGCGGGGTATTCAAAATGGCACCTGCAACGCCTGTTTGTCCAGCAAAAAGGGGAGAGTCTTGGACGCTACATTCGCGAGCGCAAGCTGCGACTGGCAGCAGAAGAACTGCGAGAAACCGATCAGAAAGTGTATGACATTTGCCTGAAGTACGGCTTTGATTCGCAACAGACGTTCACCCGGGTCTTTACCCGAACGTTTAAACAACCGCCTGGCGCCTGGCGTAAAGAACACCAGAGCCGCGCACACTAGCCCCCTCTACAAGCCCGTTTAACGGGCTTTTTTTATGTCTTCACGGCAAACCCACAGTACAAATGTTATTGAAAGCAATTCCTATTTGCATTAGCGTGATGCGCAATGTTGAAAAGGGAAACAAGCACAATGAAGATGGCGTGGAGTGGCTTACTTATTGGGCTAAGTGCAATGCCCGCAGCGGCAGTAACCTGCGAATCTCCTTCGGCTCAGGGAGAACAAAAAGGGAAGTTGGATGCCAGCGGGGAAGTGTGTTTCGAACGTCCTTTGCCGACAAGCCCTTTGTTGCAGCAACTGGCGAAAACCCTGAAGCAGGGCGGCTCCACAGCCGATTTCTGGCAAGCTCGTCAGCAGGAAGGCACGCCGTTGGTGGAGCCCGTTGATGTTAAACATAAACGCGTCACCTTCCTTTGGCGCGGCGCTCGCAACAACGTCTTTATTCTTGGTTCCCCTGCGGGCGATCACGACCCACTCTTCCGACTAGGGGATTCCGACGTCTGGTTTCACAGCTATGTGGTGCCCGCAGACACCCTGATGCAATACAAACTCGCGCCTGATGTCCCACTGATTGAGGGGAACATGCGTGAAAAGCAGCGTGCGATGTTGGCCAGTGCCCAGGCCGATCCGTTGAATCCCAATACGCTACAGCCTCAGCAAGATCGCTGGAATCGTTCTTCTCTGTTGGCGCTCACCCCTTCACGATACTGCAGCCTGTCGGCCATGAAGGCACCGATTAAGTCTGGCTCGCTAACCCGCCATCAACTGCACAGCGATTTTCTTGGCAACACCCGGGAAATTACGCTCTATCGCCCAAGACTGCCGCAGCCCGCACGCTGGACGTTGCTGCTTTTTGACGGCAAGCAATATCAGGACGATTACCATTTCGCCAACATTCTCGACGGCCTGATTGCCCGTCATGTGTTGCCGCCTGTTAACGTGGTGTTTATTGATTCATTGGATCACGCACGCCGCAGCGCCGAACTGCCACCCAATCCCCATTTCGCCGATTTCATGGCGCACGAGCTGCTGCCCTGGCTCCATCGTCAGGGGCTGAATATGCAGCGGCAGAAAACCATCGTGGCAGGATCGAGTTACGGCGGGCTTGCCGCCTCGTGGGTGGCGTTACGCTATCCGCGCTTGTTCGGGAATGTGCTCAGTCTTTCCGGCTCTTATTGGTGGGCGCCGAAAGGGGAAGCCGCCAGCTGGCTGACACGTGAATACCAGCGCACGCCGCGCTATCCGGTGCGTTTCTGGTTACAGGCGGGAACTTTTGAGGCCAGTGGCCCCGGCGGTGGCAACTACAAACACACGCTGGAGTTTGAACAGGTGCTGCGTGAAAAAGGGTATCGCGTGAGCTTTCACCCTTCCTCCAGCGGCCATGATTATGCTGGCTGGTGCGAAGCGCTGGTGGAAGGAATGAGGGAATTCACCGGATTAGCGAGAAGGTGACAGCCAGCGTCGCCAGACGTAACGAATGACGAAAAACTCAATTGTGCCAAGCACCAGGAACCAAACGCAAAACAGCAGCGTATAGAGCTGGTTCAAATCCATCAGGTGGAAAACGGTCACCAGATTTTGCGCCACTGTCAGCCCCAGGGAAGGGGCGGGCAGCAGCAGGCAAGAGAGAAACGCCATCAGTAAAATGCCACCGGCGGTGATCAGGGAGTCGAGCATAATAATTATCGTAAGCCAAAAAATGAGGCCTGATGATACCTTAAGTTCCTGCCTCAGGCGGCCCAAATTTCGCAGTGTTTTTCCACCAGTGAAATCAACGATCCTCCTCCTGCGATAAACGCTCTCATCTTATCGGCCTCGCTATGACCTTGTTTTACCAACAGGGAAAGGGCCTCGATGGCGCTGCCTGCCTGGTGCGTTTCGGCCCACGGGGCAACGGTGTCCAACAGGCGTTGAATCTCTTCGGCAAGCGTTTGTTGTTCGCCGCTATGAACGTCGGTCAGCACGCCTTCGAGCCCGTATCGGCAGGCCTGAAAACGGTTAAATTTATACAGCAGGTAATCGCGTTCCTGATGCTTAAAGGGCCGGGTTTCGAGCAGCCAGCGGGCGGTGGCCTGAATCAGCCCGGCAATATTGACCGCGTGACCCAGGGTCAGCGGCGTGTCCATCACACGCACTTCCACCGTGCCAAAATGCGGGCTGGGGCGAATGTCCCAGTGCAAATCTTTAATGCTGTCAATCATGCTGGTGTAGCTCAGCCGACGAAACAGCCCTTCAAACTCCTGCCAGTTCGTCACCCAGGGCATGGGCCCCATATCGGGAAACGCGGAAAAAACGTTGAGGCGCGAAGAGGCAAACTTGCTGTCAGCGCCCTGAAGGTACGGCGAGGCGGCACTCAACGCGATAAAGTGAGGGACAAAGCGCGAAAGCCCATGCAGCAGATAAATCGCGTCATCGCCGTTCGCACACCCCACGTGGACATGCTGGCCGAAGACCGTTGCCTGTTGGATCAAATAGCCAAACTGTTCCAGCGTTCGCAGATAACGCTCGTTATCGCACACTTCCTGGCGTTGCCATTTCTGAAACGGATGCGTGCCACCGCCACAGATTTGCACATGCTGACGAGAAGCCGCCTCCAGCACTGTCTGGCGAATGGCAGAAAACTGCGCGCTGGCCTGGTGGATATCCTCACAAACGCCCGTTGCGATCTCCAGCATGCTCTCGGTGATGTCATGCTTGATTTCGCCTACGGTGACTGCCTCTTTTATCTGCGCAATCAGCGCAGAAGAGTCCTGGCTCAGGTCAAATCCCGGTGGATTCACCACCTGTAATTCCAGTTCAATGCCTAAGGTAAACGGGGTGGAAACGTGGAAATCGGGGAGCAGCATGGGCATCTCGGCGCGTGGAGGGATGTCTGAACAGTATTGTCTCGCTCAGACATCTGCGCCACTTCCCCGGCCAGAAAGCTGTGCTGGGGTATGCTATAACGGGAAGACATTTGCAAAGAGGGGGCAACGTGGCAGAGTTGAATGAATACGGGCAATGGGTGGGTGATCGAGTCCCTGACTGGAAGGGAGCAGAAACCCTGGTCAGAAAGGCGCTGACAGGACGAAGCTGCCAGCTGCAACCACTGAACGCGAGTCAGCATGCTGCCGATCTATTTGATGCTTTTGCGCAGGTGGGCGACGATCGCGACTGGACGTGGCTAGGCAGCGAGCGCCCTGCAACAATAGACGCCACTCATGCCTGGTTGCAGGCAAAAGTCGACGATTCAGGTTTAGTGCCGTTTGCGGTAATCGATTTGCATTCGGAGCGCGCCGTCGGCGTGGTGTGCCTGATGGCTATCGACCAGGTACACGGCACTGTCGAAATCGGTCACGTAAGCTGGTCAGTACGAATGAAACGCAGCACGTTGAGTACGGAAGTGGTTTGGCTGTTGCTCAAAGAAGCTTTTGCCTGCGGCTATCGCCGTGTGGAGTGGAAGTGTGATTCCCTCAACACCGCCTCCCGAAAAGCCGCGGAACGTATTGGTTTCACCTTCGAAGGGCGCTTTCGCCAGCGAATGGTCCGTAAAGGCCGCAACCGCGACAGCGACTGGCTGTCGATTATCGACGGTGAATGGCCGGACATTGAGAAAGCGCTACAAGCGTGGCTCGCGCCCGATAATTTTGATCAACAAGGCCAGCAGCTACATAAGCTAGAGAGTTTTCGCCAGTAGCGTCACCACCTGCTGATCCAACCGCTGCCAGACGATTGAGTGATGCTGCCCGTCAAGTGCTGGAGCGAATGCTGCCGTCGTTTTCAGGGTGATCTGTCGCTCGCTTAAGCCAATGATTTGCGCGCCGGTAAAACCAGGCATTCCGGAGGTTGCAGAAGAGAGCGCTTTGAACAGGCTTTCTTTAGCACTGAAGGCGAGCGTCAGCGCTAAAGGGAAGGGCAGGTCGCGGGTTTGCAGAATCTGCTCTTCAGCCAGATTGATGATGCTGGAGGCGATCTCCGTGCACAGCGCTGGCGTAAAAATCTCTTCGATATCAAGACCGACAACGCTTTGACTCACCACGGCCAACGCCGTGTTTCCGCAATGGCTGATACTGCCAAACCAGTCTTCAGGCCAGAGCGGCTGGCGCTGCTCGCCGATATCGGCAATGTGCCTGATCCCCTGTTCCCGCAAGGCGTAAAAGGCCGCTAATCGCCCGGCAAGGTGTTCGGCTTTACGCTTTCTTCCCGAGTGCGCAAGTTTGACGTGATGCGGCAGCCACAGGAGATCCGCGTCGGTGAACGTATCAGGCTGGAAGTCGATTCGGTGCAGGGTGAGGTTGGCTAACGGAAAGGTGTTGTGTTGAGCATTCATTGTGAGTAACCCCTCTCCCTGACCCTCTCCCAAAGGGAGAGGGAATTTGATTTTCTCCCTCGCCCCTTTGGGGAGAGATACCGTCTTGCCGGTCATCCGGCAAGTGGTATCTCAGCATTAAATTCGCGTCCGGATTTCACCACGCCATAGGCCAGCTGCAGCAGTTTTCTCATCCCTGCACATACCCGTTCTTTTCCTGTCTTCCCTCTCGCTGACAGCCTTTCCATCAGGTTTTTCACCACCTCATTGTACCTTCCTGCCACAACCGCTGGCATATACAGTGCGCTGCGCAACTCTGCATTACCCACTTTC
>NZ_JBLFJW010000037.1:0-26162 GCF_047713085.1 Pantoea sp. sgz302252
TGCGGACCAGGTGGTCTTCAGGGACCAGTTCATCGAGGGTGATGGTTTCAAACTGGTACTGCTGCGGGGAGAGTTCTCTGAGCATGGCGGTCAGTCCATTAATTGTACTGACCCTATTAGATCAAAGTCCCGGCCTTTCGACCAGGACTTTGTCAGCAGTCTGAGGCCGCGCACTGCGCGGCCTTTTTGTTTTTGAGATAATCACGCTGCGGTGTTAATTATTAAATTCTTTACGGTGAATGAAATGTAATAAAAAGAAGCTATACTTAGCCGCCAGCTAAAAAAGATTTGTTTTCTGCTGTCTTTCTATTGCCTCGCGGTTCCTTGCCGTTTCGCTTGTGCCGTTAAATTTGAATCGCCTCACATCCAAATTCCCTCTTATTTGATAACCATCAACGTCATGGTGAAATCATTTTTTTAACATTGATTTTACTACGCACTATCAAGTGCATACACAATTAACATGTGATTGTAAAATTGATTTAAATCAAAATGTAATCCTTGGAAAAGGGTCATCAAAAGCGGTAAATTGTCGTCGATCAAAGTGGTCGAAAACTGGCATCTTAGCTATAAATTGATCAGCGTCGAAAAACGCAAAAATGGGTCAAGAAAAACCTGTTTATTGTAAGGATTTTACGGCGTAATATATTGACGGGATCAATTTGGGTTTTTTATTAACGTATTTGCAACCTTTGCTCAGGGTCTTTTTCACATAGTGAGGAACGCCGTGAAGCGGGAAGCAAATCATTTTGTATTGGGGCATGTGTGTGAATCCTTTCTAACGGGAATCACTCTCGGAGTCTTCATGCGATGAGCAAGGAGTCATGATGTTAGATATAGTCGAACTGTCGCGCTTACAGTTTGCCTTGACCGCGATGTACCACTTCCTTTTTGTGCCACTGACGCTCGGTATGGCGTTCCTGCTGGCCATCATGGAAACGGTTTACGTCCTTTCCGGCAAACAGATTTATAAAGATATGACCAAGTTCTGGGGCAAGTTGTTTGGTATCAACTTCGCTCTGGGTGTGGCAACCGGCCTGACCATGGAGTTCCAGTTCGGGACTAACTGGTCTTACTATTCCCACTACGTGGGCGATATCTTCGGTGCGCCGCTGGCCATTGAAGGGCTGATGGCCTTCTTCCTCGAATCCACCTTTGTAGGTCTGTTCTTCTTCGGTTGGGATCGTCTCGGTAAAGTTCAGCATATGGCGGTGACCTGGCTTGTGGCATTAGGGTCTAACCTGTCCGCGCTGTGGATCCTCGTCGCTAACGGCTGGATGCAAAACCCCGTCGCCTCTGACTTCAACTTCGAAACCATGCGCATGGAAATGGTGAGCTTCTCCGAGCTTATCCTGAACCCGGTTGCTCAGGTGAAATTCGTTCACACTGTCGCTTCTGGCTATGTGACTGGTGCGATGTTCATCCTGGGTATCAGCTCCTACTACATGCTGCGTAATCGTGATTTTGCTTTTGCTAAACGCTCCTTTGCGATTGCGGCAAGCTTCGGTATGGCGGCAATCCTCTCTGTTATCGTGCTGGGTGATGAATCCGGTTATGAAATGGGCGATGTGCAGAAAACCAAACTGGCTGCCATCGAAGCTGAGTGGGAAACTCAGCCTGCGCCTGCCGCGTTTACGCTGTTCGGTATTCCGGATCAGGATGCAGAGAAAAACCACCTTCAGATTCAAATTCCTTACGCGTTGGGCATCATTGCCACCCGTTCGGTCGATACGCCGGTTATCGGTCTGAAAGACCTGATGGCTCAGCATGAAGATCGTATCCGTAACGGGATGAAAGCGTACACACTGCTGGAAGAGCTGCGTTCAGGCTCAACCGATCAGTCCGTGCGTGACGAATTCAACAGCGTGAAGAAAGACCTGGGCTACGGTCTGCTGCTCAAGCGCTATACCCCGAACGTCTCTGACGCCACGGAAGCGCAAATCCAGCAGGCAACCAAAGACTCCATTCCTCGCGTTGCACCGCTGTACTTCGCGTTCCGTATCATGGTGGCGTGCGGCATCCTGATGCTGGGTATTATCGCGGCCTGTTTCTGGACGGTGATTCGTAACCGTATCGGCAGCAAAAAATGGCTGCTGCGCGCCTGTCTGTACGGGATCCCGCTGCCGTGGATTGCCGTGGAATCGGGCTGGTTTGTTGCTGAATATGGCCGCCAACCGTGGGCGATTGGTGAGGTGTTACCCACCGCTGTCGCGAACTCTTCGCTGACAGCCGGTGACCTGATCTTCTCGATGGTGCTGATTTGCGGCCTGTACACCGTGTTCCTGGTGGCTGAATTGTTCCTGATGTTCAAATTTGCGCGTCTGGGACCAAGCAGTCTGAAAACCGGTCGTTACCACTATGAGCAGACCCCAGCGTCTACTCAGCCGGCACGCTAAGACAGGAGTCGTCAAATGTTCGATTATGAAGTATTGCGTTTTATCTGGTGGCTGCTGGTTGGCATTCTGCTGATCGGTTTTGCGGTCGCCGACGGGTTTGACATGGGGGTGGGCATGCTCACCCGTTTCCTCGGTCGTAACGACACCGAGCGTCGAATCATGATTAACTCCATCGCCCCACACTGGGACGGTAACCAGGTATGGCTTATCACCGCGGGTGGCGCACTGTTCGCTGCCTGGCCGATGGTGTATGCCGCTGCGTTCTCCGGCTTCTATGTGGCGATGATCCTGGTGCTGGCGTCTTTGTTCTTCCGTCCGGTTGGTTTTGACTACCGTTCTAAGATTGAAGACACCCGCTGGCGTAACCTGTGGGACTGGGGCATCTTTGTCGGGAGCTTTGTGCCGCCGCTGGTTATCGGCGTGGCCTTCGGTAACCTGCTGCAGGGTGTCCCGTTCCATGTGGATGAGTATCTGCGTCTGTACTACACCGGTAACTTCTTCCAACTGCTGAATCCGTTTGGTCTGCTGGCGGGTATTGTCAGTGCGGCAATGATCCTGACTCAGGGCGCAACCTATCTGCAAATGCGTACTGTGGGTGAACTGCACCTGCGTACTCGTGCGGTCTCTCAGGTTGCCGCGCTGGTCACTCTGGTGTGCTTCGCACTGGCAGGCGTTTGGGTTTACTACGGCATTGACGGTTATGTGGTGAAATCCGTACTGGATCATCACGCAGCGTCCAACCCACTGACCAAAGAAGTGGCGCGTGAAGCGGGTGCATGGATGGTGAACTTTAACAACATGCCAGCTCTGTGGGCGATTCCTGCTCTGGGTGTGATTCTGCCACTGCTGACTGTTGTGACGTCTCGTGCGGATAAGGGCGCCTGGGCGTTCCTGTTCTCCTCACTGACGCTGGCGTGCATCATCCTGACTGCCGGGATTGCGATGTTCCCGTTCATCATGCCGTCCAGCACTATGCTGAATGCGAGCCTGACGATGTGGGATGCGACATCTAGTCAGTTGACGCTGAACGTCATGACCTACGCGGCGATGGTGTTCGTGCCGATTATCCTGCTGTACACCACCTGGTGTTACTGGAAGATGTTCGGGCGTATCACCAAAGAAGATATCGAACGCAACACCCATTCTCTGTACTGAGTAAGGAGCAACGTATGTGGTACTTCGCATGGATTCTGGGGACGCTTCTGGCCTGTGCATTTGGTGTCATCACCGCGCTGGCGCTGGAGCATGTTGAGTCCGGACAGCAAGAAGATCATTAATGACTAAAATTATCGCAACGTTATATGCGGTAATGGACAAGGGCCCTTTAAGGGCCCTTTCCTTACTGATGGCATTAGTGCTGGCGGGGTGTATCTTCTGGGATCCCTCACGCTTTGCGGCCAAAACCAGTGCGCTTGAAATCTGGCACGGTTTTCTCATCATGTGGGCGGTTTGCGCTGGCGTGATCCACGGCGTGGGTTTTCGTCCGAAAGCGGTGCACTGGCAGGGGATTTTTTGCCCGCTGTTGGCAGACCTTGTTCTCCTCGCCGGGCTGATTTTCTTTTACGCCTGATTCAGAAACATCCGTTAATCGCTATGGGCTTGTACAAGCCCATAAAAATTTACTCTCCGTTTACTTTCTCCCATTCCAAACCAGCATTCCCGCGCGTATAGTAGCGAAGTTTGAAAGCCCTAAATATTTTTTGCATTACCGGGATGTAAAGTGAATACAACGCTGTTTCGATGGCCGGTTCGTGTCTATTACGAAGACACCGATGCCGGTGGTGTGGTTTACCACGCCAGCTACGTCGCTTTCTATGAAAGAGCACGCACTGAGATGCTGCGCCACCATCACTTTAGCCAGCAAGTCCTGCTGGCTGAACGCGTTGCCTTCGTGGTACGCAAGATGACGCTGGAGTATTTTGCCCCCGCCAGACTCGACGATATGCTCGAAGTCCAAACGGAAATTACAGCGATGCGTGGCACCTCTCTGGTTTTTACGCAGCGGATTGTCAACGCAGAAAATACAGTACTCAACGAAGCTGAAGTCCTGATTGTCTGTGTTGATCCACTCATAATGAAGCCTCGTGCGCTTCCCAAGTCTATTGTCGCGGAGTTTAAGCAGTGACTGACATGAATATCCTTGATTTGTTCCTGAAGGCTGGCCTTCTGGTTAAACTTATCATGTTGATCTTGATTGGTTTTTCTATCGCTTCCTGGGCCATCATTATCCAGCGAACGCGTATCCTCAATGCGGCTGGCCGCGAAGCTGAAGCGTTCGAAGACAAGTTCTGGTCCGGCATTGAACTGTCTCGTCTGTATCAGGAAAGCCAGGGGCGTCGCGATAATCTCACGGGGTCAGAGCAGATCTTCTACAGCGGCTTTAAAGAGTTCGCTCGACTGCACCGTGCCAACAGCCATGCGCCGGAAGCGATTGTGGAAGGGGCGTCGCGTGCGATGCGTATCTCCATGAACCGCGAACTGGAAAACCTCGAAAACCACATTCCTTTCCTCGGTACCGTAGGGTCCATCAGCCCTTATATCGGTCTGTTTGGTACGGTGTGGGGGATCATGCACGCCTTTATCGCGCTCGGCGCGGTAAAAGTGGCCACGCTGCAGATGGTTGCTCCGGGTATCGCCGAAGCGCTGATCGCCACCGCGATTGGTCTGTTTGCCGCCATTCCAGCCGTTATGGCGTATAACCGCCTGAACCAGCGCGTGAACAAACTGGAACTGAATTACGACAACTTTATGGAAGAGTTCACCGCGATCCTGCACCGTCAGGCGTTTACCACCAGCGAAAGCAACAAGGGGTAAGCCATGGCCAGACGTGGACGCGGACGTCGCGAACTGAAGTCCGAAATTAACATCGTTCCGCTGCTGGATGTGTTGCTGGTGCTGCTGCTGATCTTTATGGCGACAGCGCCGATCATTTCGCAGAGCGTGGATGTGAATCTGCCTGATGCAACCGAATCGCAGGCCGTCAGCACCAACGACGATCCGCCGGTTATCGTGGAAGTCTCTGGCGTCGGCCAGTACAGCGTCAATGTGGGTCCGGACAAGATGCCACAGTTGCCGCCAGAGCAGGTGGTGGCGGAAGCTCAGCGCCGTCTGCAGGCGAATCCGAAAACGATCTTCCTGATCGGTGGCGCAAAAGACGTGCCGTACGATGAAATTATTAAAGCGCTAAACCTGTTGCACAGCGCAGGCGTGAAATCCGTGGGTTTAATGACCCAGCCGATTTGACCTGGCTAACAGGCTAACAGTTTTTGGGAACCGAGTGTGTTAAAGGCAACCGAACAAAACGACAAGCTTAAACGCGCGATCATCATCTCGGTCGTACTGCATATCATCCTGATAGCAATACTGATTTGGGGTTCGTTCGATGAGCACATTGACGTATCGGCAGGCGGCGGTGGAGGGTCCTCCATTGACGCTGTGATGGTCGATCCGGGTGCTGTCGTGCAGAACTACAACCGTCAGCAAAATCAGCAGGCGAGTGCTCGCCGGGCTGAAGAGCAGCGTGAGAAGCAAGCTCAACAGCAAGCGGAAGAGATGCGTGAGAAACAGGCTGCTGAGCAGGAACGTCTGAAGCAGCTTGAACAGGACCGTTTGAAGGCGCAGGAAGCGGCCGCCAAGCAAGCTGATGCGCAGAAACAGGCAGAAGAAGCCGCGAAGCAAGCGCAACAGCAGCAGAAGCAAGCCGAAGAAGCGGCTGTGAAAGCGGCTGCCCTGGCGAAAGCGAAAGCTGACGAACGGGCTAAAGTGGCTGCTGAAGCCGCGAAGAAAGCGGCTGCTGATGCGCAGAAGAAAGCCGAAGCGGAAGCTGCGAAGAAAGCTCAGCAGGATGCAGAGAAAAAAGCGCAGCAAGAAGCCGAGAAGAAAGCCGCTGCGGATGCTGCGAAAAAAGCCGCCGCTGCTGAGAAGGCTGCCGCGGCCAAAGCTGCTGCTGATAAAGCTGCCGCCGATAAAGCGGCTGCGGACAAAGCAGCGGCTAAAAAGGCCGCTGCTGCGAAGAAAGCGGCGGAAGCCAAAGAAGCTTCAGGTGTTGACGATCTGCTGGGCGATCTTAGCTCTGGTAAGAATGCACCGAAATCCGGCGGTGGGGCGAAAGGAACGGGTACACCGTCGAAAGACAGTGGTACAAGTGGTGCAAATGGTGGGGCAACCGGGGCTGATATCAGCTCTTATGTAAGCCAAATCAGTAAAGCTATTCAAAGCCGCCTTTACGATTCAAGCCTTTATGCAGGGCAGAAATGTGATTTACACGTTACGCTTGCACCTGATGGCAGGTTATTGAATATCACGCCTGCGGGTGGTGATCCTGCACTTTGCCAGGCTGCAATAACGGCGGCTAAAACGGCGACTATGCCTAAACCGCCGAGCCAGGCTGTTTATGAAAAAGTGAAAGATGCAACCTTGGTCTTCAAACTGTAATTTTCCACTTTTGAAGTCCGTAGTTGGCTCAGATGCGTCACAGGGTTTTGGTAGTTTTGTGTATTTGAGTTTGTTAACATTCTGCTAAATTATCGTGGGCTTTCCGCCTGGATAAGGGAGAAATGATGAAGCAGGCATTAAAAGTAGCATTTGGTTTTCTGATGCTGTGGGCAACCGTGTTGCACGCAGAAGTACGTATCGAGATCACCCAAGGGGTCGACTCGGCACGCCCAATCGGCGTTGCGCCGTTTAAATGGGCGGGCCCGGGCGCGGCACCTGAAGATGTCGGTGGCATTGTGGCGGCTGACTTGCGCAACAGTGGTAAATTCAACCCGCTTGATCGCTCTCGTCTGCCACAGCAGCCGGGTTCCGCTCAGGAAGTTCAGCCAGCGGCCTGGTCTGCGCTCGGTATTGATGCCGTTGTCGTTGGGCAGGTAACGCCTAACCCAGACGGTTCCTACACCGTAGCTTATCAGCTGGTCGATACTGGCGGTGCGCCAGGTACCGTTCTGGCTCAGAACTCTTACAAAGTGAACAAGCAGTGGCTGCGTTACGCTGGCCACACCGCGAGTGACGAAGTGTTCGAGAAGCTGACCGGGATTAAAGGGGCTTTCCGTACCCGTATCGCCTACGTGGTTCAGACCAATGGCGGTCAGTTCCCGTATGAACTGCGCGTGTCTGACTACGACGGTTACAACCAGTTCGTTGTTCACCGTTCACCACAGCCGCTGATGTCTCCGGCCTGGTCTCCAGACGGGTCTAAACTGGCTTACGTCACCTTCGAAAGCGGTCGTTCTGCACTGGTTGTACAGACGCTGGCAAATGGCGCTGTTCGCCAGATTGCTTCCTTCCCGCAGCACAACGGTGCACCGGCGTTTTCTCCGGACGGGACCAAACTGGCGTTCGCGCTGTCGAAAACCGGTAGCCTGAATCTGTACGTGATGGATCTGGGTTCTGGTCAGATTCAGCAGGTGACCAACGGTCGCAGCAACAACACCGAACCAAGCTGGTTCCCGGACAGCCAGACCCTGGCCTTTACCTCTGACCAGGCGGGTCGTCCACAGATTTATAAAGTCGGCATTAACGGCGGTACTCCACAACGTATTACCTGGGAAGGTTCTCAGAACCAGGACGTTGACGTGAGTTCTGACGGCAAATTTATGGTAATGGTGAGCTCGGCCGGCGGCCAGCAACACATTGCTAAACAAGATCTGGCAGCGGGTGGCGTACAGGTTCTGTCGTCAACGTTCCTGGATGAAACGCCAAGTCTGGCACCGAACGGCACAATGGTTATCTACAGCTCTTCTCAGGGGATGGGATCTGTGCTGAATCTGGTTTCTACGGATGGGCGTTTCAAAGCGCGTCTTCCGGCAACTGATGGACAGGTAAAATCACCTGCCTGGTCGCCGTATCTGTAATAATAATTAATTGAATATTATAGGAATCAAAGAAATGCAACTGAACAAAGTGCTGAAAGGACTGATGATCGCTCTGCCAGTTATGGCTATCGCGGCGTGTTCTTCCAACAAGAATGCCAGCAACGATCAGAGCGGTGAAGGCATGATGGGTGCCGGCACTGGTATGGATGCTAACGGAAACGGCAACATGTCTTCCGAAGAGCAAGCTCGTCTGCAGATGCAGCAGCTGCAGCAGAACAACATCGTTTACTTCGATCTCGACAAGTACGATATCCGTTCTGACTTCGCTGCCATGCTGGACGCGCACGCTAACTTCCTGCGTAGCAACCCGTCTTACAAAGTCACCGTAGAAGGTCATGCTGACGAACGTGGTACTCCTGAGTACAACATCGCCCTGGGCGAACGTCGTGCTAACGCCGTTAAAATGTACCTGCAGGGTAAAGGCGTTTCTGCTGACCAGATCTCCATCGTTTCTTACGGTAAAGAAAAACCTGCAGTACTGGGTCACGACGAAGCGGCTTACTCCAAAAACCGTCGTGCCGTACTGGTTTACTAAGAGAATTGCATGAGCAGTAACTTCAGACATCATTTGTTGAGTCTGTCGTTACTGGTTGGCATAGCGGCCCCCTGGGCCGCTTTTGCTCAGGCGCCAATCAGTAGTGTCGGCTCTGGCTCGGTCGAAGACCGTGTCACTCAACTCGAGCGTATTTCTAACGCTCACAGTCAGCTTTTAACCCAACTTCAGCAGCAACTTCAGGACAACCAGGCCGATATCGATGCCCTGCGTGGTCAAATCCAGGAAAGCCAATACCAGCTTAATCAGGCAGTTGAACGCCAGAAGCAGATCCAAACGCAGTTGGATGGTATGAGCACTGGTGGAAGTGCAGCAGCACAACCCGCAGCGGGTGATCAGAGCGGGGCGGCCGCAGCGGCTACCGCAGCCCCTGCTGCTGGCGCTGCTGGCGCTGCCGCAACAGGTGCGCCTGTTCAAAGCGGTGATGCCAATACGGATTACAACGCGGCCATTGCGCTGGTGAAAGATGCCTCGCGCCAGGATGACGCTATCGCTGCGTTTCAAAACTTCATCAAAAAATACCCTGATTCGACTTATCAGCCGAACGCTAATTACTGGCTCGGTCAGTTGAATTACAACAAGGGTAAAAAAGATGATGCGGCGTATTATTTTGCCTCTGTGGTGAAAAATTACCCGAAATCACCGAAAGCGGCGGATGCGATGTTTAAAGTCGGCGTGATCATGCAGGACAAAGGTGACACCGCGAAAGCCAAAGCGGTTTACCAACAGGTTGTGACCAAATATCCTGGCACCGAAGGTGCAAAACAGGCGCAAAAACGTCTGAATGGTCTCTGATGCTTATGGCATGACCTGAAATCGTCCTATTTCTGGTCATGCCGCATGAATCATAAGCAGTTAGCGCTTCTTCTTCGAAATTTTTGTTGCGCTCAATTCTGAAACCAGTAATATATGCCGCCGTTGCCAAGGGATATCAAACATCCTGAAAGCCGCGGAAATAGTGGGTCGTTAGCTCAGTTGGTAGAGCAGTTGACTTTTAATCAATTGGTCGCAGGTTCGAATCCTGCACGACCCACCACTAATGAGTAAGGTGGTACGGTAGTAAAACGTGAAGGATAACGTTGCTTTAGCAACGGCCCGTAGGGCGAGACTTTAGTCGAGTCATCCTGCACGACCCACCACTAACTTCAGTTAGTAAGCAGTATCCAGCGCAGTATCGGGTGATTAGCTCAGCTGGGAGAGCACCTCCCTTACAAGGAGGGGGTCGGCGGTTCGATCCCGTCATCACCCACCACTCGGGTCGTTAGCTCAGTTGGTAGAGCAGTTGACTTTTAATCAATTGGTCGCAGGTTCGAATCCTGCACGACCCACCAATTTTAACGTTGAACTCAGACGTTAAGCGTGAAGGATAACGTTGCTTTAGCAACGGCCCGAAGGGCGAGACTTTAGACGAGTCATCCTGCACGACCCACCAATTTTAAATTGGTAACCGAGTATCTGGCAGTAAATCTTCGAAGTCACTACCCGAATGGGTCGTTAGCTCAGTTGGTAGAGCAGTTGACTTTTAATCAATTGGTCGCAGGTTCGAATCCTGCACGACCCACCACTATTTTGGTGGACCAAGATTGTGAAACGTGAAGGATAACGTTGCTTAAGCAACGGCCCGAAGGGCGAGACTTTAGTCGAGTCATCCTGCACGACCCACCACTTCGAAGAAATCCCCATAAGGGGTCGTTAGCTCAGTTGGTAGAGCAGTTGACTTTTAATCAATTGGTCGCAGGTTCGAATCCTGCACGACCCACTAATGTAGAAAGGCGCCCTAAAGGCGCCTTTTTGCTATGTCCGATTCGTGAAGGGTGAGAACCTGCTGCAGGTTCGACAAAATCGTCGGGAACGATTTTGCATCACCGCTGGCGGTGACCCGAAGGGCGAGTCTCAGGATGAGACGAGTGATATCCTGCACGACCCACCAATGTAGAAAGGCGCCCTAAAGGCGCTTTTTTGCTATCTGCAGATATCCTGCACGACCCACCAATGTAAAAAAGCGCTCTAAGGGTAACACCGTTAGTTTAAGACCGAGATATCCGGGGCGACCACCGGGTTTGGCGTCCCTCCGGGAACCAAATCCCGGTGTTTCCCCTAATTCATTGGCTTAAGTGAATGGCGTTAGCCCTAAAGGCGCTTTTTGCAATCCACGTCTCAACGCTATCAAAACAACGTCTCAAGCTCTTCCATCACGTTGTATTCATCATCTGTGAGCAGCAACGCTTTCCATTTGTCGAAGGTCAGGCAAGGGTGCGAGGTGCCGAACACCAGAATATCGCCCACCTGAACATCACTCCCTGGAGCGAGCTTCAGCATGCAGTGCTGATCCATAATGCCGGTGCTGGTAATGGCACCGGGTTCCAACGTCAGCGGTTTGCCAGCACGATAATGCGCCGTTGGCTGAGGAAGACCCGCATCGAACGCACAATCGCGTTTCCCAAAATTCACGATGGCACGATCGTTTTCAGGCACCGACTGCACGAGAGCCACCAGTTCCAGTGCTGAGGTTAAGTCTCCACCCAGATCACAGGCGACGGAGTCACGAGCCATCAGCTCTTGCTGGGCGACATTGTAAATCCCTTCATCGTGCGTGATGTAGCAACCCGGACGGATAACTATCCGGCACTGGGCTGGCTTGCGTGCTGCCAGCCAGATATTGCAGACCACGTCATACCAGACCGTTCCTGCGCCGGTAAGGATAAACTCGCCTTCAACAAAAGGCTCAAGTTCACAGGCCAGCTCTGCGGCTTTGCGCAGCAGTTGCTCAACCTGTGGCTGAGGGTTATCACCGTGCAGAACGCCCTCATAAAGCTCCAGACCACGCAAATGCAGCCCAGGCAACTCATTGATGTGTTTAGCCAGTTCAAGCGCTTGTGAAGCATTACGGCAGCCACAGCGACCACCAGGTACGCCCAGCTCAACCATCACGTCCAGACTTTGCCCCTGTTGGTGGAAAAATGCGCTCAATGTGGCGGCATTGCTCAGGCTATCCACGCAACACAGGTAATCAACATCTGGATACTGATTTTTGAGTCGGGAAACCGTCAGCATATTGGCTTTCCCAACCAGTTGATTCACCATCAGCACTCGCTTCACACCGCTGACCATGGCTGCCGCGGCTTGCCAGGCGCTGCCCACGCCAATTCCCCATGCGCCCGCTTTCTGCTGAGCCTGGAAAATCCAGGGCGTCATGGTGGTTTTCCCGTGTGGGGCGAGTGACACTCCGCGGCTGTCGGCGTAACGCTGCATCCAGGCTATGTTATTTTCCAGCGCTGATTTTTTGATGATTGCCGCTGGCAGGCAAACGTCTTCTTGCAGCACATTCGCCTGCGGAGAAAGCAGGGCAGATTTATGGGGGATAAGGACTTCGCTCTGGTATTTCATATCTCATTCCTTCTGCGTTATCGGTTTTCTGTATCGTAATTATTTTGCTGATAAATAAGGTTATTTTGTTTTTATTGCTTTGTTTGTGAATAAAAGTACCACTAATTAATCCTATTTCTGTGTGCTTTTCCACTGTTTTCTTGCCTCAGGAAGGATACAGTGGCAACAGAACAGAAAGGGAGTGTGGTGTCATGAAGCTCGACTGGCTTTTCAAAAATGTAACGGTAATCGACGGCAGCGGCGGCCCGGAGTATCGCGCTGATGTCGCGGTTAGCGGCGAACGTATTGTCGATATTGCGCCTGCTATTCACGCTGCGGCCGAGCAGGTTGTCGAAGGTAACGGGCTGGTGCTCGCGCCTGGGTTTATTGATGTGCACACGCATGACGATTTGAACGTCATCCGCATCCCTGAATATCTGCCAAAAATTAGCCAGGGGATAACCACGGTGATTGTGGGGAACTGCGGCATTTCGGCGGCTACGGCGACGATGAAAGGGGAGGTTCCGGACCCGATGAATCTGTTGGGTGAACAGGCCCAGTTTATCTATCCGACCGTCAACGCTTACGCGGATGCGATTGAAACAGCGCAGCCTTGCATCAATGTCGGGACGCTTATCGGGCACACGGCGTTACGTAACAATCATATGGACGACCTCTTCCGCACGGCGACGGATAGCGAAATCATGGCCATGCGTGAACAACTGCGTCTGGCGCTGAGTCAGGGTGCACTTGGTATGAGCACTGGGCTTGCCTACGCCAGTGCGTTCCAGTCTTCCACCGAAGAAGTGATGGCCCTGGCAGAAGAACTGGCAGGCAGTGGCGCGGTTTATACCACCCACTTGCGTTCAGAATTTGAACCCATCCTGGATGCGCTGGATGAAGCTTTTCGTATTGGCCGCCATGGCAAAGTGCCTGTCGTTGTCTCGCATCACAAATGCGCAGGGGCGAAAAACTGGGGGCGCACCAAAGAAACCCTGGCCTTTATCGATAAGATGCGCCAGCACCAGGAGATCGCCTGCGACTGCTACCCTTATTCGGCGAGCTCCTCGACGCTGGATTTAAAACAGGTCACCGATGAGTTTGATATCGTGATCACCTGGTCTGAGTCTCGCCCTGAACAGGCCGGAAAAACGCTGAAAGAGATTGCCGAACACTGGCAGGTCACGCTGCACGAAGCGGCAAAACAGTTGATGCCAGCGGGCGCAATTTACTACAACATGGATGAACAGGATGTGCGCCGGGTGATGCAGTATCCGGTCACAATGATTGGCTCCGACGGTTTACCGAACGACCCAATGCCGCATCCGCGTCTGTGGGGCGCATTCCCTCGCGTGCTGGGTCATTACAGTCGCGATGAAAAGCTGTTCCCGCTGACGACGGCTATCCACAAAATGACGGGGTTGTCCGCCGCACGCTTTGGTCTTGCCGGACGTGGGCAGATAAAAACGGGTAACTTTGCCGATCTGGTGTTGTTCAACCCCGAGACGGTGCGTGATGTCGCGAGTTTTAGCGATCCAAAACGGCCTGCACAAGGCATTGAAGCGGTGATGGTGAATGGCGTCATGAGCTATCGCCCTGAGCAAAAAATTATCGGAAGAGCAGGGCGATTCCTGCGCCGACAGCCTTAAAAAGAAGGAGAAAGTATGAGCATTAAACGTTATGGCACCGAAGGCGGTACCGGCACAGGAGGCCAGCACCTGCCATTTTCACGCGCGGTAGAAGCGGGCGGCTGGCTGTATGTCTCCGGTCAGACACCCATGACCAACGGTGAAGTGGTTGAAGGGGGGATCGTCGATCAATCCCGTCTCGCTATCCAGAACTGTGTCGATATCATGACCGAAGCGGGCTATACCCTGGCGGATGTGGTGCATGTCAAAGTTATCCTGACTGACGCCCGCTATTTCCAGTCTTTCAATAAAGTCTTCCGTGAATTCTTCGGCGATCATCCTCCGGCACGTATCTGCTGTGTGGCTGACCTGGTCGTGGATTGCAAAGTGGAAGTTGACGTGACGTGCTATAACGCCGCACGGAATAAGTAAGAAATAAGCCCTTCGTCAGAAGGGCTAATACTGATAATAAAAGCAGTAACGTTTAAAACTATAAATTGAATCCATTCTCTGGAACCTGTTTATTCAGGTGCCAGTCTTGTCAACACCCTCATGTTTTTTTAAGAACATGACTTACTGTACCTGGACGAGAGCTATGAATAATTTATCCTTTTTAATCTGGTTTGCGATATATGCTTGCGCGATGATTGCCCTCGGCTGGTATGTTTCGCGTAACCAAAAGAACGGCGACGATTTTCTTTTAGGCGGGCGTTCACTGCCAATGATCCTGACGTTGGGTTCCACCGTGGGCACCATGGTCGGAACAGGCTCCAGCGTGGGTGCCGTCGGTTTCGGTTACACCAACGGCTGGGCGGGCATGTTATATGGCCTGGGCGGGGCGGTCGGCATTTTGCTGGTGGCCTGGTTATTTGCGCCAGTACGCAAAATGCGTTTTATGACCATGAGCGAGGAAATATCGTATTACACTGGCGGCAGTAAGATAATTAAGAACCTGGTGGCGATATTAATTTTCATTGCTTCCATTGGTTGGCTTGGGGCACATATATTAGGCGGCGGGCTATATCTCGCGTGGGCCAGTGGTATCGATATTAATACGGCAAAAATTATTATTGCCCTGGCATTTATTGTTTATGTCGGCATCGGCGGTTATTCCGCGGTGGTATGGATTGATACTATTCAGTCGATTGTCCTGTTCGCCGGTTTCATCATTATGGCGGTGTTAGCTGTTCATCATGCAGGCGGCTGGACCGAAATAAAACACACGGTAGACCCTGCAGCACAAAGTCTTTTTGCCGTCGATAAGTTGGGTGTTCTACCCGCGCTTTCACTGGCCTTTGTGATTTGCGTTGGGGTACTGGCGACGCCGTCTTACCGCCAGCGAATTTACTCGGCAAAAACGGTGTCCTCCGTTCGTCAGTCATTCACTATCACCGGCGTGCTGTATCTGATGTTCTCATTCCTGCCTGCGATTATCGGCATGGCAGTGTGGACGATGAACTCGCACCTTGAAAACAGTGGGTTTGCCTTCCTGTTCGCGACGCAAGTCCTGCCGCCGGTTCTGGCGATGGCCGTCCTGATTGCCGGGATGTCCGCCAACATGTCTTCGGGAAGCTCTGATGCGATTGCTGCGGTGTCTATCATGCTGCGAGACCTCTACACCCTGATAACCGGACACATGCCTGCGCCGGAAAAAGCAATCAAGATGTCGCGCATTTTCCTGGTGCTGGTGATTGCGCTGGCGCTGGTCTTTGCGCTGACCTCCAACGACATCATCAGCTACATCACCAAAATGATCTCGATGATCATGTCAGGCATGTTCATCTGCTCCATGCTCGGCCGCTTCTGGACTCGCTTCAACTGGCAAGGGGCGCTGGCCTCGCTGCTCGGCGGGGCGGTGGCTTCCATGGTGGTATTGATGGACAGCAGTTGGCTCGCCTTCTGGGGTAACCCTTGTATTCCTTCGGTCCTGACAAGCCTGATCGGCGGCGTGGTGGTGACTCTGGTTACGCCAGCTCCGCGCATGAGCCGTGAAGCGGCGCTGGAAATGATTACCCGTGAGCGTGAAAGTCAGCCTGAAGCGCCGCAGGTAGCCGTGGGCATCCGTAAAGTGTCAGAGAGTTGAGGGCGTGATGGAGAACTGGATTGCCGTTGACTGGGGCTCCACGCACCTTCGGGCGTGGCACTGGCAGAACGATGTTTGTGTGAATCAGTTGCAGATTGCCGCAGGTATTTCTCAGCTCAACGGGCGTACGCCGGAAGAAGTCTTCCGGCAGCACATCGCCCCGTGGCGTAAAGAAAACAGTGTTCCGGTCTTTATGGCCGGAATGATCGGCAGCGATGCGGGCTGGCAAGTGGCTCCTTATCTGCCCTGTCCGATAACGACCCATCAATTGGGCAGCCAATTGACAGAAGTGGCGGGGCAGGTCTGGATTGTGCCGGGGCTTAAAGTCCAGCAAAACGGCGAGTGTAACGTGATGCGCGGCGAAGAAACTCAGCTGGCGGGCGCGATGGCGATGTCACCCGCTGATGTGTATGTGATGCCGGGAACTCACAGTAAATGGGTGAGTGTCGATGGCGAGCGTATACAACATTTCTCTACTGTGATGACCGGTGAGCTTTTCCATTTGCTGCTTAACCAGTCGCTGATAGGCAAAGGGCTGCCTGAACAGCAAGCGGACGACGAAGCCTTCCAGCGTGGCCTCAAGCGAGGGATCACAACCCCTTCGCCAGTTGCTTCATTGTTTAGCGCTCGCGCTGCACGTGTTCTGGGTGAGTTAGCCCCCACTTCGGTGGCGGACTATCTCTCCGGGTTGCTGATAGGCGCTGAAGTGGCGGAAATGTATCCGCAACACACTCAGCCCCGAGTCACTTTGGTTGGCGGTTCCTCGCTGAATGCGCGCTACCTTCGGGCCTTTGACGCACTCGGCGTTCAGGCGAATTGCTGCGAGGGCGATGACGCTTTTCTGCAAGGAATAAGGAGTATTTTTCATGGCCGATACTAAACTGGTCGCCATTCTTCGTGGCATAACGCCTGCTGAAGCGGGAGCCCACACCGCCGCGCTGATTGAGGCTGGGTTTCGCTATATCGAGATTCCGCTGAACTCGCCTGACTGGCAGCAAAGCATTCCGGCTCTGGTGAGTGAGTACGGACATCAGGCGATGATTGGCGCAGGTACCGTCCTCAACGTTGAGCAGGTGGATATTCTGGCCGAAGCCGGAGCGAAGTTGGTGGTCACTCCGAATACACAACCTGCGGTGATTCGTCAGGCGGTGGATAAAGGCATGTTGGTTTGTGCCGGGTGCGCTACCGCAACCGAAGCGTTTAGCGCGCTGGATGCGGGGGCTCAATGGCTCAAAATCTTCCCGTCTTCCGCTTTTGGCCCGGCGTATATTCAGGCGCTAAAAGCGGTATTGCCTGCCTCGGTGCCGGTGCTGGCTGTCGGGGGGATCACTCCTGAAAATCTTTCGGAGTACTTGCGGGCAGGATGCGCAGGCGCAGGGCTTGGCAGCGACTTATACCGGCCAGGGCAGGCTGTCTCACGAACCGCAGAACAGGCGGCTCGCTATCTGGCGGCGTTTGCGCAAGCGGTTTAATCGCCCAACGGCTGGCGATCAATGCCTCCACGCAGGTTATGCAAAGAGAGTTTAATACGGCGCAGGCGGTCTTTAGCCTGCGCTTTATTGGCCATCGCAAGCTCCGTCGCAAGCACATCAATCATTGCCAGCATCGCATAGCGCGAGGTGCTTGGCTTAAAGATATAGTCGTTTTCAGTGACCACCAACGGCAGCACCAAATCGGCCTGTTTCGCCAGCGGCGTGTCTTCTGGGGTAATGGCGATGACTTTCGCACCGTACTGCCTGGCGATGGCTGCACTGTCTGTCACTTCAGGCGTATAACCGCCGAGCGACAACGCAATCACCACATCCTGTGGCGCGACCGCAGAACACATCATCCGCACCAGCAAACCGTCATTCTGGCTGGCAACCGGCAACCCTAAACGGAAAAGACGGTACTGCAGTTCCTGAGCGCATATCGTCGACCCACCGCCCATGCCAATCGCCAGAATTTGTCGTGACTGGGTTAACCAGCCCACCGCTTTTTGCAGCGAGTCAGGATCAAGCGCACGACGGTTCGTTTCCAGCACGCTGATAATCGACTCATAAATTCCCTGAACACCTTCCAGATCCGGCACATCCAGAATAAAGCGTTGCCCGACCGCGAGGGACTGCGCCAGCTTCACTTTCAAATCACGCACATCTTTGCAGCCCAGCGTTCGGGCAAAACGCGTCACCGAAGCCTGGCTGGTATTGGTCTGACGGGCGAGTTCGGCAATGGGTAATTCTGCCGCCGCGGCGACATCATCCAGAATGAACTGCGCAATGCGTTTTTCAGTGGCGGTGAGCGCCACAAATTGTTCGGTGATACAGGAGATGATATCGATGGTGTACGCCATGGCAGCAAGTATCGTCAGTCGTTAAATGTTGATACTTTGTACCACAAAAAAGCCTGATTGGCACAGACGGAAAATCTGCACGACTTTTCGGCAGCAATTCGCTATCTTGTTTAGCATATAAAACACCACTGTCTGATTAACGCGATTCAGGCCATTAAATCGACAGTTTTGTTAAGCCAGTAAAACGAGAAGCCATGATGAGCGTAATGTTTGATCCTGAAACCGCAATTTATCCTTTTCCGCCTAAGCCAGCGCCGTTGAGCGCTGAAGAAAAACAGTTCTATCGCGCGAAAATTAAGCGATTGCTAAAAGAGCGTAATGCGGTGATGGTTGCCCATTACTACACCGACCCCGAAATCCAGCAACTGGCGGAAGAAACCGGCGGCTGTATCTCAGATTCTCTGGAGATGGCGCGCTTCGGTGCCCGCCATGAAGCGACGACGCTGCTGGTGGCTGGCGTGCGTTTTATGGGCGAAACCGCGAAGATCCTCAGCCCGGAAAAAACCATCCTGATGCCCACGCTCAACGCCGAGTGTTCACTGGATCTCGGCTGTCCCATCGACGAATTTAATAAGTTCTGTGATGCGCACCCGGATCGCACGGTCGTGGTGTATGCCAACACGTCGGCTGCGGTAAAAGCACGCGCCGACTGGGTGGTCACTTCAAGTATTGCCGTGGAGCTTATCGAGCATCTCGACAGCCTGGGTGAAAAGATCATCTGGGCGCCGGATCGTCACTTAGGCCGCTATGTGCAAAAGCAGACGGGCGCAGATGTGCTGTGCTGGCAGGGCGCGTGTATCGTGCACGATGAATTCAAAACTCAGGCACTGGCTCGGATGAAAGCGCTTTATCCGCAAGCTGCCATTCTGGTGCATCCGGAATCGCCACAGTCAATTGTGGAGATGGCGCATGCGGTGGGCTCGACCAGTCAACTGATTGCGGCGGCGAAAACACTGCCCAACCAGCAGCTTATCGTGGCGACCGATCGCGGTATTTTCTACAAAATGCAGCAGGCCGTGCCGGAAAAAGAGCTGCTGGAAGCACCGACGGCTGGCGAAGGTGCCACTTGTCGCAGCTGCGCGCACTGTCCGTGGATGGCGATGAACGGGCTGAAGGCGATTGCGGATGGCCTGGAGCACGGCGGGGCAGAACATGAGATCCATGTTGATGCGGCGCTGCGAGAGGGCGCATTGTTGCCTTTGAACCGCATGCTGGATTTTGCGGCTACACTTCGCTCATAACTATCGGATCATAACCACGGCCCTAACCCGTTGTTAACTTTATGACGTCACGTCTGCGGAGATAAAATGGATTTCTTTAGCACGCAAAATATTCTGGTTCATATTCCCCTTGGCGCAGGGGGATACGATCTCTCATGGATTGAAGCCGTGGGCACGATTGCCGGTCTGCTGTGTATCTGGCTTGCCAGCCTCGAAAAAATCAGCAACTACGCCTTCGGTCTGATCAATGTCACGCTGTTTGCGATAATCTTTTTCCAGATCCAACTGTATGCCAGCCTGCTGCTGCAACTCTTCTTCTTTGCCGCGAATATCTACGGCTGGTATGCCTGGTCGCGACAAACCAGTCAGAACGAAGCAGAACTGCAAATTCGCTGGCTACCGTTGCGCAAAGCGCTCGCCTGGCTTGCGGTGTGCGTGGTGGCGATTGGCCTGATGACCGTGTTTATCAATCCTGTGTTTGGCTTCCTCACCCGCGTGGCGGTCACGATAATGCAGGGCCTTGGCCTGAAGGTGTCGATGCCGGAATTGCAGCCTGACGCGTTCCCGTTCTGGGATTCCTGCATGATGGTGCTGTCGATTGTGGCGATGATCCTGATGACCCGTAAATACGTTGAAAACTGGCTGCTGTGGGTGGTTATCAATGTGATAAGCGTGGTGATTTTTGCGCTGCAGGGCGTATATGCGATGTCGCTGGAGTACTTGCTGCTGACCTTTATCGCGCTGAATGGCAGCCGGATGTGGATAAACAGCGCGCGTGAACGAGGCTCGCGCGCGCTTTCCAGCTAGTGGTGATGATGATGGCCGTGCCCGGACTGCACTTCGTTGAGATGGCATTCCGGGCCGCTGCACGGCTGATATTCCATCTGAATCGTGGCGTGCGCTATCTGGTAGTGATGCTCCAGATAGTGCTGAATTTTTTCCAGCAAAGCATCGTGGTCGTGAGGCGGGATCACGTGCACATGCAGCGTCATGATGGGTTTCTCGCCCACCTGCCAGACGTGAACGTGGTGAACATCCCGCACCTCGGGGATTTCACGACGCAGCCCGCGTTTAAGGGCTGAAATATCCAGTGAACGGGGCGCGCCCTCCAGCAACTCATTCACGCTCTCCTTCAGCAATTGCCACGCACTCTTAAGCACCAGGCAGGAAACCAGCACCGAAAGAATCGGGTCAATCGGCGTCCAGCCGGTGGTCAGGATCACAATGGCCGCGACAATTGCGCCTACGGAACCCAGTAAATCCCCAAGCACATGTAGCGCGGCGGCGCGAACGTTCAGGTTTTTCTCTTCACTGCCACGATGCAAAATCCAGAATGAGAGAATATTCGCCAGCAAACCTGCGACAGCAATCACCATCATGGTAGCGCCGGCAATCGGCTGCGGGTCACGGAAGCGCTGCACGGCTTCCCAGACAATCAGGATAGTAATCAACACCAGTGCGATGGCATTGACGAAAGCGGCAAGCGTCGTCAGACGAAGCCAGCCAAAAGTGTGGCGGGCATTGGGCGGGCGTTTAGCAAAATGCACCGCCATCAGTGCAAACAACAACGCAGCGGCATCAGTGAGCATATGCCCGGCGTCGGCTAACAGCGCCAGAGAGCCGGATATCAGGCCACCAACAACCTCCAGCAGCATAAACCCGGCAGTAATGATAAACGCCAGCAGCAGGCGGCGTGCGTTGCCGTCATCGGGTTGCTGGGGCGAAGAGTGAGAATGCGAATGCGCCATATGCAGGACCTGCTTTTTTTAATTAGTGCATGACATGATTGCAGATCTTTGGCTTTTGCGCATAAAAAAAGGAGAGCCAGGCTCTCCTAGGTGATGACATCAGGGACGGATTACTGGGTCGTACCGTCCGTTTTGGTATTGACGTCATTATTCATCCCATCCCCGGTTTCAACTTTTTTGTTGATGTCCGGGCATTTGCCGTCTTTGCACATGGTGTTCTTATGGATTTCGTCCTTACTCATGTGCTGCGTGTCGCTGGTGGTGCCGTTCGGATGCAGCATGGTGCCGTTGGACGAGCTGTTCACATTGCTGTTATCGACACCGTTTGGCGCGACATTTTGATGAGCATCAGGGGCGTGCTGGCCCGCATCGGCAGCGGAATTTGCCTGGCCATTATTGTCTGAGGCCGTGTCTGCCGCGAAGGCAGCGCCACTCATCATCGACAGGGTCGCAGTCAGGATCAGTGTTGCCAGTGTGTTGTTTTTCATGGGGATGCTCCTGTTATGGTTGTTAAGTCGGATAACGTCTTCCAACAGTGCATTTCGCTGATGGGTGGATAAAAACTCCACCGCAAGGATTTAAGTTAGCGCGTAATCTCGCTAAACATTTAAAAGTCAGCATTTACCTTTAAAAAGTGTAGCGGCGATCTCAGTTATCGCTACTTTCTGGCGTTTTTAAGGTGATTTCCAGGAATTATCCGGCTCAAGTGTAAAACCCGTTTTACACTTCTGACCTGGCGAGATAGATTGAAGGGATTGCACTCAATCGACTAAGTATGGCAACGCTGGAAAGATCATGAATTATCAGAACGACGATTTACGTATTAAAGAGATCAACGAGTTATTACCCCCTGTAGCGCTCCTTGAAAAATTCCCCGCCACTGAAAACGCCGCCAACACGGTGTCGCATGCCCGCAAAGCGATCCACAAGATCCTTAAAGGCAGCGACGATCGTCTGCTGGTGGTGATTGGCCCGTGCTCCATTCATGATCCTGTTGCGGCGAAGGAATACGCCAACCGCTTGCTGGCATTGCGTGAAGAGCTGAAAGGCGAGCTGGAAATCGTCATGCGCGTCTATTTTGAAAAACCGCGTACAACCGTGGGCTGGAAAGGGCTGATTAACGATCCGCACATGGATAACAGCTTCCAGATTAACGACGGTCTGCGCATTGCCCGTAAGCTGCTGCTCGACATTAACGACAGCGGCCTGCCTGCGGCGGGGGAATTCCTCGACATGATCACCCCGCAGTACATGGCAGACCTGATGAGCTGGGGCGCAATTGGTGCGCGCACCACCGAATCTCAGGTTCACCGTGAACTGGCTTCTGGCCTTTCATGCCCGGTAGGTTTCAAAAATGGGACAGACGGCACCATCAAAGTGGCTATCGATGCCATTAATGCTGCTGGCGCGCCGCATTGCTTCCTGTCTGTGACCAAATGGGGCCACTCTGCCATCGTGAACACCAGCGGCAACGGCGACTGCCATATCATTCTGCGCGGCGGTAAAGAACCGAACTACAGTGCGCATCACGTGGCGATGGTCAAAGAAGGGCTGCACAAAGCGGGCCTGCCGTCGCAGGTTATGATCGACTTCAGCCACGCCAACTCCAGCAAGCAGTTCAAAAAGCAGATGGACGTGGCGACGGACGTAGCAGGACAAATCGCGGGTGGCGAAAAAGCCATCATCGGGGTGATGATTGAAAGCCATCTGGTGGAAGGCAATCAGAATCTCGAAAGCGGTGAACCGCTGACTTACGGTAAGAGCATTACCGACGCCTGCATTGGCTGGGACGACACCGATGCGGTGCTGCGCCAGCTGGCGAAAGCGGTGAAAGCTCGCCGCGGTTAATCGCCGCAGTCTGGCCCGTACGGGCCAGACTTTCTTCTCGACTTCAGCGGGCGATAGCCAGTTCGCGCTGACCGTGATGACATCCCCAGCACTCTTCATAGGGGTGCCCCACCAACTCTTCAATCACCCGTCTTACTTCTGCAGGAATATCCTCCTTTCTGCCACCCGCTTTGATTCTGGCAACCTCACCGAGCACAATCAGGTGGTTTTTCCTGTTCAGCTTCATTTGGCTGCTGAAGACCATGGCGGCAATGGCAAGCAGGACAACCCCCACACAGAACACGCAGGCAATGGCGTTGACGGCACTGGCTGGTTGAACAAGCGCTTTGGACTGAAAGCCATAAAAGCTGAGGATCGCTCCCATCGCAAACACGATAGTTGAGCGCAGCAATTTTCCGGCAAAGGTCATTGCTCCGGCATAGACCCCTTCGCGTCGCCGTCCGGTATAAACCTCGTCAATATCTGCCAGGAAGGTATAAACCGTCCACGGAATGTAATACACGCCACCAGTACCGATACCGAACACCACAGTAATGCCGAACATCATGATAGTGGCAATATGGGCAGGCAGATGGAAAAACCACAGCCCGGTGTACATCAGCGTGGCCACGATCACCACCGCCAGGGCGACAATGTACGGTTTACTGAACCCTTTTTTGACACAGATACCGATGAACAGGGCGGTAGAAAATAGCTGCAAGATCGAATTCAGGCTATTTAATCCGGCGACCATCGCCGGGTCGTGCTGTAAAACGAAGATAACAAAATAGGTAAATATTGAGGCGAAAAGCCATTCGGCCCCAAAGCCGCACAAATACATACCCAGATGTTTGCGAAATACCCGTAAATAAAACGTGGAACGCATATCACTGAGTAAAGCCAGCATCGCGGGTAACAGCCCCGTTTTAGTTGAAGCTGTATTTTCCTCTTCAGTCGAATGCTCAGCAGGGCGCTCCCAACTGAAATGCCAGAGGCAGGCAATGGCGATAACCAGAATCGCGCCATAGGTTAATCCTGTCAGGAAAAAGGGCGTCGCAGACTCTTTGCCGTACAGCAAAATGAATTGCCCGGGAATAAACGCGGCGAGAAAATTCGCCAGCTTGCCAAAAATGGCTTTGTATCCGGTCAATTTTGAACGCTGGGAAAAATCGTCCGTCATCTCGGTCGCCAGTGTCTCGTAAGAAACCATCACCGAGGTATAGATAATTTCGAACATCACGTAGGTGCACAGGTAATAAGCAAAGCCCAGCCCATCAACCCACAGCAGCGGATAGAACAGCATCAGCGGGATGCCCAACAGCAGGAAAAAGCGGCGGCGGCCAAAGCGTCTTCCCAGCCGTGTTTTATTGAAGTTGTCGGTGATATATCCCATCAACGGATTGCTGATCGCATCAATGATACTGGCGACGGAAAAGATAAAAGAAGCCTCAATCAGCGTCAGCCCGCAGAAGGTGGTGTAGAAATAAAGCAGCCATGCGCCACTGATGGCCAACGCCCCGCTACCGAGCAGGTTCCCACCGCCATAAGCAAGCTGATGTCTGAGAGAGATTGTTTTTTCATTGCGCATTGCATACTATCCCTGCATTGTTGTGAAATGGTGTTTTAATTTTATAGGTCTTGTGTTTTATGCTTGTTACTGGCGCAGGGAAAATTGATCTCATTCACAGAAACCCTTATTCACAAGAATATTTTTCGGGAGTGTGGATGAACTCACATAATGTTGTTCGTGAGCAGAAATCCTGATATTCGAGGTTCGGAAAGCACAACGTACGGCGGGGAAAAAAATGGCTAAAGGTTCAGAAGTTCAATTACATTTCCAGACTGTGACTGATCCACACACCGGGGCAAGAGTGACGCGCCTGACGCCACCCGATGTACTTTGTCACCGGAATTATTTCTACCAAAAATGTTTCACTCAGGATGGCCGTCAATTACTTTTTGCCGGTGAGTTCGACGGCCATCGTAACTATTACCTGCTGGATTTAGCCACGCAAAAAGCCGTGCAACTGACGGAAGGGGCAGGGGACAACACCTTTGGCGGATTTCTGTCGCCGGATGACCGTGCTCTGTTTTATGTCAAAAACGATCGCACCCTGCAGCGGGTCTCGCTGGACACGCTAGCTGAAACAACGGTCTATCAGGTGCCGGAAGATAAGGTGGGTTACGGCACGTGGGTGGCGAACAGCCGCTGTAGCAAACTGGTGGGTATTGAGATTGCCAGAGAGGACTGGGTGCCGCTCAACGACTGGAAAATTTTCCACGATTTCTACCACAAAGGCCCGCGCTGTCGACTGCTTCGCGTCGATTTAGCCAGCGGAGAAACGGCGGTCATCGTCGAGGATAATCAGTGGCTCGGGCATCCCATTTATCGCCCGTTCGATGATTCAACGGTGGCCTTTTGTCACGAAGGTCCGCATGACCTGGTGGACGCGAGAATGTGGCTGGTGAAGGAAGACGGGAGCGAGCTGCGCAAAGTGAAGAGCCATGCGCCAGGCGAGAGCTGTACCCATGAATTCTGGACGCCGGATGGCTCTGCGCTGCTGTATGTGTCCTACCTGAAAGGTCAGGCCGAGCGCCATATTCGCCGCTACGATCCCGAGACCCAGCAGGACATCATGCTGATGACCATGCCAGCCTGCTCGCATTTAATGAGCAATAACGACGGCACGCTGCTGGTGGGGGATGGTTCCGGCACGCCGGTGGACGTGGAAGATTCGGCCAGCCATCGCATTGAAAACGATCCGTTTCTCTATCTGTTCGATACCCAAAGTCGTCGCCATATCGCGCTTGCGGCACACAACAGCTCGTGGCGGGTACTCAACGGTGACAGGCAGGTGACGCACCCGCATCCCTCCTTTTCGCCGGATGAACGGCAGGTTCTGTTCACCTCGGATGGCGAAGGTCAGCCCGCGCTGTATCTGGCTACGGTTTCAGATGACCTTCGTCAGTCTCTGCGCAGGGTATAACCGGTTGATCTGCCGGGCGGCGCTTCGCTTGCACCGGCCTACGATCTGCATCGGACTGTGATGCCGGGCGGCGCTTCGCTTGCACCGGCCTACGATCTGCATCGGACTGTGATGCCGGGCGGCGCTTCGCTTGCACCGGCCTACGATCT
>NZ_JBLFJW010000037.1:26172-49491 GCF_047713085.1 Pantoea sp. sgz302252
CCGGGCGGCGCTTCGCTTGCACCGGCCTACGATCTGCATCGGACTGTGATGCCGGGCGGCGCTTCGCTTGCACCGGCCTACGATCTGCATCGGACTGTGATGCCGGGCGGCGCTTCGCTTGCACCGGCCTACGATCTGCATCGGACTGTGATGCCGGGCGGCGCTGCGCTTGCACCGGCGTACGATCTGCATCGGACTGTGATGCCGGGCGGCGCTTCGCTTGCGCCGGCCTACGATCTGCATCGGACTGTGATGCCGGGTGGCGCTTTGCTTGCACCGGCCTACGATCTGCATCGAACTGTGATGCCGGGCGGCGCTTCGCTTGCACCGGCCTACGATCTGCATCGGACTGTGATGCCGGGTGGCGCAACGGTTTGCATCGGACCGGTAGGCCTGGCAAGCGCAGCGCCGCCGGGCAATGAAACAAAAAAAAGCGTGGCAAAAACCACGCTTTTTTGTCTCAGGTGAAAACTTACTTCGCTTTACCCTGGTTGGCGACGGCAGCCGCTTTGGCCGCGATTTCGTCGGCATTGCCCAGATAGTAGTGTTTCACCGGCTTGAAGTTTTCATCGAACTCATACACCAGCGGCACGCCAGTTGGGATGTTCAGTTCGAGAATTTCGTCTTCGCCCATGTTGTCCAGGTATTTCACCAGGGCACGCAGGGAGTTGCCGTGAGCCGCGATGATCACGCGCTCGCCGCTTTTCAGGCGTGGCAGAATGGTTTCGTTCCAGTAAGGCACCACGCGATCGATGGTCAGTGCCAGACTTTCAGTTACCGGCAGCTCTTTATCGGTTAGTTTCGCGTAGCGTGGGTCATGGCCCGGATAGCGCTCGTCATCTTTGGTCAGTTCTGGTGGGGTGATGGCAAAGCCACGACGCCACTGTTTAACCTGCTCGTCACCGTATTTTTCAGCGGTTTCCGCTTTGTTCAGGCCCTGCAGCGCACCGTAGTGACGTTCGTTCAGTTTCCAGGATTTCTCAACTGGCAGCCAGGCCTGATCCAGCTCATCCAGCACGTTCCACAGGGTGTGGATGGCACGTTTCAGCACAGAGGTATAAGCAAAATCAAAGCTGAAGCCTTCTTCTTTCAGCAGTTTGCCTGCTGCTTTGGCTTCGCCCACACCTTTCTCAGACAGATCAACATCATACCAACCGGTGAAGCGGTTTTCATTGTTCCACTGGCTTTCGCCGTGACGAACAAGCACAAGCTTAGTAACAGCCATACGGTGACTCCTGAACTAGATTGAATGATAACAATTCTCATTATATTGCCGTTGCGTCAGCAGCGGCAACGCTTATTGATAACCATAGCGAAAATAGCGGCGCAGTGTAAGCAGCTTGTGACGAGGTCGTTAGTTTTTAACGGTAAGTGCGGTAAATTTCAGCATTTTACTAAAAAAGCCCTCCGTCAGGAGGGCAGGGGATCACAACGAGGTAAATTGATATTCGGTCACGCTGACATACTCTTCACCCGGCAGCAGCGTGCAGTCGGGCTGCGGCCATTCCGGGTGATTAGGACTGTCTGGCAGGAATTCGCTTTCCAGCGCCAGCCCTTGCCAGGTGGCGTAAGGCTGCGGTTCGCGTGACGGTGTACCGTCAAGGAAGTTGCCGGAATAAAATTGCAGCGCAGGCGCAGTGGTGAACACCTTCAGCTCCAGCTTGTTATCCGCAGACCACACCGTTGCCACGGGCTGAGAAAGCTCGCCTTTGGCATTGAGCAGGAACGCGTGATCGTAGCCCTTCACTTTGCGCTGATCGTCGTCAGACAGGAACTCGCTGGTAATCTGCTTGGGAGTACGGAAATCAAAGCTGGTGCCGGCAACATCTTTCAGGCCAGCGCGAGGGATGCCCATTTCATCGACCGGCAGATACTGATCGGCCGCGATACTCAGCGTATGGTTGCGCACATCGCTCTGACCACCATCGAGATTGAAATAGACATGGTTGGTCAGGTTAACCGGGCAGGCTTTATCGACCGTCGCCCGGTATTCGATAGCGATGCGATTATCTTCTGTCAGCTGATACTGCGCGGTAGCACGCAGATTTCCAGGGAAGCCCTGGTCGCCATCGGCTGATTCAAGGGCAAACAGCACCGACGTGTCATTCTGATTCACTACCTGCCAGCGGCGTTTGTCGAAGCCTTCCGGGCCGCCGTGCAGCTGGTTTGGGCCCTGGCTCGGCGCGAGCTGCCAGGTTTCCCCGGCAAGCTGAAAACGGCTGTCGGCGATGCGATTTGCATAGCGGCCTACAGAGGCACCCAGAAAAGCAGCCTGACTGGTGTAGTGTTCCGGGCTGGCGCAGCCGAGCAGCGCTTCGCGTACCGAGCCGTCGTTCAGCGGAATGCGTGCGGAAAGCAGCGTCGCGCCCCAGTCCATCAAAGTAACAACCATGCCTGCGTTGTTACGCAGAGTCAGCAAGCGGAACGGCAGGCCGTCCGGCGCTAACGTTGGGGTTTCAATCAGCACTGGCCCGCTCCTTGTGATGCTTTACAGACATAGAAAGTCTCTTTGATACCGGTTTTAGCGTGATATTGCGCAGCCACCGCATCTTTCACCGCAGGCACCAGCTCTTCAGGCACCAGCGCTACAATGCAGCCACCGAAACCGCCGCCGGTCATGCGTACGCCGCCTTTGTCGCCAATGGTGGCTTTCACAATGTCGACCAGCGTATCAATCTGCGACACGGTGATTTCGAAGTCATCACGCATGGAAGCGTGGGATTCCGCCATCAACTCACCCATACGTTTCAGGTCACCTTTTGCCAGAGCAGAAGCTGCTTCAACGGTGCGGGCGTTTT
The DNA here is from genome assembly GCF_047713085.1 of Pantoea sp. sgz302252. Taxonomy (NCBI): domain Bacteria; kingdom Pseudomonadati; phylum Pseudomonadota; class Gammaproteobacteria; order Enterobacterales; family Erwiniaceae; genus Pantoea; species Pantoea sp. sgz302252. The sequence goes on from NZ_JBLFJW010000037.1 coordinate 28,971, forward strand.
CCGTCAGCACGTGGCGAACGCGTTTGGCTACAATCGGGTCAAGTTCATGGGCGACGGCGTTGAATTTTTCCAGCGAAACATCGCGCAGAGCAGGCTGCTGGAAGAAGCGCGCGCCTGTCTCGCACTGTTCGCGACGGGTGTTGTACTCGCTGCCGACCAGCGTGCGTTTAAAGTTACTGTTGATGATGATCACCGCCGCACCTTTCGGCATGGAAACCGCTTTGGTGCCAAGTGAACGGCAGTCGATCAGCAACGCATGATCTTTCTTGCCGAGGGCAGAAATCAGCTGATCCATAATGCCGCAGTTACAGCCAACAAACTGGTTCTCCGCTTCCTGCCCGTTGAGGGCAATTTGCGCTCCGTCCAGCGGCAGATGATAAAGCTGCTGGAAAACCGTGCCCACGGCAACTTCCAGCGAAGCAGAAGAGCTCAGGCCCGCGCCCTGCGGCACATCGCCGCTGATAACCATATCCACGCCACCGAAATTGCGGTTACGTTTTTGCAGATGCTTCACCACGCCGCGCACGTAGTTAGACCACTGCTGGGTGTCGTGGCTGACAATGGGCGCATCCAGCGAGAACTCATCTGTCTGGTTTTCGTAGTCGGCCGCAATCACGCGAACCGTTCTGTCCTGGCGTGGCGCACAACTGATCACCGTCTGATAATCAATGGCGCACGGCAGCACAAAGCCATCGTTGTAATCGGTGTGTTCGCCAATCAGGTTCACGCGGCCTGGCGCCTGGATAACGTGGTTGGCAGGGTAGCCAAATTTTTCAGCAAACAGGGACAGGGTTTTCTCTTTCAGACTCATTATTTTTAGACTCCTGATTCGCGATAGTGAACATCACTGACGGCGCGAAGACGCTCGGCGGCTTGTTCAGCCGTAAGATCGCGCTGTGTTTCTGCCAGCATTTCATAACCAACCATAAACTTGCGAACGGTGGCCGAGCGCAGCAGGGGGGGATAGAAATGAGCGTGAAGTTGCCAGTGAGCATTGTCTTCGCCATTGAACGGCGCACCGTGCCAGCCCATCGAGTAAGGGAAGGAGCACTGGAACAGGTTGTCGTAACGGCTGGTGAGTTTTTTCAACGCTAACGCAAGATCGCTGCGTTGAGCTTCCGTTAAATCGGTGATGCGCAGGACATGCGCTTTTGGCAGCAACAGCGTTTCGAACGGCCACGCCGCCCAGTAAGGCACCACCGCCAGCCAGTGCTCGGTTTCCACCACGGTACGGCTGCCGTCGGCCAATTCGCGCTGGGTGTAATCCACCAGCATGGGCGAACCTTGCTGCGCAAAATAGTCTTTTTGCAGCCGGTCTTCACGTTCTGCTTCATTCGGTAAAAAACTGTTCGCCCAAACCTGGCCGTGGGGGTGTGGGTTAGAGCACCCCATCGCCGCACCTTTGTTTTCAAACACCTGAACCCAGGGGTAACGCTGGCCTAAATCTGCCGTCTGCTCCTGCCAGGTTTTCACCACTTCTTCTAACGCAGGCACGCTCAGTTCAGGCAAGGTTTTGCTGTGATCGGGCGAGAAACAAATCACCCGGCTGGTGCCACGTGCGCTTTCACAACGCATCAGCGGATCTTCGCTTTGTGGCGCGTCTGGCGTGTCGGTCATCAGCGCAGCAAAGTCATTGGTAAAGACATAGGTGCCGGTGTACTGCGGGTTGGTATCGCCGGTGACTCGGGTGTTGCCCGGGCAAAGGAAACAATCGGGATCGTGGGCGGGCAATGTTTGTTTGGCTGGCGTTTCTTGCGCCCCCTGCCAGGGGCGCTTGGCGCGATGCGGTGACACCAAAATCCACTGCCCGGTTAACGGGTTATAGCGGCGGTGCGGATGATCGACAGGGTTGAATTGCGTCATGACAAGTCCTTAGTCAGGGTAACCCTGCGGATGGCGGGACTGCCAGTGCCAGGTGTCCTGTGCCATTTCGTCAAGATTACGGGTCACTCGCCAGTTCAGATCGCGATCGGCTTTGTTTGCATCCGCCCAGTAAGCCGGAAGGTCGCCATCGCGACGTGGCGCGAAGTGATAGTTAATCGGTTTGCCGCAGGCTTTGCTGAAGGCGTTCACCACATCCAGCACGCTGCTGCCTACGCCTGCACCCAGGTTATAAATATGCACGCCTGGTTTGTCGGCGAGTTTTTCCATTGCTGCCACGTGCCCGTCGGCCAAATCCATCACGTGGATGTAATCGCGAACGCCGGTGCCGTCTTGTGTCGGGTAGTCATTGCCGAAAATCGCGAGCGACTCGCGGCGGCCCACAGCGACCTGAGCGATGTATGGCATCAGGTTATTTGGGATGCCTTGTGGATCTTCACCCATATCACCTGATGGATGTGCGCCAACCGGGTTGAAATAACGCAGCAGGGCGATGCTCCACTCCGGCTGGGCTTTTTGCAGGTCAGCCAGAATTTGCTCAACCATCAGCTTACTTTTGCCGTAAGGGCTTTGCGGCGTGCCGGTCGGGAAGCTTTCAACATAAGGGATTTTTGGCTGATCGCCGTAGACGGTGGCGGAGGAGCTGAAAATGAAGTTTTTGACGTTGGCGGCTCGCATCGCGGCAATCAGGCGCAAGGTACCGTTGACGTTGTTGTCGTAGTACTCAAGCGGCTTAGCGACCGATTCGCCCACGGCTTTCAGCCCGGCAAAGTGAATAACGGTATCGATAGCGTGATCGTGCAGGATTTCTGTCATCAACGCTTCGTTGCGGATATCCCCCTCCACAAACACCGGCTGCTTGCCGCCTAAGCGTTCAATCACCGGTAACACGCTGCGTTTGCTGTTGCACAGGTTGTCGAGAATGATGACGTCGTGCCCTTGTTTCAGCAACTGCACGCAGGTATGGCTGCCTATGTAACCGCTACCACCTGTAACCAGTACTCTCATAATTCGCTCCGTTAAGCCTATGGTATGGAATAAGCCTAGCATAACAGAGAAGCGAAAAGTGTGACATGGCCTAAATTAGTGGAATCGTTTACACAGCGAAAATTCAGCGCAGCGCGGCCCGTTTTTGCATTATAAAACAAGGCGAAGAGAAAGGCAGGCTACTCTTTATCTGAAAAGAGGGGAGCGGCAGGCTCCCCAACAGAATGATCAGCGTTTACCAATGGCGTAGCGATAGCCTTCAGGCTGAGGCACAAACTCCAGACGGTGGGTGATGCAGTCCGGTGCATCTTCAGCGTGATGTGAGACAAACAGCAACTGGGTGTTGCCTTCGCCAATCAGTACATCCACAAACCGACGGACAAGCTGGCGGTTTAACGGGTCAAGACCCTGAAGCGGCTCATCAAGGATCAGCAGCGTCGGGTGTTTCACTAACGCACGAACAATCAGCGCTAAACGCTGTTGGCCCCAGGAAAGGCTGTGAAACGGTGCGTCAGCGGTGCGATTGTCGATGCCCAAAATGTCCAGCCAGCCTTGCGCCAGCTTGTGTTGTTTATCGGACACAGCCTGATAGATGCCAATGGAATCGAAGAAGCCGGAAAGGATCACATTACGCACATTGGTGCTCACGCGGTAATCAAGATGCAGGCTGCTGCTGACATAGCCGATGTGCTTTTTAATGTCCCAGATGGTTTCTCCGCTGCCGCGACGGCGGCCAAACAGCGTCAAATCATTGCTGTAGCCTTGCGGGTGATCGCCTGTGACCAGGCTCAACAGCGTCGATTTCCCGGCACCGTTCGGGCCAACAATCTGCCAGTGCTCGCCCGGATCCACCGTCCAGCTCATGTCCTCAATAATGGGTTTATCGTTGTACGACACCGCGCCGTGATTGAGCACAATCCTCGGCTGATTTTCCGGCAAAGAAAGCCGGGCAGGCGGCGCATCCGGTTCTGGCAACGTAATGCCCGAAAGCTTCTCGCTATGGGCCAGTTGGGCTATCAGGGCTTGCTCCAGCAAGGCTTTTTTAGCGCCAGTTTCCAGCAAGGTGCAGTCCGCCAGCACGCCAGCAAACTCGACGAACTCAGGAATTTCATCGAAACGGTTGAGTACCAACACCAGCGTAATGCCTTCCTGATGCAACGTGGCGAGAAGCTCAGCCAGCGCTTTGCGTGAAGCCACATCCAGACCGTCAAACGGCTCATCCAGAATCAATAAGTCCGGGTTGCTCATCAGTGCCTGGCAAAGCAGAGTCTTGCGTGTTTCACCGGTAGAAAGGTATTTGAAGCGGCGCTCCAGTAAAGGCTCGATACCAAAGCGAGTGGCGAGTTCACGACAACGCGCGGGGTCTTTGACTTCTTCCTGGATAATCTCGGCTGTCGTGCGCCCGGTGTCTTCTTCGCCAGGGCTGAGCAGGTCCGTATTGTTGCGCTGCCATTCATCACTGACCAGTTTCTGTAACTGTTCAAAGGAGAGGCGAGTGGTTCGCGTGAAGGCACTTTCGCGGGTGCCGGAAAGCAAGGTTAGCTCTCCTGAGAGCGCACGAGCTAGCGCTGACTTGCCGCTGCCGTTGCTGCCAACGAATGCCCAGGATTCACCGGCGTGAAGGGTGAGGGACGGAATAGAAAGCGTTTTTGTATCGCTAAGACGAAACGTGCCTTGCGAAATATGCAATGATGACATGGTGTATCCCATTTTTTGCAGCGATTTTATTCAGGGATACGTTTTCCTATGGCGAAAGTCAAGCCATCAGCGAAGGGTGGCGAGGATCACTCTGTCGGCATTAAACCAGGCGATAGCCGGTTCATTTTCCTTTAATTCAGCGGCTTCCTCGACCGGGAGTGTGGCGCAAAGTTCCTGACCATCAGGCAGTGTCATCAACACTTCACACTGTGCCTGACCGCGTTCAATGTGGCTGATGACACCGGTGAGCTGGTTGTCTGCCGATGCAGCCACTTTTGCATCGCGCGTAATGCTGACCCACGGCGCTTTCAGTAAAACCAGCACTTCTTTGCCTTCCTCAAGCCCAAGACGCTCGCCACTTTGTGCAGTAACAGCCACTTTCAGACGGGTTTCACCATCGGCAAGCAGCACATCGACATGTTCCTGCACCTGTTGGTGGTCGCGGCGAGTAATCGTGCCGAACCACTGATTACGCGCGCTGGTTTGCAGAGAAAAACGTGAAATGGCTGCCAGCAGGCTGTCCAGAGGCAGGGCGTCGTCGTCACTCAGCACGTCGAATGCTTTCTGCTGGATTTGCGCCAGCAGATCGTAAAGCTGGATCAAACGCTGACCGTAGCGCGTCAGCACTGCGCCGCCGCCGCCTTTGCCGCCGGTGGCTCTGTCGACCAGCGGCTGCTCGCTGAGCTGGTTCATTTCGTTGATGGCATCCCAGGCGCTTTTGTAGCTGATACCCGCATTTTTCGCGCCCTGGCTGATGGAACCCGTCACGTCGATTTGTTTGAGCAGGGCAATGCGGCGTGGATCGGCAAACAGACGCTGCTGAAGCTTAAGAGTAAGAAGAATTTCGGCCTGCATATCAATGTCCTGCTCAGTTTTTGGAATGACGTTGCTCTGTATTATTACACAGGGCACCGCACAAAAGGGGAGTGAATTTCCTGAGTATCCGGTTACAATGAAAGAATCACAATGTCAGGAGCTGACCATGTTAGAGTTATTGAAAAGTCTGGTCTTTGCCGTAATCATGGTTCCCGTGGTGATGGCTATCATTCTGGGGCTGATTTACGGTCTCGGTGAAGTGTTTAACGTTCTGTCGAACGTCGGCCACAAAGATAAAGGCCAGCAGCAAAATCATTGATTTCGAGATGCCCGGTTAAGCCGGGCATTTTTTTGTCCTCATCCCGCCTCGTTTTCCCTGTTTAAGTTATTCTTCTTTCTGCCGATACACTCCTTGAGTGGGGCCAATTAGCGCTGGGAAAACCCTGGCGTTATCGTTATATTATTTCGTACATAACGATGCTCACAGGAGTCACAGATGGAACGTTCGTGGTTACGCCTTGTCGCAGGTACAGCTTTATCGCTTTCGGTTGCCGGTCATGCTTTTGCTGCTGAAGGGAAGATTACAGTCTTTGCCGCCGCCTCGCTGACCAACGCGATGCAGGACATTGCCAAAGAGTACAAGAAAGAGAAAAACGTCGACGTGGTGTCTTCTTTCGCTTCTTCCTCAACGCTTGCTCGCCAGATTGAAGCGGGCGCGCCTGCGGACCTGTTCATTTCTGCTGACCAGAAATGGATGGATTACGCGGTTGAGAAAAAAGCCATTGATACCGCAACGCGTGAAACGCTGCTGGGCAACAGCCTGGTGGTCGTTGCGCCAAAAGGCAGCGAGCAAGGCGACGTGGCTATTGATGCGAAAACCAACTGGACCAGCCTGCTGAAAGGCGGCCGCCTGGCGGTGGGCGACCCGGATCACGTTCCAGCGGGCATTTACGCGAAAGAAGCGCTGCAGAAACTGGGCGCATGGGATACGCTGTCTGCCAAACTGGCTCCGGCAGAAGATGTGCGCGGTGCGCTGGCCCTGGTTGAGCGTAACGAAGCGCCACTGGGCATTGTGTACGGCTCTGATGCCGTCGCCAGCAAAGGCGTTAAAGTCGTGGGCACCTTCCCGGAAGACTCCCACAAAAAAGTGGAATACCCGGTAGCGATTACCGACGGACATAAAAACGCCACGGTCACGGCTTTCTATGATTACCTGAAAGGACCGCAGGCTTCCGCCATTTTTAAACAGTACGGATTTACTACGCACGAATGATATTGACCGATCCCGAATGGCAGGCGGTACTGCTGAGCCTGAAAGTTTCTTCCCTGGCCGTAGTGTTCAGTTTGCCCTTCGGGATTTTCTTTGCCTGGTTGCTGGTGCGCCGCAACTTTCCCGGCAAAGCGCTGCTCGACAGCCTTATCCACCTGCCGTTAGTGCTGCCCCCGGTGGTGGTCGGCTATTTATTGTTGATAGCGATGGGGCGTCGGGGTTTCATCGGCTCCTGGCTATACGACTGGTTCGGCATTACCTTCGCCTTTAGCTGGCGTGGCGCGGTGCTGGCGGCAGCGGTGATGTCCTTCCCGCTGATGGTACGAGCCATTCGTCTGGCACTGGAAGGTGTTGATATCAAACTCGAACAGGCCGCTCGCACGTTGGGCGCAGGGCGCTGGCGAGTGTTCTTCACCATCACCTTACCGCTGACCATGCCGGGCATAATTGTCGGCACGGTGCTGGCTTTTGCGCGTTCGCTTGGCGAATTTGGCGCAACCATCACGTTTGTCTCCAACATTCCAGGGGAAACCCGCACCCTTCCTTCCGCCATGTACACTCTGATTCAGACGCCGGGTGGCGAAGGCGCGGCTGCAAGGCTGTGCCTGATTTCCATCGTGCTGGCGCTGGTGTCACTGCTGATTTCGGAATGGCTGGCACGCCTTAGCCGTGAAAGGACAGGGAGATAAACATGCTGGAACTTAATTTCAGTCAGACCTTAGGCGATCACTGCCTGACCATCAACGAATCGCTTCCGGCTTCCGGCATCACCGCTATTTTTGGGGTTTCTGGCGCGGGAAAAACGTCGTTGATTAACGCCATCAGCGGCCTGACCAAGCCGCAGAAGGGCCGAATAGTGCTCAACAACCGGGTGCTTAACGACGCAGAAAAGAAAATTTGCCTGTCGCCTGAAAAGCGCCGTGTCGGCTATGTATTTCAGGATGCGCGCCTGTTCCCGCACTACAAAGTCCGCGGCAATCTGCGTTATGGCATGGCAAAAAGCATGGCGGGGCAGTTTGATAAACTGGTCTCGTTACTGGGGATTGAAGGCTTGCTGGACAGGCTGCCGGGTGGGCTTTCCGGAGGTGAAAAACAGCGAGTCGCCATCGGGCGTGCTCTGCTCACCGCGCCGGAATTACTGCTGCTGGACGAACCGCTGGCCTCGCTGGATATTCCCCGCAAACGCGAGCTGCTGCCGTATCTGCAACGCCTGGCGCGTGAAATCAACATTCCGATGCTGTATGTCAGCCACTCGTTAGACGAAATCCTGCATCTGGCCGATAAAGTGCTGGTGCTGGAAGAGGGCAACGTGAAGGCTTTCGGTAATCTTGAGGATGTCTGGGGCAGCAGCGTGATGCACCCCTGGCTGCCGAAAGAGCAGCAGAGCAGCATCCTGAAAGTGACCGTGCTGGAGCATCATCCTCACTATGCGATGAGTGCGCTGGCACTGGGCGATCAGCATCTTTGGGTCAACAAGCTTGATCTTCCGTTACAGTCACCGGTGCGCATTCGTGTTCAGGCCTCTGATGTATCGCTGGTGCTACAGCCACCGGTGCAAACCAGTATTCGTAACGTTCTGCGGGCGAAAGTGGTTCAGTGCTTTGATGATAACGGTCAGGTGGAAGTGCAGCTGGAAGTGGGAGGCCGTACGCTGTGGGCGCGCATCAGCCCCTGGGCGCGAGATGACCTGGCGGTGAAGCCAGGCCAGTGGTTGTATGCGCAGATTAAGAGCGTTTCAATTACCGCCTGATTACAACAACTGCTTATAGATAAAGTCGGCGATGCTGGTCTCGGTATTTTCGCCGATAACCACGTTGGCACGGGCTTTTACCGCGTCATCCGCATTGCCCATCGCTACGCCCATCCCAGCGTTTTCCAGCATGCTGATGTCGTTGAAGTTATCGCCAAATGCGATTACGTCTTTCATCGACAGCCCCTGTGATTCCACCCAGCGAGCCAGTCGGTTGCCTTTGCTGTTGCCTTTGCGCGCCACGTCGACCTGATAAATCCATGAGCGTTCACATTCCAGGCCAAGCTTCTCTTCAACCTGCTGGACGAAGGCGTTGAGGCGGTCACTGTTTTCGTCGGTCAGGGCGAATTTCCAGATGGTGTCGACTTCATGCGCTGCCTTAGCGAAGGACTCAACCTGCTGGAAGACCGGGCGCTGCGCTTCAGGCAGGGTTAAACCCCACTCAATCCCACGCGTGATGTGGCCTGTCTCTTGTTCGTACACCATGGCGTTATCGACATACATCAGGCCATGAACGCCGTGTTCGTTAAGCATATCAATCAGCGGCAAAGCCTGTGTGGGGGAAAGCGGATCGGCTTCCAGTACCTTTTTTGCCTGATAATCATACAAATAGGTGCCATTACAGCAAATTGCAGGTGTATCAAGCGCCAGTGCCTGATAAAAAGGATGGATGGCAACGTGATGTCGACCGGTGACGATCAGGATTTGATAACCTGCTTCTTTTGCCCGAGCCAGCGCTTCAAGCGAGGCCGGCAGAATGGTTTTGTTGGGGGTTAGCAGGGTACCGTCTAAATCAAGGGCTATCACGCGAGATGTCATGTTGCAGTCCAGGTTAATGTTGAAAAATGTGCCGCTGACGATGGTACACCGCTGTGTTCTCAGGGCAAATTTTTCAGCACTAACTATCCTGTTAATTTGCTTCCACGTGCAGTAAGGAAAGGAGTTTTCATGAAACAAACCGTATATACCGCGAGCCCGGAAAGCCAACAAATCCACGTCTGGAGCCTGAAACACGACGGTAAACTGACGCTGGTGCAGGTGGTGGATGTGCCGGGTCAGGTACAGCCGATGGTCATCAGCCCGGATAAACGCTACCTGTACGTTGGCGTGCGCCCTGAGTTCCGCGTCATAGCCTACCGCATTGCACCGGACGACGGCGCGCTGACCTTTGCAGGCGAATCAGCCCTGCCGGGTAGCCCAACACACATTTCGACCGACCACCAGGGCCAGTACCTGTTTAGCGGTTCATACAATCAGGCGTGCGTGAGCGTGACCCATCTGGAAGATGGCTTGCCGGTGGGCGTTGTGGATGTGGTCGAAGGCCTGGAAGGGTGCCACTCAGCCAATATCACCCTGGATAACCGCACGCTGTGGGTGCCTGCGCTGAAGCAAGATCGCATCTGCCTGTTTACCCTCAGCGACGATGGCAAGCTGGTGGCTCAGACTCCAGCGGAAGTGACCACCGTAGAAGGTGCAGGCCCACGCCATATGGCGTTCCACCCGAATCAGCAATACGCCTACTGCGTGAATGAGCTGAACAGCTCCGTCGACGTGTGGGAACTGAAAGATCCGCACGGTGAGATTGAGTGCGTGCAAACGCTGGACATGATGCCGCCAGATTTCACCGGCACGCGCTGGGCGGCAGATATTCACATCACCCCGGACGGCCGCCACCTGTATGCGTGTGACCGTACGTCCAGCACCCTGACGGTGTTCACTGTTTCTGAAGACGGCAGTGTGCTTGAGATTCAGGGCTTCCAGCCGACGGAAACCCAGCCACGTGGTTTCAACATCGACCACAGCGGGAAGTACCTGCTGGCGGTGGGCCAGAAATCTCATCATCTGGCGGTGTATGAGATTCAGGGCGAGCAGGGCCTGCTGCATGAGAAAGGCCGCTACGCCGTTGGGCAAGGCCCGATGTGGGTGGTGGTTAACGCTCACTAAGCGGATGGCTGAAAACAAAAAACCTCGCGATGCGAGGTTTTTTTATGGGGAAAATGTAGCGGTCATTGCCCGGTGGCGCTGGGGCTTACCGGGCCTACAAACCGCACCAACATTTTCACGTAGGCCCGGCAAACGCAGTGCCGCCGGGCAACGAATGTTTACTTCTTCGGTTCTGCCACCACATAACTGCCCACACCGCGGTTGTTGTATTCCCACATGCGGTTGAAGTTGGTGTCGTTCAGGTTACGCTCGAATTCGCCTTTGTCGTTCTTCGCGCCGGTGTTGCCGCTGAACGGACGTTTTGACACGGCAGCATCAGCCCAGGGTTTGGCGGAGTTGAAGCCTTCGTTAATCACGCTGTCGCGGATCACGACCTGGCCGTTGGTATTGCCATCAACGTCCAGTGAGCGGCCCAATTGCGCCACGCCATCACCGGAAGCGGTGAAGCGGCTGTTGGTCGCCAGGAAGCCATAGAACAGGTTCGACTGGGTTGCCGGAGCGAAAACATACCCTTCCTGCTGAGTGCGGGAGTTGACCACGCGGAAGTCGGTGTTATCGAACACCACTGCGCCACGGCCGGAAACGATATCCACGTCACCTTCGAGGTAGCTGTTGGTCACCAGCGTACGGGTGATGCGGTCGTTTTGCAGTTTGTTCTGCACGCCGCTGTTGGTCACAAAGAAGGTGTTCTGACGACCCAGAATATTGACGTTGTTCAGCTGAACCTGATCACCATCGTTACGCAGCGCCACGGCCTGATGGTTACCCGCATCCACGCTGTCGCCCAGGTTGTTTTCAATGGTCAGGTTTTGCAGTTGCAGACCGTTGTTCTGAGACCAGAACACCGCAGAGCACATCACGCCAACGGTGGCAGTACGCTTGCTCTGGCAGCTGTCGAACATGTACCAGGCCGGTTTGCCCGGCATGTATTTGCCAGCCGGGTTTACCAGACGACGCCAGTCGTTCGGGGCGATTTCAGAATCGATAGCCAGGCCGATTTTTACGTCGCCTGCTTTCTCGCCAGTACCGTAAACGGTGATGGAGCCCGGTGCTGCTGGCACGTAAACGGTGCCCTGATATTCACCAGGCATCACGGCGATATACACACGGGAGCTACTATGACGAGTGATCGCCGCATCAACCGCCGCCTGAATGGTGGTGTGAGTCACGCCCTGAGTGCCCGCCGGGCCAACCACGAAATCAGGTTTTGCTGGCACGGAAATTGGCGACGGTGACCATGGCGCAGCATTCTGGTCCATGGTGGTGAAATAGCGAGCCTGAACGAAGTTTTTCGCTTCGCCAGCGGTCAGGATCGGACGAGACGCAGTACCCGGAGCTTCCTGAGTAGAAGGCTGCTGATCGGGAGGCGTAGAGCTACAGGCGGTCAACGTCACGCCAAAAGCGAACGCCAGCGCCAGACGGGAAACCGAGAATGTGTTCATGGTGCTCCAGGCTGAGTAAAAGTGGAAAAGGTCCCTAAAACCTGACTTTTTATACTAAGTTGAGCGAAACGGGAAGCGATGGGGCAAAAAAGATCGCCAAACGCGGTAACAGCCGCGCGTCGAATATCACAAATAAGCAACATATTCGGATCGTCTGTTGACAGCCACGGTGAAGCTATCGATAAATGTCTATACAACCCATGACAAGTGGATGCTCTATGTCTGAGCCAATTGAACATCACGTTATCTGGCACAACGCCCGCCTGGCGACCTTTGATCCGCAGCGCCCTGAGCCTTACGGCATGGTTGATAATCACGCGCTGATTGTTCGTGACGGGCGCATTGTCGCCGTTGTGCCTGAAGCCGAAGCCGCATCAGAAAAGGGCAGGCGCATTGACCTGCAAGGGCGGCTGGTCACGCCAGGATTGATTGATTGCCATACGCATCTGGTGTTTGGCGGCAGCCGTGCCCAGGAATGGGAGCAACGCCTCAACGGTGTGTCGTATCAGACCATCAGCGCCAACGGCGGCGGTATCAACGCCACGGTGCAGGCAACCCGTGCGGCGAGTGAAGCTGAACTCCTGACTCTCGCGCAGCAGCGGCTGGATCGGCTGATGCGTGAAGGTGTCACCACGCTGGAAGTGAAGTCTGGTTATGGGCTGGATGAGGCCAACGAGCGCAAAATGTTGCACGTCGCGCAGCAGTTGGCCGCCAACAATGCTGTTGAAATCAGCCCAACGCTGCTGGCGGCGCATGCCGTTCCTGCGGACTATAAAGGACGAGCGGACGACTACATCACGCTGGTCTGCGAAGAAATCCTCCCCGCCCTCTGGCAGGAAGGGCTTTTCGAATCCGTCGATGCGTTTTGTGAAAACGTCGGGTTTACGCCTGAACAAACCGAACGCGTCTTCGTGGCGGCGCAGTGCCTTGGCATTCCGGTGAAAGGGCACGTAGAGCAACTTTCTTCCCTGGGCGGCGCAGAATTAGTGAGCCGTTATCACGGCCTGTCTGCCGATCATATTGAGTATCTCAGCTTGTCAGGCGTTGAAGCGATGGCGCACAGCCAGACTGTCGCCGTCCTGCTTCCCGGTGCGTTTTATTTCCTCAATGAAACGCAAAAGCCGCCTGTCGCTGCTTTGCGCGAACGCGGAGTCCCCATGGCTGTGGCAACGGATTACAACCCCGGCACCAGCCCTTTCGCCAGCCTGCATCTGGCGATGAATATGGCCTGCGTAAAATTCGGGCTAACGCCAGAAGAAGCCTGGAACGGCGTCACACGCCATGCCGCAAGCGCGCTTGGACGCGGACACACGCACGGGCAACTGGCCGCCGGATATGTGGCAGATTTTGCCATCTGGGATGCGAAGCACCCGGTCGAAATGGTCTACGAGCCAGGCCGAAGCCCGCTCTGGCAGCGAGTCTTTCGCGGAGAGGTCACACAATGAAGCTCTGGCATTCAGCCAATAAAACACTCTGGCAGGGTCGCGACGACAGTGCGGAATCCCCGGAAGCAAAACGTCTTTTTCAGACAGTAGAGGTAGAGAGCTACTTTGCACCTGAAAAACATCAGGGGAAAATAGCCCTGCTGGGGTTCGCCTGCGATGAAGGTGTGAAACGTAATCAGGGCCGCCCGGGCGCGCAGCTTGGGCCAGACGCACTGCGTAAAGCGCTGGCGAATATGGCCAGCCATAGCGGGCACGATTTACTGGTCGATTTGGGCAATGTGCAAGCCGATCCAGATAAGCTCGAAGAAGCGCAACAGGCATTGCATGAAGCGGTTGAAGCCTGCCAGCGCGCGCAAATGAAAACGCTGGTTTTAGGTGGTGGGCATGAAACGGCTTACGGCCACGGCGCTGGCGTGCTGGATGCTTTCCCTAACGAGAAAGTGGTGATAGTGAACCTCGATGCCCATCTCGATTTACGCTCTGCCGCGCTGGCCACTTCTGGCACGCCTTTCCGCCAACTGGCGTTAAAGTGTGAAAGCGATGGGCGCGAGTTCAGCTATACCTGCTACGGCGCGAGCAAAGCCGCGAATACTCAGGCGCTCTGGCAGGAAGCGCAGGAACGCCGCGTGACCGTGCTGGAAGACTTAACATTACTTGATCCGCAGAGTGACGAACTGGCGCGAGATCTCAAGCGGGTGATTGACGAGCATGACCGAATTTATCTGACCATCGATCTGGACGTGCTTCCCGCAGCGGAAATGCCCGCTGTTTCTGCGCCCGCTGCGTTAGGTGTGCCGCTGGCAATTCTGTTGCGTATCGTGCTGCCGCTGTGTCAGAGTGGCAAACTGCAGGCGGTTGATTTGGTTGAATTCAATCCGCACTACGATCGCGATGGACAGGGAGCACGCACCGCGGCCAGACTGGCCTGGCAAATTATGCATAGCTGGCACCTGCCTCAATAAAGGACGACACATGTATTCACCGCGAACCGGCGCCCCTGCGCCGTTCTATGAGAAAATCAAACGGGTCATCAGCGACAACATTGCCGCCGGGATCTGGCGTCCGCACGACAGAATTCCGTCGGAAGCGGAGCTGGTGGCGCAGTTTGGTTTCAGTCGCATGACCATCAACCGTGCGCTGCGTGAGCTGACTGACGAAGGGTTGCTGGTGCGTTTACAGGGCGTCGGCACCTTTGTGGCCGAGCCAAAAGGGCAGTCGGCGCTGTTTGAAGTGCACAGCATTGCCGATGAAATTCGCGCCCGCCAGCATCAGCACCGTTGTGAAGTGTTGCTACTCGAAGAGACCAAAGCCGATAAACATCAGGCTCAGGCGCTGGACGTCGCCGAAGGAACAAGCATATTTCATTCTCTGATGGTGCATTTTGAAAACGATGTGCCGGTGCAGATTGAAGATCGCTGCGTGAATGCCATCGTGGTGCCGGAATATCTCCAGCAGGATTACACCACCACCACGGCTCACGATTATCTGTCGCTGATTGCTCCACTGACGGAAGGCGAACACATAGTGGAAGCGGTCAAAGCGAGTTCTGAAGAGTGTCGGTTGCTGCACATTCACGAACACGATCCCTGCCTGATGATCCGTCGTCGCACCTGGTCTCGTTCCAGCATTGTGACCCACGCCCGCCTGATTTTCCCCGGCAGCCGTTACCGCCTGCAAGGCCACTTCGGTTCCTGATAGCTTGCGTCAGCAAATGTGATTGCTGACGCAAGATAGCAAAAATGTATCTAACTTGTTAAACCCTGGCTTGCGAATGATTGTATAGACAAGTATATATTTCTTGTCTTCATCGTATCCGTCAGGAGTTCTCCGATGTCCCAGAATAAAACCCGTAACCAGCAAATCCGTGCCCCGCGTGGCGCCACGCTCACCGCAAAAAGCTGGCTCACCGAAGCGCCGTTGCGCATGTTGATGAACAACCTCGATCCCGAAGTGGCCGAAAATCCGCAAGAGCTGGTGGTCTACGGCGGGATAGGGCGCGCAGCCCGTAACTGGGATTGCTATGATGCGATTGTGGATTCCCTGACAAAACTGGAACACGACGAAACGCTGCTGGTGCAATCCGGGAAGCCAGTTGGGGTGTTTAAAACCCACGACAACGCGCCGCGTGTGCTGATTGCCAACTCTAACCTCGTGCCGCACTGGGCAACCTGGGAGCATTTCAACGAACTGGATGCCAAAGGTCTGGCGATGTACGGCCAGATGACCGCTGGCAGCTGGATTTACATCGGCAGCCAGGGCATCGTGCAGGGCACTTATGAAACCTTCGTTGAGGCAGGTCGCCAGCACTACAACGGCAATCTGCAAGGGCACTGGGTGCTGACAGCTGGTCTCGGTGGTATGGGCGGCGCGCAGCCGCTGGCCGCAACCCTAGCGGGTGCTTGCTCATTGGTGATTGAATGCCAGCAAAGCCGCATCGATTTCCGTCTGCGTACCCGCTACATCGATGAACAGGCTGATTCGCTGGATGACGCCCTGGCTCGCATCAAAAAATACACTGCTGAAGGCCGTGCGGTGTCCGTCGCGCTGTGTGCCAACGCCGCCGATGTGCTGCCTGAACTGGTGAAACGGGGCGTCCGCCCGGATATGGTCACCGACCAGACCAGTGCGCACGATCCGCTGCACGGTTATCTGCCGCAGGGCTGGACGTGGGAAAGCTATCAGCAGAAAGCCGAAAGCGATCCGCAAGGCACGGTGAAAGCCGCCAAGCTGTCGATGGCAGAGCACGTCAAAGCCATGCTCGCTTTCTGTGCCCAGGGCGTTCCGACCTTCGATTACGGCAACAACATTCGCCAGATGGCAAAAGAGATGGGCGTGACCAATGCCTTCGATTTCCCGGGATTTGTGCCGGCCTATATTCGCCCGCTGTTTTGTCGTGGTATCGGCCCGTTCCGTTGGGTGGCGCTTTCCGGCGATCCGCAGGATATCTACAAAACCGACGCCAAAGTGAAAGAGATTATTCAGGACGATAAACACCTGCACCG
The DNA here is from genome assembly GCF_047713085.1 of Pantoea sp. sgz302252. Lineage (NCBI taxonomy): Bacteria > Pseudomonadati > Pseudomonadota > Gammaproteobacteria > Enterobacterales > Erwiniaceae > Pantoea > Pantoea sp. sgz302252. Next base: position 45,206 of record NZ_JBLFJW010000037.1, read on the forward strand.
CTGGCTGGATATGGCGCGTGAGCGCATCAGCTTCCAGGGCCTGCCTGCCCGTATCTGCTGGGTGGGGCTGGAGTGGCGGCAAAAGCTGGGGCTGGCGTTCAACGAAATGGTGCATTCGGGTGAAGTGTCTGCGCCGATTGTGATTGGTCGCGATCACCTGGATTCTGGCTCAGTCGCCAGCCCGAACCGCGAAACCGAAGCCATGCGTGATGGCTCTGACGCCGTCTCTGACTGGCCGCTGCTGAATGCTTTACTGAATACGGCGAGCGGGGCGACCTGGGTGTCTCTGCACCACGGTGGCGGCGTGGGAATGGGCTTCTCTCAGCATGCGGGTATGGTGATTGTCTGCGATGGCACCGATGAAGCGGCTGCGCGTATTGCCCGAGTATTACATAACGATCCGGCCACTGGCGTCATGCGACATGCGGACGCAGGCTATGAAATCGCGGTAGAATGCGCCGCTGAACAAGGGCTTAATTTACCGATGATTGCTGCAACCCAGGGGCAGAAATAATGAACACACTCAACCTGATTCCGGGCCAACTGACCCTCGCACAACTGCAGGATGTTTACCGCCATCCCCATAAGCTAACGCTGGATAACAGCGCTGTGCCGGGCATCAACGCCAGCGTGGCGTGCGTCAACGCGATTATGGCTGAAGGGCGCACCGCTTACGGTATCAACACCGGTTTTGGCCTGCTGGCTTCCACCCGCATCGCGACAAACGATCTGGAAAACCTGCAACGTTCGCTGGTGCTTTCCCATGCGGCGGGCGTGGGCGAAGCGCTGGACGACGCGATGGTTCGTCTGATCATGGTGCTGAAAATCAACAGCCTGGCGCGTGGGTTCTCTGGCATTCGTCTGAGCGTGATTGAAGCGCTGATGGCGCTGGTGAATCATGAAGTTTACCCGTGCATTCCGGCGAAAGGCTCCGTGGGCGCTTCAGGCGATCTGGCCCCGCTCGCGCATATGTCATTAACACTGCTGGGTGAAGGCAAAGCCCGCTGGCAAGGAGAATGGCTGCCAGCAACAGAAGCCCTGAAAAAAGCCGGGCTGGAACCGCTCACGCTGGCGGCGAAAGAAGGGCTGGCGCTGCTTAATGGCACTCAGGCCTCCACCGCTTTTGCATTGCGCGGCCTGTTTGAAGCAGAAGAGTTATTCAGTTCTGCCGTGATTTGCGGCGCGCTGACGACAGAAGCGGCGCTGGGTTCGCGTCGTCCTTTCGACGCCCGAATTCACGAAGCGCGCGGTCAACGCGGGCAAATTGATGCGGCGGCGTTGTACCGTCATGTGCTGACCGATGCCAGCGAAGTGTCACAATCGCACGCGAAATGCAGCAAGGTGCAAGACCCGTATTCCCTGCGCTGTCAGCCGCAGGTGATGGGCGCGTGCTTAACGCAACTTCGTCAGGCGAAGGAAGTGCTGCTGACCGAAGCCAACGCCGTGTCGGATAACCCGCTGGTGTTTGCCGATGAAAACGAAGTCATTTCTGGCGGTAACTTCCACGCTGAGCCGGTAGCAATGGCGGCGGACAATATCGCGCTGGCCATTGCTGAAATTGGCTCGCTGGCGGAGCGTCGTATCGCGCTGCTGATGGACAGCCATATGTCGCAGCTGCCGCCGTTCCTGGTCAAAAATGGCGGTGTGAACTCCGGCTTTATGATTGCGCAGGTGACGGCTGCAGCCCTTGCCAGCGAAAACAAAGCGCTGGCGCATCCGCACAGTGTCGATAGCTTGCCAACGTCGGCAAACCAGGAAGATCACGTGTCCATGGCTCCTGCCGCCGGTCGTCGTCTGTGGGAAATGGCAGCCAACACCCGCGGCGTGATTGCGGTGGAATGGCTGGCGGCAGTGCAGGGCATCGATATGCGCGAAGGCTTAACCACCAGTCCGTTGCTGGAACAAGCGCGTCATTTGCTGCGCGAGAAAGTCACGCACTATGTGCAGGACCGCTATTTTGCCCCGGATATTGAAGCCGCGATTGCGATGCTGGCTGAGGCTCAGTTGCAGAAGTTGGTGCCAACGGTGTTGTAATGATTGCCCGGCGGCACAAAGCTTGCCGGGCCTACAAAATCACGGTGTTGTAGGTCGGGTAAGCGCAGCGCCACCCGACACGCTTTTCAGCTAAACATCGCCGTCACAGATGCACTCGCCAGGCTGTGGAAATGCACATTAAAGCCGACCATGGCACCTTGGAGTAATTTCACAGACTATGATAGCGACTGCGTTTTTAGGAAACAGTGAGATCCTTTCACATAGCCTACACAAATCTCTTGAGTGTCACTCATTTGCCATGCCAATAAACTCGTTTTAAAACAATTAATTATATTTACACGCGTGAGGCAAATCACAGTTCTTTACGTTATCCCCTGAGTAAAATCCGTCCATTATCATTATTCAACAGGACAGGGTCATGAGTGGCAAACCGGCGGCACGACAGGGAGATATGACGGCCATCGGTGGCCCGATTGTGCAGGGCTCACTCGGGGTAATGATTGGCGCGCCGACCGGTGTGGCCTGCTCGGTTTGCCCGGGTGGGGTGGTGTCCGGGAGTCCGGTGAACCCGTTGCCCGGCGCCAAAGTCCTGCCCGATGAGGCCGACCTTGCCCTGCCGGGCCCGATGCCCTTTGTGCTCTCCCGCACCTACAGCAGCTACCAGACCCGTACCCCGGCCCCGGTCGGGGTGTTCGGTCCGGGCTGGAAAGCCCCTTCCGATATTCATCTGCAGCTTACGCCGGGCGAACTCATCCTCAACGACAACGGCGGGCGCAGCATTCACTTCGAACCGCTGCTGCCGGGAGAGCTGGCGTTCAGCCGCAGCGAGTCTTTCTGGCTGGCGCGCGGCGGGGTGGCGAAGTTGTATGACGGTCATCCGCTGGCGACGCTGTGGAGTATTTTGCCGGAGGCCCTGCGCCTAAGTCCGCACGTTTATCTGGCGACCAGCAGCCTGCAGGGACCATGGTGGATTTTAGGCTGGCGTGAGCGTGTGCCACAGGCGGATGAGGTGCTGCCCGCGCCGCTGCCGCCGTACCGGGTGCTGACCGGGCTGGTGGACAGTTTTGGCCGGACGCTCAGTTTTCAGCGCGCCGCTGACGGGGTCTTTGCCGGGGCGATAATGACGGTGACCGACGGTGCAGGTCGCCGTTTCGGGCTGAACTACGCACGGCTTCCTGACGTGCCGCAGACCCGCTACGGGGCCGATACCGGCATCCGCCTGACGGAGGTGTGGCTGACGCAGGACCCGGAATATCCGCAGGATTTACCCGCCCGGCCGCTGGTGCGCTATGCGTACTCCCCGCGTGGTGAGCTGACCGCCGTCCATGACCACAGCGGCACGCAGACGCGTCATTTTGCTTACGATGAACAATTTCCTGGCCGGATGGTGGCACACCATTACGCCGGGCGTCCGGCCACGCAGTATCGCTACGATGCGGCAGGTCGGGTGACGGCGCAGCACAACCCGGCAGGCCTGAGTTACGCGTACGTGTATGAAAAAGACCGGGTCATCATTACCGACAGCCTGAAACGACAGGAGGTGCTGCACACCGAAGGTGAAGGTGGCCTGAAGCGGGTGGTGAAGAAGGTGTTCGCCGACGGTTCAGTGACTCACAGCGAGTTCGACCCCTACGGCCGGCTGGTGGCGCAGACTGATGCGGCCGGACGAAAGACGGCGTTCCGGCTGAGCCCGGGCGCCGGGCTGTTAGATGCCATCGTCAGCCCCGATGGCAGAATCACCACCTTCAGCTACAGCCCGCAGCGGCAGCTTATCCGCACCACCTACCCGGACGGTCTGCGTAGTCAACGGGAATATGACGCACAGGGGCGGCTAACGGCTGAAACGGACCGTCACGGCGATACGGTCAGATATACCTACCCGGACCCGCAGTCCGGGCTTCCCGCCAGCCGTGAAGACGCCACCGGCAGCCTGCAGCAGATGACCTGGAGCCGGTACGGCCAGTTGCTGACCTTCACCGACTGCTCCGGGTATGAAACGCGCTATGAATACGACCGCTTCGGGCAACTGACGGCGGTGTCCGGGGAGGAAGGGCTGAGCCTGCAGCGTGAGTACGACGCCCGTGGCAGACTGGTCAGCCAGACGAATGCGGCAGGGCATCAGACCCGCAATGAATACAACGCCGCAGGCGACCTGACTGCGACGGTGCTCCCGGACAGCACCCGCCGGGAAACGCAGTTCGACGCCGCCGGGCGACCGGTCAGTACCACTTCCGGCAGCCTGACCCGGCAGATGGCATATGATGATGCCGGGCGTGTCATTCAACTGACCA
>NZ_JBLFJW010000038.1:0-44731 GCF_047713085.1 Pantoea sp. sgz302252
CACGCCGACTATGTTAAAAACATGATCACCGGTGCGGCTCAGATGGATGGCGCGATCCTGGTTGTTGCTGCGACTGACGGCCCTATGCCTCAGACTCGTGAGCACATCCTGCTGGGTCGCCAGGTAGGCGTTCCGTTCATCATCGTGTTCCTGAACAAATGCGACATGGTTGATGACGAAGAGCTGCTGGAACTGGTAGAAATGGAAGTTCGTGAACTTCTGTCTCAGTACGATTTCCCAGGTGACGACACTCCGATCGTTCGTGGTTCTGCGCTGAAAGCGCTGGAAGGCGAAGCAGAGTGGGAAGCGAAAATCATCGAACTGGCTGGCTTCCTGGATTCTTACATCCCGGAACCAGAGCGTGCGATTGACAAGCCGTTCCTGCTGCCAATCGAAGACGTATTCTCCATCTCCGGCCGTGGTACTGTAGTTACCGGTCGTGTAGAGCGCGGTATCGTTAAAGTTGGCGAAGAAGTAGAAATCGTGGGTATCAAAGAAACCGCGAAAACGACCTGTACTGGCGTTGAAATGTTCCGCAAACTGCTGGACGAAGGCCGTGCTGGTGAGAACGTTGGTGTTCTGCTGCGTGGTATCAAACGTGAAGAAATCGAACGTGGTCAGGTACTGGCGAAGCCAGGCTCAATCAAGCCACACACCAAGTTCGAATCTGAAGTGTACATCCTGTCCAAAGACGAAGGCGGCCGTCATACTCCGTTCTTCAAAGGCTACCGTCCACAGTTCTACTTCCGTACAACTGACGTGACCGGTACCATCGAACTGCCAGAAGGCGTAGAGATGGTCATGCCAGGCGACAACATCAAAATGGTTGTTACCCTGATCCACCCAATCGCGATGGATGACGGTCTGCGTTTCGCAATCCGTGAAGGCGGCCGTACCGTTGGCGCGGGCGTTGTTGCTAAAGTTATCAGCTAATTATTGATATTTTTTGCAGAAAAAGGGTGCTTCGGCACCCTTGAGATCGCTGACGAACCCCATGTTTTTTGTGGGGTTCTATTTTATCAGTAACCGCAGGTCGCGAACGCGATATTCTCTCTTCCCTGTCCTTACAGGCTATTACATAGCCTTTCCTGTCTGACATATTGTCCATAAACTGCTCTGACGTTAAAAAACTAACAAAAAGCGCCCGCAGCGCCATCTTTTTCAGGTTCTGCACGTCGTTGCAAGTTGGCACTTAATGTCGCGTGCATACCGGTACTCGTGATGTTGCTTCGCATCCGTATAGCTATGCTCCACTATTTATTTGCGCTCGTACACCTTTTCGCCCCATTTCGACTACCGCGGGTTATTCGCCTGCTTTATCGCCTCGTCCCATAATTGCCGCTTATAGCCCGGTGCCAGCGCGATGCTCATCTCCTGCTTCAGGTCCATCCGCATAGGCATTATTCGCCACAGGCTGCCCATATGATCTTCGGGGAGTCGTACATCGGACGGGGGATTTCAACTTGGTGTTGCTGTGGGGAGGGGCGCTGAACATAGCGGTCAGTCCATTAATAGTTCTGACCTTATTAGATCAACGCCTCGACCTTTCGACCAGGACTTTGCCAGTAGTCTGAAGCGGGCTTCGGCACCCTTTTTGTTGTCACCTTTTGCCCCTCCGGAGGAGGCGATAATTATCGGAATTCATTATTATTTTGTATGTTAAATGAAAAGGCATTCATTTTTTTCTCTAAATTAAAAATTAAATATATATTATTATTGTATATAACAAAGTTTTGCATTGAATATTAGCATTTTTATATCTAATTATTATCGATTACATTACCCATCACATTTACTTAATGTATTGCGTATTAATTATATAAATAAGGAATGTTTATGAAGATAAAATTAGTTTCAATAATGATTGGATTGTCACTGTCGACTTGCTTAATCTCCGCAAATGCGATGGCGACATTAGTCGCAAATGATGATGAGAACCGTATGGAGGGAACCAATGGTATAACCATGATGCGTACGACAGATAATGGCGAAGAGTGGCTTGGGTTTGATACTACTGCTGACGGCGTAGATGCTGGTGTAGGTAATAATTTCCCGGGGACCACCACAGTCATTGTGGCTAACATGGATTCTAAAGTTATCCAAACTCCCCTTTATGACGCTAACAGTACCTACAGCACGCCTCAAACAACGGTCCGTTATAACGATTACTACTGGACAAATCAATGGTGGGCTAACCCAGGTGAAATCCCCGGTGAAAATTCAGTTTGGTTAAAGGGTGAGCCGACAAACCTACGAGAAAATATACTCGGCACTTTTTACTTTACTCCCTGGACTGGCCAGAAAGCATTAGATTATCAAGCTTCTCAAAAAAAGTCAGTCGCACAGCAACGTAAAGTTATTGGCTATTTCCCTGAATGGGGGGTTTATGATGCTCATAACAATTTTACACCGGATAAAATTGATTATTCACAAATCTCACATTTGAATTATGGTTTTGCTGTCATTGAAAATGGTGTTGTTACAGCTCACGATACTGCTCAAGCACCTACGTTGATGAAACAAATTGCGAAGGATTCGAACCACCAGGGCATTACCAATATGCTATCGGTAGGCGGATGGGATAATTCACAAGAAGGGGCATTCGAGGCCGCTACCGTAACACCAGAAGCCACAGAGCGCTTAGCGCAAAGTATCGTAGATTACATGTTGAAATGGAAATTCCGCGGTGTCGATATCGACTGGGAGTATCCAGATAATGATCAGGAGAAAAACCAGTTTACCAACCTGATTACTTTGTTGCGTAGCAAACTGGATGCTGCTGGTTTACAAGACGACTGGTATTATCAGTTATCTGCAGCAGTGACCACTAATTATAAGAATATAGAGTTTATCAATCCTGTCGTTACCGCACCGCTTTTGGATTCAGTAAATGTGATGGCCTATGACATACACGGTGCATTTGAGCCAGTCACGGGCCATAACGCGCCATTATATGCCAACAGCAAGGATACCGATCCTAAGCTTAACGCCTCATCTGCAATGCAGGAATATGTGACTACCTGGCAGGTGCCAAAAAATAAGCTGATGATGGGAATCCCATTCTATGGTCGTGGTTGGGGCGATGTGGCTCCTACTGAAATCGTTCCTGATCTGCCGGGGTTATTTGCTACTGGCTCCGCGACAGTTCATGGTGCATGGGATGACGTGGGCGAATTTACCGGAACTAACCCGTGGTATGTTCTTAAAGACAAAGCGGCCAGTGCCGATTACACTCGTTACTGGGATAGTGAATCTGGAGTACCTTATCTCTATAATGCCAAAACGAAAGAATTCCTGACTTACGATGACCCGCAATCTGTTCAGGAAAAAGTAGATTACATTAATACCCAAAGCTTTGGTGGGGCAATAATATGGGATCTGAGCGGTGATACATCGCAGCATGAATTAGGTAGCATTGTTAAAACAATTCTTACTTCGGCAGCTGATCAACCACATATCACAGATTTTCAGGCGGCGCGTGACGATGTCAATGATTCTCCGGTAGCGGTATTGAAATGGAAGATTGATCGCACCAGTTTCAATAATAAAGAGTTCAAGTTGTTGGTACCGAGCCCTACAACCGGTAAGGTTGGAGATTATACTTTTGGCAACGGTAAAGGATTCGGTGGTGCTGGTGATTGTACTGAAGGAGATACAGGTGGTGAGGAAGTCAGCGTTTGTATCTCGATGAGTGTTTTTCTTGAACCCAACGTGCAGGTTAGCATTGCTGATGCTGCAGATGAAAGCAAGGTTTATACCAGTTTAACTGTCACACAGGCTATGCTGAATACTGCAGAGAGCCGGGACGTAAAACAAACTTATTTCGATAAGGTTAATGGGCAACTCCACTTTAACGTTGAAGTTGATCCATCACTTCAGCAGACAAGGCAATATTTAAATATGGTTATTGACCATAAAGACAGTAATGGAAACATCACCAGCTCAGAACTTTCAGGTTCAGTTTATATGATGAACGGTGTGGCCCATCATACCAGTCAAAATAGCTATATGGTCGCGGATTTAATGAAGTCCCGCTACTATTCAACATATGATCTTTCAAAGGTAAAAGTCGGTGATGAGTATTTATTTGTCGTTGCTGATGGAAGCGAACCAAACTCAAAACGTTTGAAAGTCTTGTCTCAACTGGCCATTACGCCGGAAGTATTGGCAAAATGATATCTTACTTTTTCTGAGATATTGATCTTCGAGGATTGAGAGTGAAGTGAATGCAAGGGCTGGTTTCCCTAAAGGATTACCGGCCCTTTTTGCACAGAGAAATAACATGCTTTGAAAATAATTGTCCCTGACATTGCAATAATAACCATTCTCATTTAAAGTTAATTCAGGATTTGTTCAATGCGTGGTTTCTATGTACGTGTGTCTATGCCACAGTGTCAGTGATAAAGCGATACGGCAGGCCGTTCGCCGCTATCAGCCTAGGACATTTCAGCAGCTCAGAACGTTTGTTCCGCTGGGTATGCAATGCGGTAAGTGCATTCGAGTTGCGCGCCAGATAATGAAAGATGAATTACAGCAGATAACACAGTTTGGCAATATTGCCGAAAAATCATCGCTAAAAAGTTAGTGTTTCTTTGACTTACTCTGAACCGGATCTACGCTTTAGATACCGGAACGGAGGGGTTATGTATGAAAGGCGATAAAAAAGTCATTGCTCATCTCAATAAACTTCTTGGAAATGAACTGGTTGCTATCAATCAGTACTTTTTGCATGCCCGTATGTTTAAAAACTGGGGGCTAATGCGTCTCAATGGTATCGAATACCACGAATCCATTGATGAAATGAAACATGCGGATCTCTACATTGAACGGATCCTCTTCCTGGAAGGTCTCCCAAACTTGCAGGATCTTGGTAAGCTTAGTATTGGTGAAGATGTTGAGGAGATGCTTAAGTCTGATTTGCTGTTGGAACTTGAAGGGGCGAAAGATTTACGCGCTGGCATTGCTCACGCCAACGCGGCTCATGATTATGTGAGCCGTGACTTAATGATCAACATCCTGGCAGATGAAGAGCATCACATCGACTGGCTCGAAACTGAACTGGCACTCATAGGACGTATTGGCATTCAGAATTATATCCAGTCCCAGTTAAAGGAAGAATCCCAATAGTCTTTGCAGACTTAGCTAAACATCAGCCAGATTATTCTGCTTTGCTGGCTGATGTAAACCAGTGCACCGGCCAGCGACAGGCAAGGGCCAAAAGGAATTTGCACTAACATTTTATAACGCCCAACCCGTACCAGAGCGAAAACGATACCCGCCATCGCGGCGAGAATGCACAAGTATGGCAACATCTGCCAACCCATCCAGGCACCCAGTGCCGCGAGCAGTTTAAAATCACCGTATCCCATTCCTTCTTTGCCGCTGATTAACTTGACTCCCCAGTACAAGATCCACAACATCAGATAGCCTGCGACAGCACCATACACTGCATCCTGAAGTGTCACCTCGCTGGAAATGGAATGCATGAGTAATCCCGTCCAGAGCAGTGGCAGGGTCAGGCTGTCAGGAAGCAGGTAAGTTGCGAGGTCAATCAGGCTGAGTGCCAGAAGAAACCAAAAAAGCAGCAATGCACTCACTAAACTCAGCGGTGTTGTAAACAGGAATGAGAGGCCAAGGAACATAGTGGCACAACCCACTTCGGTAAGGGTATACCGTTTGGGGATTGTTACGCTGCAATAGTGGCATTTTCCATGTAACAGCAGCCAGCTCAGCAAGGGGATATTTTGCCAGTATTTCAGCGAGTGTTTACAGGACGGGCAATGCGATGCCGGAACACTCAGGTTAAAATTATGCGCGGACTGGGTATCATCATTCTGAATCATCAACGGCAAGCGATAGACGACGACGTTGAGAAAACTACCCATCAGCAAGCCTAAAATAGTAATACAGGTGTGATAAAACCCTGCGGGTAATGATGTGATATACGCCATTTACTGCCATCCTTCGTTCATATGAAGTATATTCCTTGTTATTTCATTGACTCGTTAATGGAGTGTAAGTTGTTGAACACTGACACTACCTACTTGCCCGGAGACTATCGTTATTGCTACGACCTGAATGCCGTAGTCGTTGTTGAGAACTTCAAGCCAGCGCAAGAGTGTGGAATAAGAAATTTGTTCCAGGCTAACAGTGACTCCTCGTTCATCAGCGAGGATTTTAGAGAATTGCAGAGATAAGCGAATGGCTGAGGCATTAATGACTTCCGTCAATTTTTCTTTCTCGGTCCTTTGCCTGGAGGGGACACCAGGGCGTTGTGTCTGCTTAACCATCCATTCCAGTTGGTTGCGTTGCGCATTGACCTGGATCCGCGATTTGGCGATCTGATTGTTGAGCGGTGTTAAAATCCCGAACCAGACAACGATCACTGCCAACATAAATGCGGCAATCAGTATCATCCGTCTCTCTCGTTCATTTTTCAGCATCAGCCACTGTTTCATGATTTATCCCGCTGAATCAGCGTTGCGGTGATACCTGATGAAGATGGGGCTAAATTAGAAATGGCAAAGTGAAAATCATTGGCTGTTAATTCGACAAAAGCATCAATCGCCGCACGATCGCCGGCAGTAATCTGCAAAGTGAACTGTTCCATTTTCTGCTGAAACGCTAATTTATCGATGGCAATTTGTGGGTTCTTCTCTTGATAAGCGGTTAGCTTTGCTAGCTCAGGAAGAAAGGTGGTTGGTGCATTTTTCATATTTTGTTCAAAATAAAACTTCAGGTTATGGGTATGTTTGTCCTGCGGGAACCAACTTTGGTACAGCGCCAGGATCTCGTGTTTTAGCAATGATTCTTGCTGTGAAAGCTGCCACCAGTTGAAAAGTTTGGCACTGATAATCAATATCAGCGTGAATATCACCATACCTGATGCCACCCGCTGCAGATGGCGGCCCCATGCCGGATCTTCTTCGCGTACCGTGAACTCGCCTTGTAGCAGGTTCACTGCGGACTGGCTGCTATTTTTCATCATAATCAGAGGATGGAAGGGCAAATCTGCGCGAATCCAGTCGGAAGGAATATTTTGTTCATGCCCGTAATAGTGCAATGCCACGGGCTTTGCGATGTCCAGCAATGTGTCGAGTAATACCTGTTCTACCAGACAACCTGAGTGTGCTGATTGTCGAAGTAGCCACTGATTATCAAGGCGAGTTATCGACCAGCCTTCATCAGGCAGAGGTAGCAGTAGCGCATCTATGTAAACGTGCCTTGCAGTCAGACCGGCATCGTTAAGTCGCTGCAGCCAATCTCTTAAAAAAGCGCCTTCCACACCAGCCACGAACAGCGTCTGCTCCTGACGATAAAGTTCAATCCAGTGCAGCGTATCAACATCGCTGGCAATGCTTTCTTCTGTCAGATACCCAATAGTCTGCCGGGTATTCTTACCCGCGCGCGCAGGCAGAATGATCTCTCGAAAAATCACTTCACTGGCTGGGATGAACAAACAGGCATTTTGTGCACCAGGTTGTGTGGACAGTTCTGATAAGTGCTTAGTATCAGGCAGGTAATGAATATATTCATCACATTCGACGGTTTCAGTTAACCAATAGAGCGGGTGATCTGGCGTTGAGCCTACTCTGATAAACAGCCTGTTGGCCGGATGATATTTTTCCATTTACTCAATTACCCGATAACGTCGCTGATAAATTTTGATTTTTGAATCCTTTGGGTTGAATTGCACAAAGCTGCTCATGGCATTTTGCTGCTCTTCAATTCTGCCCAGCGTATAGAGAACAAAGTATTGGCTTCGTACTGTCAGTAATGGTTTTAATTCATCGGTTCTAATTTCCAGACTAAATCGCTGTCTTTTAACCTCTTCCAGAAATGTATCAACGGAGGCCCATCCTTTACGCGGCCGCAGTGAAATTAATCGTGTTGCAGTCTCCTGATTGATACCGCCAAGAAATAAAGCACTTAAAAGAGGAGCTTGTTCTTCGGTAAGCGTATTCACATTAATTTGCTGGGACTCTTCGGGGAGTGTGCAAAGCTGATGACGGATCTGTTTAAGCGGCAGAAGAGGAAGGTCTGGTAGCAACGCCAGTTCATTCAAAGAAAAAAGACGCTGGTTAGCTGCGGAGCGGGGCGGTATCAGCTTTTCGTAATACTCTGATTCAGCACCAGAAGTTCGAACATTGTTATCAGCATCAAGATAATCGCTGAGGGTATCGGTGAAGCGGTCGGCTTGAACTGAGGTTGCCCGCGCATTGAGCAGCAGCTGCTTCAGTACCTGCGTATTGTATGGTTCACCCTCCATCTTCGTGTCAGGCTGGTTATTACGCAGGCTATTAAGGTTAAAGCAGTTTTGGCCATCCGTAACAATATAGTCTACTGAAAACCCGTCCTGTCCGGCGAAATGTCCTGCCTGAGCGGAAAACTGATCAAGACTATTGTAGTTAGGGTTTTCGGTCAGTTCGTTGCGCAGTTGAGGTAGGGCAATTTCTTCGGCAGCAAAGGTCAGCCAGCGTAATTGCTGTTGATTGAGTAACCAGCTTTGACGCTGCTGGCTGACCTGAAATTGCAGCGTCATTTTTGCCGCTAATGCGGCCATAATGGCAAGGATCATTAAAACGATCAGCAGTGCGACACCTTGTTGTTTACTCATTATTGAAACATTCCCCCGCTAACAGGATTTTGGGGCACGGGTTCAGGCTTTGTAACGGATGTTTTGTCAGCTATGTCCGTTTTCGTTGCTTCAAGCGTTTCGGGCAGGAGGAACAACCGGCGTATTTCGCCCATGTCTTCCAGCGTGACAACCAGTTCGATGACTTTGGGGAAAGCATCCGTTTTGCTCCAACTGTCGGTCCATTCGCTGGAGTAGAATCGCCAGTGCAGGGAATTTACCCCTGTCAGCAGGATAAAGGGAGTTATTCGCGATGCATTTGGTCGGGAAGGCAAAGATTGGGCGCTACGAGTCAGAGTATTGTCGGTAAATGTCCAGGTTGCCCGGGCAAGATCGCTGGCAGATAAAGGCGCTGCCGCAGAGTAACTGCCAATGGTAGTAAAGCTCAGTGATGTTTTAGTTGTTGATAAAAAGGCTTTTTCATCATCTGTTTGTCGTGGCAATATCTGGATAAAATCCCGTTCCAATAAAGAAAATGCAGTCTGAATTTCGGCCAGTCGTGCAGTGTGTTCTTGTGCTATTTCACTGCTTTTAACTGACGCAGAAAGGATGTGATAGGCCAGCAGGCTTAGCAGCGAAAATATCGCCATTGCAATCATAACTTCTATCAGCGTGAAACCGTGTTGTTTCGCTGCCAGTTGGCGTCTCATGGTTTACCTGCCGTTATCTGAGTCCAACTGCTGACTGAAAGGATTGACGCACGGGCATCTTCAGATTGAAGAACGAGTACCAGGTTTTGGAGCATGTTGCTCTCTTTATCAAGGGTATGATGTTGTTCAACAAACCACTGCTGTTCAGCCAGCACCACTTGCTCTTTTTCTTTCTTCCCGGGTGTAAACTGCATTTCTATTAGCGTATTTTCGGCAACCCAACTGGCAAAGAGGGAGGTTCGAAAATGATCTACTGCGCTCATTTGTGAACTCATACTGTTAAGTAGCGCCAGAGCCGCCGTGGCAAAGATTGCGAGGGCAATGATCACTTCAAGCAGGGTCATACCATGTTGATTTTGAGCTCCAGGCTTTGATGAGGTATGCATTATTTCTCAAGCCTCCTGACATTGAATATCAGTGGTAACCGTCCTTCAGAAATGATGCTGCAACAAGGTGGTTCAGATGCAGAAGATGAAAAGCTGAGTTCAAATACTGAAAGCGTTCCGTCGGGCATAAATACAATTTGCGGTGGATGATTGATATATTTATTGAGCGACAGCGGAGCAAGCGAGAGTGCTTCTTCTTCCGTAAATACACCACTGACAGGCATACGGGCAGATTCAATTTTTGCCCACTGCGGCTCACGCTTCTGCGGTATTAACGACAAAGTTGCTCCCAAAACGACAAGCTGATAAGCGTTGGGTGTTAAAGAAAGCCCGAGTGGCTTTCCTTCCAGTACTGCGCGCTTAGCAGCATATTCCATCACTTCCTTCATTTGCTCCGCGCGTTGGACTTGTGAGTTGTCGGACGGTAAAACCATGACGACAATTCCGGTGGCAATGGCGAAGATTGCCAGCACCATCAGTATCTCCAGTAGCGTAAAACCTGATTGTTTGGCCGAAGACAAGGTTATTTATCCTTCTGAGCCCAGTTCTTTATATCGTCCGCTGTATCCGGTTCACTGTCTGGCCCGGCAGAAAAGATATCAATGTCCCCATGATCACCAGGGCTGAGCAACATGTAGTCGTTGCCCCAGGGATCGACCGGTAAACGTTTTATGTAGCCGTTACTACGGTAATTAGTCGGCACTGGGTCGATAGTGGGTAAGGTGACAAGAGCTTCAAGCGTCTGTTCGGTTGTTGGATAGCGATGGTTATCCAGCTTATACATGTCCAGGGCGTTCTCGAGAGCGACGATGTCGCTGACTGCTTTTTGAGTATCAGCCCGTTCTTTGTTGCCCATCACATTGGGAACAACGAGTGCAGCCAGCACGCCTAGAATGACGATGACGACCATCAGCTCAATTAACGTGAATCCTTGTTGTCTTTTAGCGATAACTTGATGTTTTTTTTGCATGTTTAACATTGAGTTGTTCCTTTAGCTGACCAGGTTATTAAGCTGGAGAATGGGTTGTAGGATCGACATGATGATGAACAAAACGATGCTGGCCATAACGACTATCAAAAGCGGTTCAAACAGTGCCAATGCCATAGAAAGCCGGTGTTGCATCAGCTTGTCCTGGTTGTCTGCCGCGTGAGCCATGAGTTCGCCAAGGCGTCCGCTTTGTTCACCTGAGGCAATCATGTACAGCATCATGGGTGAGAAGAGACGGGTTTGTTCCAGCACCGAAAAAAGTGAGTTCCCCTGACGAACATTTTCTGCCGCCTGGGCAAGCAAATAATGGATCCGCAGATTGGTTACGCCTTCAATCGAGATTTTCATTGCGTCGAGTAAAGGGACGCCACTTGACTGTAAAATACTGAGCGTACGGGCATAACGTGCACTGTTTATCGCCTTGATCAGTGGCCCGAGAACGACAACATTGAGCAATGCCGTATGAAAACGCATGAGATGACTTTTACGGCGCAGAGCAAGCCTGAAGGTGCCAATAACCGCCCCGATCCCCAGTGCAATCAGCCACCAGGCATGCTCTAAGAAACCACTGATACCGATTAAAATACGAGTTGTGATCGGCAGCGTATGTTTCATATGCACAAACTGTTCGATGATTTGCGGGACGACGGCAACCAGCAAAATAACAATGACCAGGATGGCGACGACTGTGAGCATGGTCGGATAGATCATGGCCTGCGACAGTTTGCTTTTAATTTGCTGACGGATTTCATAGTAATCCGCCATTTTTTCCAGCACGCTGCCGAGCTGACCGGTTCTTTCACCCGCCGTAACCAGCGTTCTGAACATTGGGTCAAAAATACGCGGGAAATCGGCCAAAGCATGGGCAAGTGTATGCCCCTCCACTACTTTATTGCGTATGGCTGTAAGCACTTGCGCGAGTCCTCTGTGCTCGGTTTGCCGGGCAATAACGGCCAGCGCGGCTTCTACGGGCAGGGCCGCATTCGTCAATGTGGCGAGCTGTCGGGAGAACAATGAGACTACATGTGAAGGTACGCGGGTTTTTAATCCTTTGTTTTTAATACTGCTGGCGGTCAGCGTGTTACCGATTTGTTTTATTTCAAGGAGGGTTAAACCCTGTTCACGCACAATCTGGCGTGCCTGGCGGACAGACTCGGCGTCAATAACGCCGCGCTGCGGCTTGCCTGTCAAGGAGATGGCATGAAAGGAGAAACGGCTCATGGGGTAACTCCCCCCGTGGCTATCTCTTGTACTGCAGTGACCCTGATGACTTCTTCCAGTGAAGTTTCACCGCTAATGGCTTTCAGCAGGCCATTCTCCCGCAGACTACAGGCTGTTTTACGATGGATATTTTCAATGAAAAATTCATCCTTATTTTCATGAATAGCCTGGCGGATAGCGTTATCAACAACCATGCATTCATGAATAGCGGTCCTGCCTTTATAGCCGGTGAAGCGGCATTGTGAGCATCCGACAGCTTTAAAAACGAACGTCGGTGGTTCAGATAAAAAGTGGAACAAAGGCGTGTGGGATTCGTCTAAGGGTGACGGCTGGGCGCATTGCGGACACAAACGCCGCACAAGCCTTTGTGCCACCACGCCTAATAATGAAGAGGCTAAAAGGAAAGGTTCAAGACCCATATCACGTAAACGGGTGATGGCGCCGACCGCACTGTTGGTATGTAACGTTGACATCACCAGATGGCCGGTCAGTGAAGCTTGTACCGCGATTTGCGCTGTTTCACTGTCGCGAATCTCTCCCACCATCACGACATCCGGGTCCTGACGTAAAATTGCCCGTAACCCGAGAGCAAATGTCATTTCGACGCGTGGATTAACCTGGGTCTGACCCACGCCTTCCAGTTCATATTCAATCGGGTCTTCTACGGTAAGAATGTTACGTTCGTTATTGTTAAGTGCAGAGAGCATCGCATACAAGGTCGTGCTTTTACCTGAGCCTGTCGGCCCGGTGACCAAAATGATCCCATGAGGCTTACGGATTAATGCCGATAGCTGTTGCTCATCGTGAACGGACAGGCCCAGTTGAGGGATATCGAGGCACAAATTGTTTTTATCCAGCAGACGCATTACCACTCGTTCGCCATATTGAGCGGGAATGGTAGACACACGAATATCAATCGCCCGGTGCCCAATGCGCAGCGAAATTCGTCCATCCTGAGGTAAGCGTTTTTCGGCGATATCCAGTTTTGCCATGACCTTGATACGAGATACCAGGAATGGAGCCAGCTTGCGGGCCGGTTGCAGGATTTGTCGTAAGACACCATCGATTCGAAAGCGGATACTGAGAATGCGTTCGAAGGTTTCGATATGAATATCTGAAGCACCTTCTTTGACAGCTTCAGAAAGCACTGCATTGATTAGACGGATAATTGGCGAATTTTCATCGCTGGCCAGCAGGTCTTCGTTATCAGGCAGGTCTTCGGACAAGGACAGAAGATCAACCTCATTATCGATATCATCAATAATTTGTTGAGAGGCGCCGCTGCTGCGCTGGTAGGTTGTAGATAACTTTTCATCGAATAGGGCCGTTGCCACGATTTCAATCGCCGTTATTTCACCTATAACCCGGCGTGCTTCGAGCAGTGTCTCTACTGAAATGTCCTGCCGGCAAAAAAGCACGTTATCAACGCGCGTGACACCTTTTTGTTTGGCATAGGCGTAAGGTAGTACCGGGTCTGTTTGTTCCGCAACAGCAGCCTGTTGTAATTCGTTCTCCCTGTTCATTGCTTATCCACTGAAGGGATTACGAGGTTTGCCGTCATTTGGTGAAACCGAAACGGGCATTTTGGGTGCAGTATTCCTGGGGTAATCAGGTAATACAGTACGGGAATTTGGTGTGAGCAGATCCTGGTTATCTTCATCCTGACGCATTTGCTGAATCTTCTGGAAATGCGAGTATTTCTGATTGGAAAGAGAGGAGTAAACCTCATCATCTCGAATTATCGTTGGCCGGATAAATACCATCAGGTTGCGTTTTGCGGATTCAGTGCTGGTGTAACGGAATAAATTACCCACCCATGGGATGTCCCCCAGCAAAGGAACCTTTGATTTGGTTTCTTTGGTACTGTCGTCCAGTAAACCACCAATCACCACGGTTTCGCCCGTACGAACCAGTACCGCGTTGGAAATGGTTCGGGTATTGAAGGTGGGGCCAAGGGAAGAGTTGGTCGAGGTATCAACGCTGGAAACTTCCTGTTCGATCTCCATCAAGACTGAGTCTCCTTCATTAATTTGTGGAGTGACCTTTAATTTAGTGCCGACAGTTTTGTAAACAACACTGCTATAGATATTGTCGCCGGACGTGGTCTGTGAACCGGACAGGGAAGGGACTTCCTGGCCGACGTTGAATGAAGCTTCTTTATTATCGAGTGTGACGATGCTTGGTGTGGCGAGAATATCGTTTTTATTGCTGGTCGCCAGGGCAGTGAGTAAAACATTCCAGTCGCCACTAAAGAAACCTGCTGCCATTCCGTTGAACGATTGCAAAGTGCTGCTCAGTGGATTATCACTGCTGATAACGCCGTCTTTTTTGTATTGGCGTACCCCAGCCGCAACGGTCGATAACGGTGCGCCGGTTCCGGTAAACTGTGTTCCGCCCACCTGGTTATTGCTCCACTGGATACCCAAATTAAGCCCGTTGCCATCCTGTACTTCAACAATAATGGCTTCGACTAACACCTGTGCTCGGCGGATATCAAGCTTGGCGATGACCTGTTCGAGTGACTGCATCACATCCTGCTGAGCAGTAATAACGATGGAGTTGGTCTGTTCATCAGACGTTATACTCATCGTATTAGTAGATGAGCCCGCAGACTGAGTCGTTTTGCCTTCTTTTATCTCCTGAGTAATACCAGTCAGAACGGGAACAATCTTCTCGGCTTTAGCATATTTCAGATAAAAAACCCGGGTGTTACCTTGAGAAGACTGGTCTTTATCAAGTTGATTGACCAACTTTACCGCGCGGCTACGAACGCCTTCAGGCCCGCTGACGATTAACGTATTGGTTCTCTCATCAGCGGCG
Organism: Pantoea sp. sgz302252; assembly: GCF_047713085.1. Taxonomy (NCBI): domain Bacteria; kingdom Pseudomonadati; phylum Pseudomonadota; class Gammaproteobacteria; order Enterobacterales; family Erwiniaceae; genus Pantoea; species Pantoea sp. sgz302252. Next base: position 14,701 of record NZ_JBLFJW010000038.1, read on the forward strand.
ATTTTGGCTTGTAATATGGTCGATGATTGCCCTTTGGATTCTTCACGGATCAGATTGTTCATCATCTCTGCTATTTCGGGGGCAGATGCGTATCTGAGTTTAATCGTTTGCCGTTGCTGCTCACCCATCGTGTCAACGCGTTCGACCAAATCAATCAGTCGATTGACCACCGACGCCCGGCCAGTCAGCAGCAAAACATTTGAGGGTTCATAGTGAACGACATTCCCGACCCCAGTGCTGTCATTCATCTGACGGAGCAAAGGGGCCAGTTCCCTTACTGGAACATTACGGAGCGTCACGACACGGGTGATAATTTCATCTCCCTGTCCGGGCTGGTTTTTGTCCGCAACGGGAACACCTGACATTTTGGCATTTGCTGCACGCACTACCTTCAGCAGCCCGTTATCCATGGGGATCACCGCAAAACCATAGACATCCAATACACTGAGAAAAAACTGGTAGTACTGTTCTTCATTCAAAACATCATAGCTTCTGACAGAAATGGTTCCCTGTACGGCGGGATCGATAAGGATAGTTTTATTCAGATTCTTACTGACTGTATCAATAAACTCTTTAATATCCGTACCCTTAAAGCTCGCAGTAAACTCTGCCGAGTGGGCAATTCCCGGAAGGGCAACAAAAAGAATGCATGCCTTTACCAGGAGAGGGTTAATGAATTTCTTCATGACTTGATGCATCCAACGATGTTTCGATAGTAGCTAAGTTGATATAGATATTCTGAAGTTGTCCTTCTCTCAGAACGGTAAGTTGTACATCTCTTAGATTTTCAAGTTGTTCAATGTATTTATCTGCTGTGGTGACATTGTTGAGATACTGTCCGTTCAATTTTATGACTATCTCGCCTGGAATGAGTCCTGTTCTAAGATAAATGTTACTGCCTGCTCGTGGGTTGAATCTATAACCCAAAAGCACCTTGTCTTTATATACAGGATTGGCAACCAGGTAATGCATTAAATATTTTACTTGTTCTTTGCCCGCTTCCTGTTTTGGCCGCGTTTGGTGTTTATTATCGCTGGATTTTTCATCAAGATATAAAGTCGCTATTCCTTGCGAAGTCCGAATTAAAACTCTATCAGATTTAACTGACTGCAGGTATGCGTTCTCCACATCAGCAAGTTTTTCGCCCTCACGGTAACTGTGCTGGCCTGAAGGGCCTTGCAGAATAGCCAGCGAGCGTGTGCTGCTGGTACTTGCCAGAATACCTTTCAGGAATAATGGAAGTTTACTGATTCCCTTGGTGGACTGTGCTGTCTCTTTAATCACCGTTTTTTTTCGATTTTCGAAAAGTGTATCTGGTATATTGATACGTGTTTGAGCAGTGCCAGCGATGGGGTGAGCAGTCCCTGCCTTTGATGCGCCGCTCATGACAGTGATAAAAATGGTATAGCCGCAAACTATTGTGCAGATGAATACTATTGCGATATATATTGTCATTTTCAATGATATCTTTGACCAACACGCTTTATTGATGATGGCATACATGTGTTGGGACTTTCCTATGTACTTTCATTATTCCAGTGAATTGCTTATTAGGCTATATTATACGTAGAAAAACTTTGATTCACATTAATACATGCTCAATATGAGTTAGGGTTGTGCGTCTTGGTTTTTAGATTCACTCATCCCGATGAATTCTTTATTTGAATGCATTTGTTGGGTGAATGGGTGAGTGGGTAGTGATGGGGATTGGCATGTATTGTGACTATTTTAAATTTATCACTCATCCTTTTGGAGAGGGTGATTATCTCAACAATATACGTTTATTGGCCGCTCAGGATTTTCTTCTCAAGAAGTTAAATCAAGGGGGCATCGCGATAATCAGTGGAAAGAAAGGCGTTGGTAAAACGCGTCTGGCGCACGAAATTGTTAGACAGAGCCAATGTCGTGTATTGAACTTAAGTGCAGCGCCGGTGACCGGAAAGGGCAGTGAAAGTCTCGGGCAACTACTAGCCTGCTATTTTCATTTGAAGAAATGGCAAAAATTACCGCTCTCGATCCAGTCTATGCGAATTGCAGAAGCGTTTTGCCATCACGAGAGCTCCGCCGGGCCTTGGTTGGTGGTGATTGATAATGCTGAAAACCTTATGGCAGAAAGTTATGAATTTTTGCGAACATTCAAAGGGTACCCACAATCTCACGATGTTTCGTTTCTGTTGGTAGAGGAATATAAGAGCAAAATGACTCATGGTGGCAGGCGTCGGCAGTTGGATCTCCCACATGCTGATTACCATCTGTTGCCATTGAGTTTTACCGAAACCTTAGATTACCTGTCCCAACGGCTGCAATTAGCTGGTGGGGCACTTCCCCTTTTCAACGAACCTGTCGCAAAACTGTTGTACAACGCTTCCGGTGGCGTGCCTTGGCTCATTAATCAGCTTGCGGCAGATTCACTTAACAGCGCATATGCAGAACAAACACCAATAGTCACGCACCGGCAGATGAAAGTCTGCATTGAAGCCCGTGGACTAAGGCCGCGTAGAAGGCAATCTATCACGCTACTCATCGCGTGTTACATGCTTCTGGGCAGCGTACTGGGATGGATTTATTTCAGCTACGCAAAGCCTTACCTTCCAATGCCAGCGAGGCTCTCCGAAAGGCTTCATGAGATCCCTGCGTCGGCTAAAACACTGAGCGATGTTGTAAGTAATGAGCGCCATGGGATGCAGCAACTCTTTCACGTATGGGGTTATAACGTGCCGACTGTTGATGCCTTCTGTTATCAGGCTGTACGAGCACAACTGGCATGTAAGAAAGGTAAGGCAACACTAGACATCCTAATCCAGGTAGGCATTCCTTGGCTGAGTCCCATTAAAGTCGATGAACAGAGCCTCTACGTTACCGTTGTGAAGGTAACAGATGAAACGTTAGATATTCTTATTAAAGACGAAACGTGGACGGTTCAGCGAAGCTGGTTTAATGAAGTGTGGAGCGGCGAGTATATTCAGTTATTACCACAGACTCCTGGTGGCAAAAGCGTCATCAACAAAACCAGTCCTGAAGCCGATTCCGCGTGGCTGGATATGACGCTGAGCAAAATCCTTAACCTACCCTTCAGTAAAACGGGTCTGTGGGACAAAGAATTGATTGAGAAGATCACGTTATTCCAGCAACGGGAAAATCTCGTTGTTGATGGACGGGTAGGTAAAAGTACCTTGGTGCAAATCGCTAAACGCACCGGCAACGTGCCAGTATTACTCACAGAAGAAGATTTCTAGGTTAAAAATGCAAAATATTCATTTGTCGGCGTACACAAGCTACGTAAATAAACAAAAGGTGATGGTGGTCGCCCATCGTTCGTTCAGGACAAGTCTGTACTGTCTGGTGCCAGGTGGCATTTTGTTGTGTGTTGGCGCGTTAGTGGGTTCTTATCTCCATTTGGGATACTTTAACTGGCAGAGTCACCGGATAGCCATCAGTGAAGAACGCCCACTTCCTTATAAGCAATCCCCGCTGCATTACATCTATAAGAACAGGTCGCTTCCTGCTGTTAGCCAGACTAGCTATGACGACAACGCGCATTCAGAGTACGGGCTTTCTGCAGATACCCTTGCTATGGAAAACGAGACTCCTGAGGAAGCTCAGACGGATGTCATGGACGAACATGAAATCATGAAGTTAGGTAAGGAAAATCAGGATTTGCCTTTGGAAGAGTGGCTGAAAAGGGCAACGCAGGAGCAGCAACAACAAGAAGAGAAGGGCGGAAAATAAACGCAGATTATTTTTAGTTCAGATTGCGTTTTACTGGCATTTGAGTATAATGCGCGGGCTTACCTAATCTTGGTAGGACTGATTCAATGAGAATCAGCTGGCCGATGAATTTACTTATTGGCCAACAATACTCCCGATATGGGGGTTATGTGAATAACGATTACACTCCCCCATCAATCGAAATGGGTATGGGTAGTAATTTTTTTCGTTTATAAAATAATTGGAGCTCTGGTCTCATGCAGAACCAAAGAATCCGTATCCGCCTGAAAGCGTTTGATCATCGTCTGATCGATCAATCAACCGCGGAAATCGTCGAGACTGCCAAGCGCACTGGTGCGCAGGTTCGCGGTCCGATCCCGCTGCCGACCCGCAAAGAGCGCTTTACCGTTCTGATCTCTCCGCACGTTAACAAAGACGCGCGTGATCAGTACGAGATTCGCACTCACAAGCGTCTGGTTGACATCGTTGAGCCAACCGAGAAAACCGTTGATGCTCTGATGCGTCTGGACCTGGCTGCCGGTGTAGACGTGCAGATCAGCCTGGGTTAATCAGGTCATCGAGCGATTGAGAGGTTGATACAATGATTGGTTTAGTCGGTAAAAAAGTGGGCATGACCCGCATCTTCACTGAAGATGGCGTATCTATCCCAGTAACCGTAATCGAAGTTGAAGCAAACCGCGTTACTCAGGTTAAAGACCTGGCTAACGACGGCTACCGTGCTGTTCAGGTTACCACCGGTGCTAAAAAAGCTAACCGTGTAACCAAGCCGGAAGCGGGTCACTTCGCTAAAGCTGGCGTAGAAGCTGGCCGTGGTCTTTGGGAATTCCGTCTTGCAGAAGGCGAAGAGTTCACCGTAGGTCAGGACATTAGCGTTGAGCTGTTTGCTGAAGTTAAAAAAGTTGACGTAACCGGTACCTCTAAAGGTAAAGGTTTCGCCGGTACCGTTAAGCGCTGGAACTTCCGTACCCAGGACGCGACTCACGGTAACTCCTTGTCTCACCGCGTTCCGGGTTCTATCGGTCAGAACCAGACTCCGGGCAAAGTGTTCAAAGGCAAGAAAATGGCAGGTCAGCTGGGTAATGAGCGTGTAACCGTTCAGAGCCTGGACGTAGTACGTGTTGACGCTGAGCGCAACCTGCTGCTGGTTAAAGGTGGTGTTCCGGGTGCAACCGGCTGCGACCTGATCATTAAACCAGCTGTGAAGGCGTAAGGGGATAGCAATGGAATTAGTATTGAAAGACGCGCAAAGCGCGCTGACTGTTTCCGAAACTACCTTCGGTCGTGATTTCAACGAAGCGCTGGTTCACCAGGTTGTTGTTGCTTATGCAGCTGGTGCTCGTCAGGGTACTCGTGCTCAGAAGACTCGTGCTGAAGTAACTGGTTCCGGCAAAAAGCCGTGGCGCCAGAAAGGTACCGGCCGTGCGCGTTCAGGTTCTATCAAGAGCCCGATCTGGCGTTCCGGTGGCGTAACCTTCGCTGCTCGCCCGCAGGACCACAGTCAAAAAGTAAACAAAAAGATGTACCGCGGCGCGCTGAAAAGCATCCTGTCCGAACTGGTACGTCAGGATCGTCTGATCGTTGTCGAGACGTTCTCTGTAGAAGCGCCTAAAACTAAGCTGCTGGCACAGAAACTGAAAGACATGGCTCTGGAAGATGTGCTGATCATCACCGGTGAGCTGGACGAGAACCTGTTCCTGGCCGCGCGTAACCTGCACAAGGTTGACGTACGTGACGCGAACGGTATCGACCCGGTTAGCCTGATCGCCTTCGACAAAGTTGTAATGACGGCTGATGCTGTTAAGCAAGTTGAGGAGATGCTGGCATGATTCGTGAAGAACGTCTGCTGAAGGTGCTGCGTGCACCGCACGTTTCTGAAAAAGCGTCTACCGCGATGGAAAAAACCAATACCATCGTTCTCAAAGTTGCTAAAGACGCGACTAAAGCAGAAATCAAAGCTGCTGTGCAGAAACTGTTTGAAGTCAAAGTTGACACCGTACGTACCCTGGTTGTTAAAGGCAAGGTGAAACGTCACGGACAGCGTATCGGTCGTCGTAGCGACTGGAAAAAAGCTTACGTCACCCTGGAAGAAGGCCAGAATCTGGACTTCGCTGGCGGCGCTGAGTAAGTCGGAGGAGTAATACAATGGCAGTTGTTAAATGTAAACCGACATCTCCGGGTCGTCGCCACGTTGTTAAAGTGGTTAACCCAGAGCTGCACAAGGGCAAACCTTTTGCTCCGTTGCTGGAAAAAAACAGCAAATCCGGTGGTCGTAACAACAATGGCCGTATCACCACTCGTCACATCGGTGGTGGCCATAAGCAGGCTTATCGTATTGTTGACTTTAAACGCAACAAAGACGGTATCCCGGCAGTTGTTGAACGTCTTGAGTACGATCCGAACCGTTCCGCGAACATCGCGCTGGTTCTGTACAAAGACGGCGAACGCCGTTACATCCTGGCCCCTAAAGGCCTGAAAGCTGGCGACCAGATTCAGTCTGGCGTTGATGCTGCAATCAAAGCAGGTAACACCCTGCCGATGCGCAATATCCCGGTTGGTTCTACCGTTCATAACGTAGAAATGAAACCAGGTAAAGGCGGTCAGCTGGCACGTTCCGCTGGTACTTACGTTCAGATCGTTGCTCGTGATGGTGCTTATGTCACCCTGCGTCTGCGTTCTGGTGAAATGCGTAAAGTCGAAGCAGACTGCCGTGCAACCTTGGGCGAAGTTGGCAATGCTGAGCATATGCTGCGCGTTCTGGGTAAAGCAGGTGCTGCACGCTGGCGTGGTATTCGTCCTACCGTTCGCGGTACTGCGATGAACCCAGTCGACCACCCACATGGTGGTGGTGAAGGTCGTAACTTTGGTAAGCACCCGGTAACTCCGTGGGGCGTTCAGACCAAAGGTAAGAAGACCCGCAGCAACAAGCGTACTGATAAATTTATCGTACGTCGCCGTAGCAAATAATTTTAGAGGATAAGCCATGCCACGTTCTCTCAAGAAAGGTCCTTTTATTGACCTGCACTTGCTGAAGAAGGTAGAGAAAGCGGTGGAAAGCGGTGACAAGAAGCCCCTGCGCACCTGGTCCCGTCGTTCAACGATCTTTCCTAACATGATCGGTTTGACCATCGCTGTCCATAATGGTCGTCAGCACGTTCCGGTATTTGTTTCCGACGAAATGGTCGGTCACAAACTGGGTGAATTCGCACCGACTCGTACTTATCGCGGCCACGCTGCTGATAAAAAAGCGAAGAAGAAATAAGGTAGGAGGAAGAGATGGAAACTTTAGCTCAACATCGCCATGCTCGTTCTTCTGCTCAGAAGGTTCGCCTTGTTGCAGACCTGATTCGCGGTAAGAAAGTGTCGCAGGCCCTGGATATTCTGACCTACACCAATAAGAAAGCGGCTGTACTGGTCAAGAAAGTTCTGGAATCTGCCATTGCTAACGCTGAACACAACGATGGCGCTGACATCGACGATCTGAAAGTTGCGAAAATTTTCGTAGACGAAGGCCCAAGCATGAAGCGCATTATGCCGCGTGCGAAAGGTCGTGCAGATCGCATCCTGAAGCGCACCAGCCACATTACTGTGGTTGTGTCCGATCGCTGAGACTCTGGAGACTAGCAATGGGTCAGAAAGTACATCCTAATGGTATTCGCCTGGGTATTGTAAAACCTTGGAACTCTACCTGGTTTGCGAACACCAAAGAATTCGCTGACAACCTGGACAGCGATTTTAAAGTCCGCCAGTACCTGACTAAGGAACTGGCTAAAGCGTCCGTATCTCGTATCGTTATCGAGCGTCCGGCTAAGAGCATCCGTGTAACTATTCACACTGCTCGCCCGGGTATCGTTATCGGTAAGAAAGGCGAAGACGTAGAAAAACTGCGCAAGGTCGTAGCGGATATCGCTGGCGTTCCTGCACAGATCAATATCGCCGAAGTTCGTAAGCCAGAACTGGACGCTAAATTGGTTGCTGACAGCATCACTTCGCAGCTGGAACGTCGCGTGATGTTCCGTCGTGCTATGAAGCGTGCTGTACAGAACGCAATGCGTCTGGGCGCGAAGGGTATTAAAGTTGAAGTTAGCGGCCGTCTGGGCGGCGCGGAAATCGCACGTACCGAATGGTACCGCGAAGGTCGCGTACCTCTGCACACTCTGCGTGCTGACATCGACTACAACACCTCTGAAGCGCACACCACTTACGGTGTAATCGGCGTTAAGGTATGGATCTTCAAAGGTGAGATCCTGGGTGGTATGGCTGCTGTTGAACAACCGGAACCGGCTGCTCAACCTAAAAAGCAGCAGCGTAAAGGCCGTAAATAAGGAGCGTCGCTGATGTTACAACCAAAGCGTACAAAATTCCGTAAAGTGCACAAAGGCCGCAACCGTGGTCTGGCGCAGGGTACGGATGTTAGCTTCGGCACTTTCGGTCTGAAAGCTGTTGGCCGTGGTCGTCTGACTGCACGTCAGATCGAAGCAGCACGTCGTGCTATGACCCGTGCAGTTAAGCGTCAAGGTAAGATCTGGATCCGTGTATTCCCGGACAAACCGATCACCGAGAAGCCGCTGGAAGTTCGTATGGGTAAAGGTAAAGGTAACGTGGAGTATTGGGTTGCCTTGATTCAGCCGGGTAAAGTCCTGTATGAAATGGACGGTGTTCCGGAAGAGCTGGCCCGTGAAGCCTTCGGCCTGGCAGCAGCGAAACTGCCTATCAAAACCACCTTTGTAACTAAGACGGTGATGTAATGAAAGCAAATGAGCTGCGTGAAAAGAGCGTTGAAGAGCTGAACACCGAGCTGCTTAACCTGCTGCGCGAGCAATTCAACCTGCGTATGCAGGCTGCTAGCGGCCAGCTGCAACAGACTCACCTGCTGAAGCAGGTTCGTCGCGATGTTGCACGTGTTAAGACTTTACTGACTCAGAAGGCGGGTGCGTAATGACCGATAAAATCCGTACTCTGCAAGGTCGCGTTGTCAGCGATAAAATGGAGAAATCCATTGTTGTTGCCATCGAACGTGTTGTGAAGCACCCGATCTACGGGAAATTCATCAAGCGTACGACCAAACTGCACGTACATGACGAGAACAACGAATGTGGTATCGGCGACAAGGTTGAAATCCGTGAATGCCGTCCACTGTCCAAGACTAAGTCCTGGACGCTGGTTCGCGTTGTAGAGAAAGCGGTTCTGTAATACAGTACGCCTTCTCACTATGAATAAACGGCTCAGCGATGGGCCGTTTATTTTTTCTACCCTTATCTTGTGAGCGGTGTTATAATGCTGCGCCCTCGATATGGGGCTTTTTAACGACTCTGATTTTAGGGTCTCAGTAGTAGTTGACATTAGCGGAGCACTAAAATGATCCAAGAACAGACTATGCTGAACGTGGCCGACAACTCCGGTGCACGTCGCGTAATGTGTATCAAGGTTCTGGGTGGCTCGCACCGTCGCTACGCAGGCGTCGGCGACATCATCAAGATTACCATCAAGGAAGCAATTCCACGTGGTAAGGTGAAGAAAGGCGATGTGCTGAAAGCGGTAGTGGTGCGCACCAAGAAGGGTGTTCGTCGCCCGGACGGTTCTGTCATTCGCTTCGATGGCAATGCATGCGTTATTTTAAACAATAACAGCGAGCAGCCAATCGGCACGCGTATTTTTGGGCCGGTAACTCGTGAACTGCGTAATGAAAAGTTCATGAAAATTATCTCTCTGGCACCAGAAGTACTCTAAGGAGCGAATCATGGCAGCGAAGATCCGTCGTGATGACGAAGTTATCGTGTTGACCGGTAAAGATAAAGGTAAACGCGGTAAAGTAAAAAATGTCCTGTCTTCCGGCAAGGTCATTGTTGAAGGTATTAACCTGGTTAAGAAACATCAGAAGCCGGTTCCGGCCCTGAACCAACCAGGTGGCATCGTTGAAAAAGAAGCCGCAATTCAGGTTTCTAACGTTGCACTCTTCAATGCGGCAACCGGCAAGGCTGACCGTGTAGGCTTTAGATTCGAAGACGGCAAAAAAGTCCGTTTCTTCAAGTCTAACAGCGAAACTATCAAGTAATTTGGAGTAGTACGATGGCGAAACTGCATGATTACTACAAAGACGAAGTAGTTAAGAAACTCATGACTGAGTTTAACTACAATTCTGTCATGCAAGTCCCTCGGGTCGAGAAGATCACCCTGAACATGGGTGTTGGTGAAGCGATCGCTGACAAGAAACTGCTGGATAACGCAGCAGCTGATCTGGCAGCAATCTCCGGTCAAAAGCCGTTGATCACCAAAGCACGCAAATCAGTTGCAGGCTTCAAAATCCGTCAGGGCTATCCGATCGGCTGTAAAGTAACTCTGCGTGGCGAACGCATGTGGGAGTTCTTTGAGCGCCTGATCACTATTGCTGTACCTCGTATCCGTGACTTCCGTGGCCTGTCCGCTAAGTCATTCGACGGTCGTGGTAACTACAGCATGGGTGTCCGTGAGCAGATCATCTTCCCAGAAATCGACTATGACAAAGTCGACCGCGTGCGTGGTTTGGATATTACCATTACCACTACTGCGAATTCTGACGAAGAAGGCCGTGCTCTGCTGGCTGCCTTTGACTTCCCGTTCCGCAAGTAAGGTAGGGTTACTTAATGGCTAAGCAATCAATGAAAGCACGCGAAGTTAAACGCGTAGCTTTAGCTGAAAAATACTTCGCGAAACGCGCTGAACTGAAAGCGATCATCTCTGATGTTAACGCTTCCGACGAAGATCGTTGGAACGCAGTTCTGAAGCTGCAGAGTCTGCCGCGTGATTCCAGCCCGTCCCGTCAGCGTAACCGCTGCCGCCAGACTGGTCGTCCACATGGTTATGTGGGCAAGTTCGGGTTGAGCCGTATCAAGCTTCGTGAAGCCGCAATGCGCGGTGAAGTACCTGGCTTGAAAAAGGCTAGCTGGTAATTGTCACCAATTGAATCACGGGAGTAAAGACAGATGAGCATGCAAGATCCGATCGCGGATATGCTGACCCGTATCCGTAACGGTCAGGCCGCGAATAAAGCTGCGGTCACCATGCCTTCCTCCAAGCTGAAAGTGGCAATTGCCAACGTGCTGAAGGAAGAAGGTTTTATTGAAGAATTTAAAGTTGAAGGCGACACCAAGCCGGAACTGGAAGTGACTCTTAAGTACTTCCAGGGTAAAGCTGTTGTAGAAAGCATTCAGCGTGTCAGCCGCCCAGGTCTGCGCATCTATAAGAAAAAAGATGAGCTGCCAAAAGTTATGGCCGGTCTGGGTATCGCAGTTGTTTCTACCTCTAAAGGTGTTATGACTGATCGTGCAGCGCGCCAGGCTGGTCTTGGTGGCGAAATTATCTGCTACGTAGCCTAATCGGAGGAAAAAATGTCTCGTGTTGCTAAAGCACCGGTCGTTGTTCCTGCCGGCGTTGATGTAAAAATCGACGGACAGGTTATTACGATCAAAGGTAAAAACGGCGAGCTGACTCGTACTCTCAACGATGCTGTTGAAGTTAAGCATGCTGATAACGCACTGACCTTCGGTCCGCGTGATGGTTACGTGGATGGTTGGGCTCAGGCTGGTACCGCGCGTGCCCTGCTGAACTCAATGGTTATCGGTGTTACCGAAGGCTTCACTAAGAAGCTGCAGCTGGTTGGTGTAGGTTATCGTGCAGCGGTCAAAGGAAATGTTGTAAACCTGTCTCTGGGTTTCTCTCATCCTGTTGATCATCAGCTGCCAGCAGGTATTACTGCAGAATGCCCGACTCAAACTGAAATCGTGCTGAAAGGTGCTGATAAGCAGGTGATCGGTCAGGTTGCAGCAGATCTGCGTGCCTACCGTCGTCCTGAGCCTTACAAAGGCAAGGGTGTTCGTTACGCCGACGAAGTCGTGCGTACCAAAGAGGCTAAGAAGAAGTAAGGTAACACTATGGATAAGAAATCTGCTCGTATCCGTCGTGCGACCCGCGCACGCCGCAAGCTCAAAGAGCTGGGTGCAACTCGCCTGGTGGTACATCGTACCCCGCGTCATATTTACGCACAGGTAATTGCTCCGAATGGTTCTGAAGTTCTGGTAGCTGCTTCTACTGTAGAAAAAGCTATCTCTGAACAACTGAAGTACACCGGTAACAAAGACGCTGCTGCAGCTGTAGGTAAAGCTGTCGCTGAACGCGCTCTGGAAAAAGGCATCAAAGATGTTTCCTTTGACCGTTCCGGGTTCCAATATCATGGTCGTGTCCAGGCACTGGCAGATGCTGCCCGTGAAGCTGGCCTTCAGTTCTAAGGTAGAGGTGTAAGATGGCTCACATCGAAAAACAAGCTGGCGAACTGCAGGAAAAGCTGATCGCGGTTAACCGCGTATCTAAAACCGTTAAAGGTGGTCGTATTTTCTCCTTCACAGCTCTGACTGTAGTAGGCGATGGTAACGGTCGCGTTGGTTTTGGTTACGGTAAAGCGCGTGAAGTTCCAGCAGCGATCCAGAAAGCGATGGAAAAAGCCCGTCGCAACATGATTAACGTCGCGCTGAACCACGGCACCCTGCAACACCCTGTAAAAGGTGTTCACACGGGTTCTCGTGTCTTCATGCAGCCGGCTTCTGAAGGTACCGGTATCATCGCCGGTGGTGCAATGCGCGCCGTCCTGGAAGTCGCTGGAGTTCATAACGTTCTGGCTAAAGCGTATGGTTCCACCAACCCGATTAACGTGGTTCGTGCAACTATCGATGGCCTGGAAAATATGAATTCTCCAGAAATGGTCGCTGCCAAGCGTGGTAAATCCGTTGAAGAAATTCTGGGGTAATTGACCATGGCAAAGACTATTAAAATTACTCAAACCCGCAGTGCAATCGGTCGTCTGCCGAAACACAAGGCAACGCTGCTTGGCCTGGGTCTGCGTCGTATTGGCCACACCGTAGAGCGCGAGGATACTCCTGCTGTACGCGGTATGGTCAACGCGGTTTCCTACATGGTTAAAGTTGAGGAGTAAGAGATGCGTTTAAATACTCTGTCTCCGGCCGAAGGCTCTAAAAAGGCGGGTAAACGCCTGGGTCGTGGTATCGGTTCTGGCCTCGGTAAAACCGGTGGTCGTGGTCACAAAGGTCAGAACTCTCGTTCTGGCGGTGGCGTACGTCGCGGTTTCGAGGGTGGTCAGATGCCTCTGTACCGTCGTCTGCCGAAGTTCGGTTTCACTTCACGCAAAGCAATGATCACAGCTGAAGTTCGTCTGTCTGATCTGGCTAAAGTAGAAGGCGACGTAGTTGACCTGAACACGCTGAAAGCAGCTAACATTATCGGCATCCAGATCGAATTCGCGAAAGTGATTCTGGCTGGTGAAGTAACCCGTCCGGTAACTGTTAACGGCCTGCGCGTGACGAAAGGCGCTCGTGCTGCTATCGAAGCTGCTGGCGGTAAAATCGAGGAATAAGTAGCAGATGGCTAAACAACCGGGATTAGATTTTCAAAGTGCCAAAGGTGGCTTAGGTGAGCTGAAACGCAGACTGCTGTTTGTTATCGGCGCGCTGATTGTGTTCCGTATTGGCTCTTTTATTCCAATCCCTGGTATTGATGCCGCTGTACTTGCCAAACTGCTTGAGCAACAGCGAGGCACCATCATTGAAATGTTTAACATGTTCTCTGGTGGTGCACTCAGCCGTGCTTCTATCTTCGCGCTGGGGATCATGCCGTATATTTCGGCATCGATCATTATCCAGTTGCTGACAGTGGTTCATCCAACGTTAGCGGAGATCAAGAAGGAAGGGGAATCTGGACGTCGTAAGATTAGCCAGTACACCCGCTACGGCACTCTGGTGTTGGCAATATTCCAGGCAACCGGTATTGCTACCGGTCTGCCGAATATGCCCGGTATGCAAGGTCTGGTGATTAATCCAGGCTTTGCATTCTATTTCACCGCTGTTGTAAGTCTGGTCACAGGAACGATGTTCCTGATGTGGCTCGGCGAACAGATTACTGAGCGCGGTATCGGTAACGGTATCTCAATCATCATCTTCGCCGGTATCGTTGCGGGTCTCCCGCCAGCCATCGCCCATACTATCGAGCAAGCGCGTCAAGGTGACCTGCACTTCCTCCTGTTGCTGTTGGTTGCAGTATTAGTATTTGCAGTGACCTTCTTTGTTGTCTTTGTTGAACGTGGTCAACGCCGCATTGTGGTAAACTACGCGAAACGTCAACAGGGTCGTCGTGTCTATGCTGCACAGAGCACACATTTGCCGCTGAAAGTGAATATGGCGGGGGTAATCCCGGCAATCTTCGCTTCCAGTATTATTCTGTTCCCGGCGACCATCGCGTCATGGTTCGGGGGCGGTACTGGTTGGAACTGGCTGACAACAATTTCGCTGTATTTGCAGCCTGGACAACCGCTTTATGTGTTACTCTATGCGTCTGCAATCATCTTCTTCTGTTTCTTCTACACAGCGTTGGTTTTCAACCCACGTGAAACAGCAGATAACCTGAAGAAGTCCGGTGCATTCGTACCAGGAATTCGTCCGGGAGAACAAACGGCGAAGTATATCGATAAAGTAATGACCCGCCTGACTCTGGTCGGTGCGTTGTACATCACTTTTATCTGCCTGATCCCGGAGTTCATGCGTGATGCAATGAAAGTGCCGTTCTACTTCGGTGGAACATCGCTACTCATCGTTGTTGTCGTGATTATGGACTTTATGGCTCAAGTGCAAACTCTGATGATGTCTAGTCAGTATGAGTCTGCATTGAAGAAGGCGAACCTGAAAGGCTACGGCCGCTAACAGGCGCCTGAGAAGTTACGGAGAGTAAAAATGAAAGTTCGTGCTTCCGTCAAGAAATTATGCCGTAACTGCAAAATCGTTAAGCGTGATGGTGTCATCCGTGTGATTTGCAGTGCCGAGCCGAAGCATAAACAGCGCCAAGGCTGATTAATTCGCATATTTTTCTTGCAAAGTTGGGTTGAGCTGGCTAGATTAGCCAGCCAATCTTTTTGTATGTCTGTACGTATCCATTTGAGTATCCTGAAAACGGGCTTTTCGGCATGGTGCGTACATATTAAATAGTAGGAGTGCATAGTGGCCCGTATAGCAGGCATTAACATTCCTGATCAGAAACATGCTGTGATCGCATTAACTTCGATCTATGGCGTCGGCAAGACCCGTTCCAAAGCCATTCTGGCTGCAGCGGGTATCGCTGAAGATGTTAAGATCAGTGAGCTGTCTGAAGAACAAATCGACACGCTGCGTGACGAAGTTGCCAAATTTGTCGTTGAAGGTGATCTGCGCCGTGAAGTTAGCATGAGCATCAAGCGTCTGATGGACCTTGGTTGCTATCGCGGTTTGCGTCATCGTCGTGGTCTCCCGGTTCGCGGCCAGCGTACCAAGACCAACGCACGTACCCGTAAGGGTCCGCGCAAACCGATCAAGAAATAATCGGGGTGATTGAATAATGGCAAAGGCACCAGTTCGTGCACGTAAGCGTGTAAGAAAACAAGTCTCTGACGGCGTGGCTCATATCCATGCTTCTTTCAACAACACCATCGTTACCATCAGCGATCGCCAGGGTAACGCACTGGGTTGGGCAACAGCCGGTGGTTCCGGTTTCCGTGGTTCACGCAAATCCACTCCGTTTGCAGCTCAGGTTGCAGCAGAGCGTTGCGCTGAAGCCGTAAAAGATTACGGTATCAAGAATCTGGAAGTTATGGTCAAAGGTCCGGGTCCAGGTCGCGAATCTACTATTCGTGCTCTGAACGCCGCTGGTTTCCGCATCACGAATATTACTGATGTGACTCCGATCCCTCATAACGGTTGTCGTCCGCCGAAAAAACGTCGCGTATAACGCGCTCGTTTTCTAGGATTGTTGGAGAAAGAAAATGGCAAGATATTTGGGTCCTAAGCTCAAGCTGAGCCGTCGCGAGGGCACAGACCTCTTCCTGAAGTCTGGCGTTCGCGCGATCGATACCAAGTGTAAAATTGAACAAGCCCCTGGCCAGCACGGTGCGCGTAAACCGCGTCTGTCTGACTATGGTGTGCAGTTGCGTGAAAAGCAAAAAGTTCGCCGTATCTACGGTGTGCTGGAGCGTCAGTTCCGTAACTACTACAAAGAAGCAGCACGTCTGAAAGGCAACACCGGTGAAAACCTGTTGGCTCTGCTGGAAGGTCGTCTGGACAACGTTGTATACCGTATGGGCTTCGGCGCTACTCGTGCTGAATCACGTCAGCTGGTTAGCCACAAAGCTATCATGGTAAACGGTCGTGTTGTTAACATCGCTTCTTATCAGGTTAAAGCGAATGACGTCGTCAGCGTTCGTGAGAAAGCGAAAAAGCAATCTCGCGTGAAAGCCGCTCTTGAGCTGGCTGAGCAGCGTGAAAAGCCAACCTGGCTGGAAGTTGATGCTGGCAAGATGGAAGGTACGTTCAAGCGTCAGCCTGAGCGTTCTGATCTGTCTGCGGACATTAACGAACACCTGATCGTCGAGCTTTACTCCAAGTAAAGCTTAGTACCAAAGAGAGGACACAATGCAGGGTTCTGTGACAGAGTTTCTAAAACCGCGCCTGGTCGATATCGAGCAAGTGAGTTCGACGCACGCCAAGGTGACCCTTGAGCCTTTAGAGCGTGGCTTCGGCCATACTCTGGGTAACGCACTGCGCCGTATTCTGCTCTCATCGATGCCGGGTTGCGCGGTGACCGAGGTTGAGATTGATGGTGTACTTCATGAGTACAGCACCAAAGAAGGCGTTCAGGAAGATATCCTTGAAATCCTGCTCAACCTGAAAGGGCTGGCGGTGAGAGTTCAGGGTAAAGATGAAGTTATTCTTACTCTGAATAAGTCTGGCATTGGCCCTGTGACCGCAGCCGACATCACCCACGACGGTGATGTTGAAATCGTCAAGCCGCAGCATGTGATCTGCCACCTGACCGATGAGAACGCATCTATTAGCATGCGTATCAAAGTTCAGCGCGGTCGCGGTTATGTGCCGGCTTCTGCCCGAATTCATTCGGAAGAAGATGAGCGCCCAATCGGCCGTCTGCTGGTCGACGCCTGCTACAGCCCTGTAGAGCGTATTGCCTACAATGTTGAAGCAGCTCGTGTTGAGCAGCGCACCGACCTGGACAAGCTGGTCATCGAAATGGAAACCAACGGCACAATCGATCCTGAAGAGGCGATTCGTCGTGCGGCAACCATTCTGGCTGAACAACTGGAAGCTTTCGTTGACTTACGTGATGTACGTCAGCCGGAAGTGAAAGAAGAGAAACCAGAATTCGATCCGATCCTGCTGCGCCCTGTTGACGATCTGGAATTGACTGTCCGCTCTGCTAACTGCCTCAAGGCAGAAGCTATCCACTATATCGGTGATCTGGTACAGCGTACCGAAGTTGAGTTGCTGAAAACGCCGAACTTGGGTAAAAAATCTCTTACTGAGATTAAAGACGTGCTGGCCTCTCGTGGTCTGTCTCTGGGCATGCGCCTGGAAAACTGGCCGCCGGCAAGCATTGCTGACGAGTAACCGGATCACAGGTTAAGGTTTTACTGAGAAGGATAAGGTCATGCGCCATCGTAAGAGTGGTCGTCAACTGAACCGCAACAGCAGCCATCGCCAGGCTATGTTCCGCAATATGGCAGGTTCACTGGTTCGTCATGAGATCATCAAGACGACCCTGCCTAAAGCGAAAGAGCTGCGTCGCGTAGTTGAGCCGCTGATTACTCTTGCCAAGACTGATAGCGTTGCTAATCGTCGTCTGGCATTCGCCCGTACTCGTGATAACGAGATCGTGGCAAAACTGTTTAACGAACTGGGCCCGCGTTTCGCGAGCCGTGCCGGTGGTTACACTCGTATTCTGAAGTGTGGTTTCCGTGCAGGCGACAACGCGCCGATGGCTTACATCGAGCTGGTTGATCGTTCAGAAGCGAAAGCAGAAGCAGCTGCAGAGTAATTTGCAGTGAAGTAAAAAAACCCGCCTCGGCGGGTTTTTTTATACCCTCACAACCCCAATCTTCTACACTAGCTGTACTCATTTTGTTCACTCAGGTTGGTATGATGTGGTTACTGGACCAGTGGGCCGAACGGCATATTCTCGATGCTCAACGTAACGGCGAGTTTGACTCTTTGGCTGGGAGTGGAAAACGTTTGCAGCTTGATGACGACCATCATGTGCCCGCAGAATTACGTGCCGGTTACAGATTGCTGAAAAATGCCGGATGTCTTCCTCCAGAACTTGAACAGCGCAAGCAAGCACTCCAGCTTGCCGATCTCCTGCAAACCGTTGGTGAAGACGACCCGAGATTCAATGAACTTCACCGCCAATTCACGTTGCTTGAGCTAAAGCTGAGACAAGCCGGACTCAACACCGACTTTCTTCATGGTGACTATGCCGGGAAACTCCGCAATAAAATCAATGGAGAGCCATAATGTTACGTATAGGTGAGTTAGCGAAACTGGCTGGCGTTACACCCGACACCATTCGCTATTACGAAAAGCAGCAAATGATGGATCATGATGTCCGTACTGAAGGTGGCTTCAGACTTTATTCGGACAGCGATCTGCAACGTCTGCGTTTTATTCGTCATGGACGGCAGTTAGGGTTCACACTTGAAGCGATCCGTGAACTGTTATCGATCCGTATCGATCCCGAACATCACACCTGTCAGGAATCGAAAAGCATCGTTCAGGCCAGATTAGGTGAAGTTGAGGCACGCATCGCCGAATTAGAAACGATGCGGCGTTCTTTACAGCGACTTAACGATGCCTGCTGCGGTACTGCGCACAGTAGCGTCTACTGTTCGATTCTTGAAGCGTTGGAACAAGGTGCAGAAGCTGACAAATCAGGGTGTTGATTTCCCCTAAGCAGAGGATTACACTCGCGCCGAATTAACCCACCTATCGGAGATATTATGAGCCGCTATCAGCATACGAAGGGGCAGATTAAAGATAATGCCATCGAAGCCCTGTTACATGACCCGCTTTTTCGCCAGCGAGTTGAGAAGAATAAGAAAGGGAAAGGAAGTTATCAGCGTAAAGGGAAACAGGGTAATCGAGGGAACTGGGAGGCCAGTGGCAAAAGAGTGATGCACTTTTTTACCACTGGCTTTCTTGTTTCTGCAGTTTGATTAAGAGCGATTATTTTGCTCTTTCAGCAGATCGCGTATCTCAGCCAGCAAGACTTCTTCTTTTGAAGGGGCAGGCGCTGCAGCCGGCTCTTCTTTCTTACGATTCAGTTTGTTTATCAGCTTGATTGCCATAAAAATGGCAAATGCCACGATGACGAAATCAAAAATATTCTGAATAAACACACCGTAATGCATTACGACAGCAGGCACATCACCTTGTGCGTCACGCAGGGTCACGGCAAATTGTTTGAAGTCGATACCCCCAATCAGTAGACCTAACGGTGGCATAATAATATCGGCAACCAGTGACGACACGATCTTGCCAAATGCTGCACCAATAATGACACCCACTGCCAAATCGACAACATTCCCGCGCATCGCGAATTCGCGAAACTCTTTAATAATGCTCATTTTATACTCCTTGTGCTGGCTGACGTTTATAAGTTTAACAAATGTTTAGTCGATTGCCATTGCCGGGCTGATGTCAGATGGAATAAATAAGCCATGTAATATAAAGGGTTAATTAAAAAGGGCGCCGTGATGGGCGCCCTGTCGTCGTTACAGGAAGAATGGACTTGGCTGGAATAGCCTTTCGACGTCGGTAATAAACTTTTTATCTGTCAGGAACATAATGACGTGATCGCCTTGTTCAATGCGAAGATTGTTATTTGCAATCATGACTTCGTTACCACGCACTACGGCTCCGATAATCGTGCCTGGCGGCAGTTTTATATCGTCAATCACTCGTCCTACAACGCGAGAGGTGCTTTCATCACCATGCGCTACGGCTTCAATGGCTTCAGCAACACCGCGACGCAATGAAGACACACCCA
Organism: Pantoea sp. sgz302252; assembly: GCF_047713085.1. Taxonomy (NCBI): domain Bacteria; kingdom Pseudomonadati; phylum Pseudomonadota; class Gammaproteobacteria; order Enterobacterales; family Erwiniaceae; genus Pantoea; species Pantoea sp. sgz302252. Next base: position 34,330 of record NZ_JBLFJW010000038.1, read on the forward strand.
CGATATCTGCTTTGCGCACATGACTTAAAAGGGCAGAGATCGTGGCTTGCTGCGGAGATATAGCAATATCAATTACGCTCCCCTGGACCAAATCGACGTAAGCGCGGCGTTGGATAAGCACCATCACTTTCTTAGCGCCCATTCGCTTGGCCAGCATGGCCGACATGATATTCGCTTCGTCATCATTGGTGACGGCGATAAACAGATCGACTTGATCGATATGCTCTTCAGCCAGTAATTCCTGATCAGACGCGTCGCCGTAAAAGACGATCGTGTTTTGCAGCTTTTCGGCCAGTTCAGAGGCACGTTGCTGGTCGCGCTCGATCAGTTTTACGCTGTAGTCTTTTTCCAGACGATGCGCGAGGCCAGCGCCAATGTTGCCCCCGCCGACCAGCATGATGCGCTTGTAGGGTTTCTCAAGACGTTGAAGCTCGCTCATTACGGCACGAATATGCTGTGATGCGGCAATGAAGAAGACTTCATCACCCGCTTCGACGATGGTGGAACCCTGTGGGCGAATCGGACGGTCATGACGGAAAATAGCGGCCACGCGTGTATCGATGTGCGGCATATGTTCGCGCATCGTGGACAGCGCATTCCCAACCAGCGGCCCGCCATAATAGGCTTTTACTACGGCAAGGCTGACTTTGCCTTCGGCAAAATTGACCACCTGCAATGCGCCCGGGTATTCAATCAGACGATAAATATTGTCGATAACCAACTGCTCAGGGGCAATCAGGTGATCGATAGGTACGGCTTCAGAATGGAAGAGTTTTTCCGCATCACGCACATAGTCCGGAGCCCTGATTCGGGCGATACGGTTGGGCGTATTAAAGAGCGAATAGGCAACCTGACAGGCGACCATATTTGTTTCGTCCGAACTGGTGACAGCGACCAGCATGTCGGCATCATCTGCCCCCGCTTCGCGTAAAACACGCGGGTGAGAGCCATGCCCTTGTACGACACGCAAATCAAATTTGTCCTGCAGGCTGCGTAAGCGATCGCCATTGGTATCGACGACGGTAATGTCGTTATTCTCGCCGACCAGGTTTTCCGCCAGTGTGCCGCCAACTTGTCCGGCACCCAGAATGATAATTTTCATCAGTCGCGATCCATTAATTCATCACTGTTTGATTAGCTTAGCGTAGAAGAAGCCATCGCCTTCTTCTGCTGCCGGCAAGTTTTGTCGCCCTGGATGCGCTGTATCGCCAGTTTCAGTGAGTTTGGCATCGGGTGTGCGTTTCAGGAACGCGGCAATTTGTTCACTGTTTTCTTCGGGAAGAATAGAACAGGTCGCGTAAACCAAAGTGCCGCCGGTCTTAAGGTGCGACCAGGTCGCATCCAGAATTTCCGCCTGTAGTTGTGCCAGCTCGGCGATGTCTCGATCACGGCGCAGCCATTTAATATCCGGATGGCGACGAATGACGCCAGTTGCGGAACAGGGAGCGTCTAACAGAATGCGATCAAACTGTTGTTCGCCGCACCACTGTGAAGGGAAGCGGCCGTCACCCTGCTTGACCTGAGCTTTCATGCCAAGACGCTTAAGGTTTTCATAGACACGTGACAGGCGTTGCTCATCGACATCTACTGCCATCACATTGGCTTGTGGTGCCACTTCAAGAATGTGTGTGGTTTTACCGCCGGGTGCCGCGCAGAGATCGAGGATTTCCTCGTCGTTTTCCGGCCGCAGGAAATTCATGCAGCCTTGAGCTGAAGCATCCTGAACCGTGACCCACCCTTCGTTAAATCCAGGTAAAGCCTGGACAGACACAGGGGTTTCCAGACGCACGGCATCGGGATAGTCAGGGTGAGAAAAAGCCGTGATCCCGGCTTCTTCAGACAACGCCATCCATTCATCGCGACTATGATGATTGCGGTTCACGCGCAGCCACATTGGCGGACGCTGGTTATTCGCCTCAAGAATCGCTTCCCATTGCTGCGGATAAGCTTTCTTAATGCGCTTCAGCAGCCAGGATGGATGCAGGAAACGAAGCTCTGTTGTGGAAAACTCTGCCTGCAACGCTTCTTGATTTCGCTGAAACTGCCGCAGAACGCCGTTAATCAGGCCTTTAAGCTGTGGACGTTTAATCGCTACAGCACCTTCCACTGTTTCAGCAAGAGCGGCGTGTGCTGGAATGCGGGTGTGCAGGAGTTGATACAGTCCAACCATAATCAGGTAATGAACGGTACGCTGCTTGCCTGCCATCGGGCGTTCCATCAATTTATTGATGAACCACTCAAGCTGGGAAAGAGTACGAAGGACACCGAAGCAGAGTTCCTGCAAAAGTGCCCGGTCTTTTTCGCTCACTTTTTGCTGCAGTCCGGGCAGTACATTACTCAGTGACTGACCCTTCTCAACGACCTGCTCGACGGCCTGGGCGGCAAGGCTACGTAAATTAATATTCTTTTTCATATGCTTAAAAATGAAAAGGCCCGGCAGTACCGGGCTTGAAATGAGAACCGTCAGGCGAGACGGTTGCCGGGAATAAACCATTCCCGACGTGAATTTAACAGATCCTGAGCGCTCATTGCTTTTTTGCCCGCAGGCTGTAGCGATTGAAGATTCAGAATACCCTCCGCTGTCGCCACCTGAATACCTTGCTTGCTGACATCCACAATGGTGCCGGGCTGGGCATTCGTTTTTTCGTTGATAACGCTGGCCTGCCAGATTTTTACCGGCTGCCCGTCAATCTCAAGCCAACTCATTGGCCATGGATTGAAGGCGCGAATGCAGCGTTCAAGCTGTGCGGCAGAAAGCGACCAGTCAACGCGGGCTTCTTCTTTGCTGAGCTTTTCGGCGTGCGTGACCTGTGCTTCATCCTGAACTTCAGGTTTTGCCGTCCCGCTGGCCAGTTGTTGCAGCGTTTCTATCAGTCCTTTCGGGCCCAGCTCAGCGAGCTTATCGTACAGTGAACCGCTCGTGTCTTCTGCCGTAATCGGGCAGGAGAGCTTGTGGAGCATATCGCCGGTATCCAGACCGACGTCCATTTGCATGATAGTGACGCCGGTTTCGGCATCACCAGCCCACAAAGAACGCTGAATAGGTGCTGCACCACGCCAGCGTGGGAGCAACGATCCATGCACATTGATGCAACCAAGGCGCGGCATATCCAGCACCGCTTTGGGCAGGATAAGACCGTAGGCAACCACTACCATGACATCGGCGTTAAGCTCGGCAACGAGCTGCTGGTTTTCCTGCGGGCGAAGTGATGCGGGCTGGAAAACCGGCAGACCTTTCTCTTCAGCCAGGACTTTAACCGGGGAAGGCATTAGCTTTTTACCGCGGCCAGCCGGACGATCGGGCTGGGTGAAGACACCCACGACCTGGTGCCCGGAAGACAACAGCGCGTCAAGATGACGCGCTGCAAAGTCAGGGGTACCTGCGAAAATAATGCGAAGTGATTCTGACACGAGTGTTCTTATCCTTAAGCGCGGGCGTTTAAGCGATCCAGTTTCTCAACTTTCTGGCGGATGCGCTGCTGTTTCAGCGGTGACAGATAGTCGATGAACAGTTTGCCCACCAGATGATCCATCTCGTGCTGAATGCAGATTGCCAGCAGGCCATCAGCTTCCAGTTCGAACGCTTTACCTTCACGGTTGAGCGCACGGATTTTCACTTTCTCTGCACGTGGCACCAGGGCGCGTTGTTCAGGAATAGACAGGCAACCTTCTTCAATCCCTGTTTCGCCTTCTTTCTCCAGCAGTTCAGGGTTGATCAGCACCAGTTGCTCATCACGGTTTTCAGAGACATCAATGACGATGATGCGCTGATGAATATCCACCTGCGTAGCCGCCAGGCCAATGCCTTCTTCGGCGTACATGGTGTCAAACATATCGTCAACGATACGCTGAATTTCTGCATTCACTTCTTTAACCGGTTCAGCGATTTTGCGAAGACGCTCGTCCGGGATATGTAACACTTGCAAAACTGACATAATTATCCAGAGTTGTGTTCAGGAGTTGGAAAGATTATTACCTCTATTCTAGACAAATCCCCCTCTGATTGACAGCATCAGTGACCAATCGCAAAGATTGCTCAACGTGCATGTGGCAAGGGGGACAAAGGATGACACCCACAGAAATAGTGCTTCGCCTGATGACAGTGAAGGGTGTGTATGGCGATATCGCGTCCACCTTGCTCAGTCAGCTCTGTAATGATGAAACCCTCGATGCCGAACGGCTAAAAGCAAAGGGGTTGACGCCAAAGCAAATTCAGCAATTTTTCGCCCTCTCAGAGCGAGAGTTATCGCAGACACTGGCCTGGCTGGAAGAGCCCGATCATTCTCTGCTTAGCGCAAACGATCCTGCTTTCCCTTTTGCATTACGAGCAACAACCGATTACCCCGTTGCGTTATTTGTCGCCGGGAATGTCACTTTGCTTTCCTCTATACAGGTCGCCATTGTCGGCAGCCGTAATCATTCCTGGTACGGTGAACGCTGGGGAACCGCATTTAGTGAAGCGTTGTCACGCAAAGGGTTCACGATTACCAGCGGGCTGGCGCTGGGCATTGATGGCATAGCCCATCGAGCAACACTGGCTGCTTCAGGGAAGACAGTGGCGGTACTGGGGAACGGCCTTTTTCATACCTATCCACGTCGCCATGCTTCGCTGAGCCATCGCATTCTTGAAAGTGGGGGTGCGCTGATCAGCGAATTTCCCTTGGCTCAGCCTCCCTGGCCCGCCAATTTTCCCCGACGTAATCGCATCATCAGTGGTCTGAGTTGCGGTGTGCTGGTCATTGAGGCTGCGATAAAAAGTGGTTCGCTCGTGACTGCCCGAACTGCACTGGAACAAGGACGAGAAGTTTTCGCTCTGCCCGGGCCGCTTGGGAACCCGGGTTCAGAGGGGCCGCACTGGCTGATTAAACAGGGCGCCACGCCAGTGACCACGGTCGAGGATATTCTGGAAAATTTGCAATACGGGCGGTATCCGTTGCCAGATGAGACTGAAAATTCAAATTATTCCCCGGATAGGGAGCTCACGGCATTGCCATTTCCGGAGCTCCTGGCTAACGTAGGAGATGAGGTAACACCTGTTGACGTTGTCGCTGAACGTGCCGGCCAACCTGTGCCAGTGACGGTAGCTCAATTACTCGAACTGGAGTTAGCAGGGTGGATCGCAGCTGTACCCGGCGGCTATGTCCGATTGAGGAGGGCATGCCATGTTCGACGTACTGATGTATTTGTTTGAGACTTACATCCATAACGAAGCAGAAATGCGGGTGGACCAGGACAAACTGACTCGGGATCTCACCGACGCCGGTTTTGACCGTGAAGATATCTACAACGCGCTACTTTGGCTGGAAAAGCTGGCTGACTATCAGGAAGGGCTCGCCGAGCCGATGCAGCTGGCTTCTGATCCGCTCTCTGTGCGTATCTATACCGCAGAAGAGTGCCAAAGGCTGGATGCCAGTTGCCGGGGATTCTTGTTATTCCTGGAGCAGATTCAGGTGCTAAACCTCGAAACGCGTGAAATGGTTATTGAACGCGTCATGGCGCTGGATGCCGCAGAGTTTGAACTGGAAGACCTGAAATGGGTCATTCTGATGGTGCTGTTTAACATTCCAGGCTGTGAAAATGCCTATCAGCAAATGGAAGAATTACTCTTCGAAGTAAATGACGGTATGCTGCACTGATTCCATTGTGTAGCGACAAGAGTTGTTATGGCCAAATCAGCACTGTTTTCGGTGCCCAAAAACGAGCCCTGCCCACAGTGCGGGGCTCCACTCGTTATCCGGTCCGGTAAACACGGGCCATTCCTGGGTTGTTCCCATTATCCGGAATGTGACTATGTACGCCCCCTGAAAAGCCAGGCGGACGGGCATATTGTTAAGATTCTGGAAGGTCAACTCTGCCCGGAATGCGGGGCTGAACTGGTGCTTCGTCAGGGGCGTTTTGGGATGTTCATTGGGTGTAGTCAGTATCCCGCTTGTGAACATACCGAGCTTATCGATAAACCTGATGACACGACTATCGCGTGCCCGCAGTGCCATGAAGGGCACCTGGTGCAGCGTCGCTCTCGTTATGGCAAAACCTTTCATTCTTGCGATCGTTATCCTGATTGCCAGTTTGTCCTGAATTTCAAACCGGCAGTGGGGGAATGCCCGACGTGTCATTATCCACTGCTTATCGAAAAGAAAACGGCGCAAGGCGTGAAGCTTTTCTGTGCCAGTAAACAATGTGGAAAGCCGGTCCCGGCGAAAGATCAGTGAACAATAACCTGCAAACAGAAAGCGTGACGAAAGCTCTCATCGCGCTAAAAAACAAAGAAGTCATCGCTTATCCTACTGAAGCTGTTTTTGGTGTCGGCTGCGATCCCGACAGCGAAACGGCCGTCATGCGCTTGCTTGAACTTAAGCAGAGGCCCGTCGAAAAAGGGTTAATCTTAATCGCGGCTGATTACGAGCAACTCAAACCGTATATTGACGATTCAATGCTGTCTGACGCGCAGCGCGAAGCCGTTTTTTCGAAATGGCCAGGGCCGGTGACGTTTGTTTTTCCTGCTCGCGCCTCGACACCACGCTGGTTGACAGGGCGTTTTGATTCCCTGGCTGTACGCGTTACCGACCATCCGCTGGTGGTTGAACTGTGCAAGGCGTATGGCAAACCCCTGGTTTCAACCAGTGCAAATCTGACGGGGCAACCTCCTTGTCGCACGACCGCTGAAGTGGTCGCTCAGTTTGGTGGAGCGTTCCCTGTGGTGGTGGGAGAGACCGGCGGTCGGCTTAATCCTTCCGAAATTCGCGATGCCCTGACGGGCGAACTTTTCCGCCAGGGGTAAGCTCATGGAAGCGTATGCAGTTTTTGGCAATCCGATTGCGCATAGCAAATCGCCTTTTATTCATCAGCAATTCGCGCTGCAGCTGAACATTGAGCATCCTTATGGCCGTGTGCTTGCTCCAAGGGAAGCCTTTAACGCAGCCCTGGACGCGTTCCTGGCTGCAGGTGGAAAGGGCTGCAACGTCACGGTGCCCTTTAAAGAAGAAGCATTTTCCAGAGCTGATGAATTGACGGAGCGTGCTGCGATGGCGGGGGCGGTTAATACTCTCAAGCGCCTTAAAGATGGGCGGTTGCTGGGCGATAACACGGATGGCATCGGTTTGCTGAGCGATCTGGAGCGCCTTTCTTTTATCAAACCAGGATTTCGTATTCTGCTGGTGGGTGCAGGTGGCGCTGCTCGCGGAGTGATCATGCCGCTGCTGTCTCTCGACTGCGCGGTGACAATCACTAACCGCACCTTCGCGCGAGCCCAGGAGTTAGCAACGATCTTTGCTCATACGGGTAGCATCCGGGCGGTGGCAATGGATCAACTGGCGGGTGAAGAATTCGATCTGATTATTAACGCTACCTCAAGTGGAATCGGGGGCGATGTGCCAGCGATCCCAGCTTCGCTCATTCATTCAGGCATTCATTGTTATGACATGTTTTACCAGAAAGGAAACACACCATTCCTGAACTGGTGTGAACAGAATGGTGCCAAACGGTGTGCGGATGGTTTGGGAATGTTAGTGGCACAGGCAGCACACGCGGTATTGCTTTGGCACGGCCTGATGCCTGAGATTGCACCTGTGATCGCATCACTGAAGAAAGAGCTGGCATTGTGAACCAGGCAATCCTGTTTCCCGACCGTGAAGAGTGGGATGAAAGCCGACAGTGCATCAGCTTCCCGGTGTTAGTCTCTGGCTTCCAGATGCAGTGCGCGTTATCGGCGGAATCACTGGTGCGCCGCTTTGGCAGCGGCACGCCAGCATATTGGTTGGAGAGTTTCCGCCAGTATCGCTGGGATCTGGAGGAAGAAGCTGAAGAAGCTATCCGCGAACAACGGGAAGACGATCAGGGCTGGTTCTGGCTTTCCTGAGCCAGATAGTCATTCTTCCATTTCACATAGTTGTTGGCGGAGTACTTCAGGCCTTCGAGCTCCTTCTCCTTTAATGGGCGGATCTGTTTTACCGGGCTGCCCAAATAAAGAAAGCCACTTTCCAGGCGTTTGTTTTGCGGCACCAGGCTACCTGCACCAATCATCACATCATCTTCTACGACAACACCGTCCAGTAAAATAGATCCCATTCCCACCAGAACGCGATTGCCGATCGTGCAACCATGCAACATCACTTTATGCCCTACGGTAACGTCTTCACCCACAATAAGCGGGTTGCCTTCCGGATTGGTGGCGGATTTGTGGGTGACGTGCAAAACGCTGCCGTCCTGAATGTTGGTGCGTTTGCCAATAGCAACGTGGTTCACGTCGCCACGAATGACTACCAATGGCCAGATGCCGACATCATCCGCAAGACGGACGTCACCGATAACGACGCTGGTGGAATCGATCATTACGCATTCACCCAACGTGGGGCGCAAAGACTGATAAGGGCGAATATTTGCAGACATGTTTACCTCTATAGAGAAAGGATCGCAGGTGATGACGGCCATTATCGGCCTTAAATGGGGCTTTCACACCTCAAAAAAGCAGCAGATCGTATGGGGTCTGGGCAAAGAGAATGAAAAAACAGCTATCAGAAAAAAGATCGAAAAAAAGGGTTGTGCAAAAAATTGGGATCCCTATAATGCGCATCCGTTGAGACGACAACGTGAAACACTTCACAAGATGGTCGTAGCAACGAAGAGAAAAAATCCTGAAATTGAGGGTTGACTCTGAAAGAGGAAAGCGTAATATACGCCACCTCGCGACAGAGCGCTAAAGCGCGTCGCAACTGCTCTTTAACAATTTATCAGACAATCTGTGTGGGCACTCAAAGTGACATGGATTCTTAATGTCCTCGGACACTAAATGAATACCAAGTCTTATGAGTGAACACGTAATTCATTACGATAGTTTAATTTCATGAGCATCAAACTTAAATTGAAGAGTTTGATCATGGCTCAGATTGAACGCTGGCGGCAGGCCTAACACATGCAAGTCGAACGGTAACAGGAAGCAGCTTGCTGCTTTGCTGACGAGTGGCGGACGGGTGAGTAATGTCTGGGAAACTGCCCGATGGAGGGGGATAACTACTGGAAACGGTAGCTAATACCGCATAACGTCTTCGGACCAAAGAGGGGGACCTTCGGGCCTCTTGCCATCGGATGTGCCCAGATGGGATTAGCTTGTTGGTGGGGTAATGGCTCACCAAGGCGACGATCCCTAGCTGGTCTGAGAGGATGACCAGCCACACTGGAACTGAGACACGGTCCAGACTCCTACGGGAGGCAGCAGTGGGGAATATTGCACAATGGGCGCAAGCCTGATGCAGCCATGCCGCGTGTATGAAGAAGGCCTTCGGGTTGTAAAGTACTTTCAGCGAGGAGGAAGGCATTAAGGTTAATAACCTTGGTGATTGACGTTACTCGCAGAAGAAGCACCGGCTAACTCCGTGCCAGCAGCCGCGGTAATACGGAGGGTGCAAGCGTTAATCGGAATTACTGGGCGTAAAGCGCACGCAGGCGGTCTGTCAAGTCGGATGTGAAATCCCCGGGCTCAACCTGGGAACTGCATTCGAAACTGGCAGGCTAGAGTCTTGTAGAGGGGGGTAGAATTCCAGGTGTAGCGGTGAAATGCGTAGAGATCTGGAGGAATACCGGTGGCGAAGGCGGCCCCCTGGACAAAGACTGACGCTCAGGTGCGAAAGCGTGGGGAGCAAACAGGATTAGATACCCTGGTAGTCCACGCCGTAAACGATGTCGACTTGGAGGTTGTGCCCTTGAGGCGTGGCTTCCGGAGCTAACGCGTTAAGTCGACCGCCTGGGGAGTACGGCCGCAAGGTTAAAACTCAAATGAATTGACGGGGGCCCGCACAAGCGGTGGAGCATGTGGTTTAATTCGATGCAACGCGAAGAACCTTACCTACTCTTGACATCCACGGAATTTAGCAGAGATGCTTTAGTGCCTTAGGGAACCGTGAGACAGGTGCTGCATGGCTGTCGTCAGCTCGTGTTGTGAAATGTTGGGTTAAGTCCCGCAACGAGCGCAACCCTTATCCTTTGTTGCCAGCGGTTAGGCCGGGAACTCAAAGGAGACTGCCAGTGATAAACTGGAGGAAGGTGGGGATGACGTCAAGTCATCATGGCCCTTACGAGTAGGGCTACACACGTGCTACAATGGCGCATACAAAGAGAAGCGACCTCGCGAGAGCAAGCGGACCTCATAAAGTGCGTCGTAGTCCGGATTGGAGTCTGCAACTCGACTCCATGAAGTCGGAATCGCTAGTAATCGTGGATCAGAATGCCACGGTGAATACGTTCCCGGGCCTTGTACACACCGCCCGTCACACCATGGGAGTGGGTTGCAAAAGAAGTAGGTAGCTTAACCTTCGGGAGGGCGCTTACCACTTTGTGATTCATGACTGGGGTGAAGTCGTAACAAGGTAACCGTAGGGGAACCTGCGGTTGGATCACCTCCTTACCT
>NZ_JBLFJW010000039.1:0-41178 GCF_047713085.1 Pantoea sp. sgz302252
GTGGTGAGCAGCCATCTGACGGGCTCCCAGCCTCAGGCGCTGCATGGCAGCCAGGGCCAGGGCACCACGCTGGATAATCATTTTACCGTCGTTCCCGCCGACAGAACCTGGCGCTCAGCACCACAGAAAAAACCAAAGGTGGATGGCCCGCAAAGTGCGGTCGTTACCGGCCCGCCAGGTGAAGAAATCTTCTGCGACGAGCACGGGCGGATCAGGGTGAAGTTTTTGTGGGATCGCTACAACGGCGCCACAGAAGACAGTTCCTGCTGGATCCGTGTGTCGCAGGCGTGGGCCGGAACAGGCTTCGGTAATCTGGCAATCCCGCGCGTGGGCCAGGAAGTGATTGTCGATTTTCTTAATGGCGACCCTGACCAGCCCATCGTGATGGGCCGAACCTATCACGAGGACAATCGTTCCCCGGGCGATCTGCCCGGCACCAAAACGCAGATGAGCATTCGGTCGAAAACCTACAAGGGAAGTGGGTTTAATGAACTGCGGTTTGAGGATGCGACCGGCAAAGAGCAGGTCTATCTCCATGCGCAGAAGGATATGGATACGGAGGTGCTGAATAACCGGACCACAGACGTCAAAGTCGATCACAGCGAAACAATCGGGAATGACCAGAAGATAACCGTCGGGCATGACCAGAGTATTCAGGTGGAAAACGATCAGACACTGAAAGTGAAAAATGACCGGCTGGTTAACGTCAGCCACGACGAAGGGCTGTACGTCGCCAAAGACCGGAAAGTCACCATCGAAGGGAAGCAGGAGCACAAAACCAGCGGGAACCATATCAGCCTGGTGGAAGGCAAACAGAGTCTCGAAGTAAAAGGCGATTTGGCGCAGAAGGTTAATGGCGCGCTGGGGATGAAAGCACTGGGTGAAATGGTGCTGGAGAGCAGCAGCAAAATCACTCTGAAAGTGGGAGGTTCATTTATCGCCATCAGTGCAACCGGCGTGGACATTATGGGGCCGATAATTAATTTAAACAGCGGCGGAAGCCCGGGAACACCGGTAACCACATTAACCCCCTCATTTTTGACAATATCGGGTGATGATGAAACGTCGGGATCTGATGATGAGAGTTCTGACGAGGGTGGCGGTCAGGGAAATGGTGATGATTCTGGTGGGGGAGATGGTTCTGAAGATCAGGATGACTCAGATAATTATGTTTTTCAACTTCGCTATACAGATGATACGGGTATCGCTTATTCAGGAACTCGCTACACGGCTACTTTTGAAGATGGCACAAAAAAGGATGGAGAAATAGACGAAGAAGGATATACGGAGAAGTATACCCTGGAGACTAAGCAAAAAGTCAGGATCAGATTATTGGACCAGGCTATTGATATGATTGAAGGTGGGGTTTATGAGTAATATATATCAGATATGATTATTTTAGTTGAACGTTGAAATTGAATTTTTAGATGATAATAAATTGTTTGAGGAGAAAATGATGTCAGAAGAACGGGTTTGTACAGTAGAGGAAGCGATAAAAGCAAAAAGTTACAACAAGAAGCATGGTAAAACAATTAAAGTAACAAATGATTTTGTTAAAATGATGGATGAAGCCTTGCCTTGTGCTCTAAAGGTTTTAAAAAAGAGACAACACGATCTGGCAAAATGGGGGGGAGATGAGCAGGATGATTTTTATGAGATTATGGGGGTAAGAGGTGATGTCCCGATTGAGAATACATTTTACATCTGTGATATAGAAAATGAAGATACGTATTCACCATCGGCAAAAGACGCGACTACGGTAGTTGAGTTTATGCGTAAAGCCGTCGACAGAATGTATGCGATTATGAGTAAATTACATACCGATCCTAATCGTGTTGAGGTTCCGCCAAAAGATCCCTGTGTTCCTGAGTTAGGAGCAGTCCCTGACAAGACAGTGTATAAATACGGTAATTTTGTCAACCGTACATACACAAATGAATATTCTGCCTTTGTTGAACGGACTGCAACATGGCACTGTACTCCTGAACAATACAGAGAAAAACTTGAAATAAATATCGGCTATAATTTTTGCAAGAAAAAACTGATGGGGCCAGATTCTAAAGTTAGCACTCTTTGTCATGAGGTGTCTCACTTTCATCGAGTTGAGCGTAAAAATGAAATATGGAATAGCGAACAGGAAAAAGCAAACTCCAGAGGGCCCTGGGGCGGAGTTGGAACAGATGATTTACCCAATGATGGAGATCATAAAAATGACGATAAATATATCCAGCATAGAGAAAAGTTAAAGGGTGCTCACAGTCTTGAGGTTTTTGAAAACTCTTATAATTTTGAGTTGTATTTTGAACTAACGAATCAGGAGTGTGATATTTAGAATGACTAATAGAATCATTGTAGCGTTATTTTTTCTGCTCAGCAACGTGTTGGTGTTTTATGCCAATGCTACAGATATTATTATTATGAAGAAAGGATATGGACTGATATATTGGGGTGAGAAATCTTCAACTTATAATCCATCTGTTTATCCACTAAAGGATTCCTATGCTTACGAAAAACTCATGCAATGGAAATCCGATGGCACGACTGCGGATCTCCGTCCACAGTATGCCATTAGTGACGAAGAAAGCAGGCAACTTAAGAGAATGCATGCTATCGATGCTACTCTGAGAGTGAGACAAGAAAAACATAACGTGTATGCTTCAATTTTATTTCATAATAAAAATAACCATAGCTATTTTATTTATAGAGGGAAATTGCCCACTGGTGGATGGGGAGGCGGATTTGGTGTAATGTGTGGTTCTGCTTTCCGAATAACTTCAGAAGATATCAAACTTGATTATTTAGGCCACTCATGTGATTTGGGTAATGATCGATCAAACAATTGGGAAGAGATTAAACCGGGAGAGCGCTCTTCGTTTTTAGTTCGACTTAATTTAGCATATGAATTCCTACCTGGGAAACATCAATATCAAATAGGTACACTTGAATATAAAATTGTTAATAAAGAATGGTTTGTTGAAGTTGATACTTATGAGGCAATGTTCAAGATACTTAACTTTCGTGCGCTGTGTCCTATAAAAACCGACTTACCATCTGTGACAAAGAAAAGGTATTTATGCCCACAGTATGAATTCGGGAAAAACACGCTTGAATCTATCCTTGATGAATATGGATTCGATGGTATCCATAGTGAAAATTCTTTTAAAATAAGAACAAATCAGGTATCAATCACGATTGATGCTGATAAAAATACATCCTATTATCATTTTTTAAGAAGTACCAAAAGTGGGTATTAGCATTAGCACAGGTGAATAAAGAGTAGGGCAGATCCTCATCGCTATATGCACAGGGTATTCAGTCCATTTCATCCAGTAGTTGCAGGTGCAGCGCCATTAATCTGAATGGTCAGTATGAACAATAACCAACTGGAAAATGTAAACCCCAGAGGGCCATGGGGCGGAGTTGGTACTGATGATTTGCCTACTGGCGGTGATTATAAGCATAAGAAAGGAAGTAGTGGTAAAAATGCCTATATTGAATACAGAGAAAAATTAAAGGAGCAGCATAGTCTCGATGTTTTCAGAAATGCGTATAATTTTGAATTGTATTTTGAACTCACGGATAGGGAGTGTGAATTTGAAAATTAATAACGTAAATCGCGTGGTTGTTTTTTTGTTTTTTAGCGCTGTGTCAATGTCTTACGTCAATGCTACTGATGTTATTGTTATGAAATTCGGATATGGGGAGATCTATTGGGGTAAGAAAGCGTTTACAGTTGATCCAGTGGTTTATCCATTAAAGGATTCTTACGCTTATGAAAAACTTATGCTAAGACAACCTGATGCAACAACTGCTAATCTCAACCCATATTATGACTTTACTGTTGAAGAGAATAATCGGACTCAAAAAGAGCGAGCCATAGTCGCTTCTCTTAAAGTATGGCAAAAAAAGCACAATGTATTAGCCCAAGTTGAGTTGCATAATAAAAGCAGTCATGTTTATTTTGTTTATAGAGGCGGTATGCCTAGCCTCTCTGGCGTTGTTTCTTTTGGTGTGATGTGTGGATCTAATTTCATGTTAACCACAGAAAATATTAAGCTTGATTATCTTGGGCGTTACTGTGACTTTGGCGATGATCGGCAAAATAATTGGGTTGATATTAAGCCTGGTGAAACATTTTTATTTATTGTTCCTATAAATTTAGCATATGAATTTTTGCCCGGCAAGCATCAATATCAAATAGGCTCACTTGAATATGAAGTTGTGACAAAGGAATGGTTTTCTGAAGTGGATACAAATAGCTCGATGTTTAGTATTTTCAACAGACGTTCAGATTGCCCGATCAAAACTGAGTTGCCAATGGTGATAAACGAACGATGGTTATGTCCACAATATGAATTTAGTGCAAATGATCTGGAGTCTATCCTGAATGATCTTGGTTTTGATGGGGGTAATAGCAAGAATTACTTCCAGATAAGAACAAATCAAGTGTCAATAACAATTAATGCAGACAAAAAAACATCTTATTATCAGTTTATGAGGGATATCAAAAATGCCCATTAGCAAATGCTCATAAAGAACCAGGCAAATCCTATCCGCTTAATAAGCACAACATTCAGTCCATCTCCGCCACGTTACCGAATGAAAATGGCGTCGCTAAGTGACCGTCAATCCCCAATGATCCGCATCATCCCCGGGGAGTTCTGCGTGCAGTACGGCGAAAGCGACCTGGCGTTTCTGTCACTGCTGTGAGCGGAAGAGGACAAGTTCTTCTTTGATAAGTCTGACCAGCAGCAGCGAATGGTGCTGACAGACGATGTGGCCAGCTTATCGCAGCCAGGCGCGTTTTGCTTTAATCCCAACCTGGCTTCAGATATCAACCTCGACCAGCCCATCGTCATGGGCCGAACCTATCACGAGGACAATCGCTCACCGGGCGATCTGCCCGGCACCAAAACGCAGATAAGCATTCGGTCGAAAACCTACAAGGGAGGTAGGTTTAATAAACTGCTGTTTGAGAATGCCATCATCATCATATACATCTTCAGGCATACAATCCGATCTTAGAGATTAGGACGGATTAAGGTGACAGGTTATGTTTAAAACGCGATCAGATTTTTTTTGGAAAACAATTATTCTATATATTATGGTCATTGCGAGCATTGGTTGTGATTTTAGCCAGGCTACAAGGCTGGAGTTACCAATAGATTCTAGACATCTCCAACAATTGGCATTTTATTATAAAGAAACAAACAGCAATTTAACAGGGGTGAAATTAACAGAGGAATATATAAAAAACGCTGTACCATTTAATGCTCAAGAAGTTGAGATTCCTGTAAAAGGTGAAAACTTTCTGTCGCCATATATTGCGAAAGGTGTAAAATATTTTGAGTTGGGTTACTTTAAGTATGAGGGTGGTATTTATAAAATAATAATTTACAACAAGATTGGAGAGTCGGACACTCTACTTCTTAATGTGCAGTTAAATAGCTATGACGCAAATGGAATACTAACTGATGCTTTATTGCTTAGTAGCTTTTTTAGTTATGAAGATATTTCTCGGTTTTCTTATTTCATTATTTCATCCGATCACGAAATTTTAATTAATAATTATGTTATAGTCAGGTGTGAAGAAGGCGATGAGGGCATCTCGGAGCGATGCATTAATAAATTAATACCACAGATTTACTTAACGGAAAAATATAAAATAACAAATGGTAAATTTAATGTTATATCCACTAGCAAAGTAAATTATATTATCCGCTGAATACACTCAGAATATTAAATTGATTAAACGATTAGAGCGAATCAGGGGGCTAAGGAGCTATACTTCTATTGCCAAAGGATTTTGCTAAATACTATGGAAATGGTTAGGTTGTAATTTATAAGGGTGCGCAAAAGAATAGCGAAATAGACGAAGAGGGATATACGTAGATGTATGCCCTGGAGACTGAGAAAAAAATCAGGGGCAGATTGTTGGATCAGACTATAGATATGGTTGAAGGTGGAGTTTATGATTGATTTATCTGTGTTAGAAATAATTATTTTGACTTAACGTTAAGGTTTAATATTTAGATGGTAATGAATCAATTGGAGGGTAGACAATGTCAGAAACGAGAGCTTGTACAATAGAGGAAGCCATCGAAGCAAGAAATACAACAAAAAATATGGCAAGACAATTAAAGTAACGAATGATTTTGTTAAAATGATGGATGAAGCTTTGCCTTGTGCCTTAAAGGTCTTAAAAAAGAGGCAACACGATCTCGCAAAATGGGGGAAAGGTGAACAAGATGAGTTTTATAAGATAATGGGAGTAAGGGGGGATGTTCTTATCGAGCATACATTTTACATCTGCGATATAGATGATGAAAATACATATTCACCCTCGGCAAAGGATACAACTACGGTTGTTGATTTTATGCGTAAAGCTGTCGAGAGAATGTATATTATCATGAGTAACTTGCATACAGGTCCTCAGCGTGTTGAGGTTTCGCCAACAGATCCCTGTGATCCTGAATTAGGAGCAGTCCCTGACAAGAGAGTGTATAAATACGGTAATTTTGTCAACCGGACCTACACGAGTCAGTATTCTGCACATGTTGAACGGACTGAAACATGGCACTGTACCCCAGACCAATATAAAAATAAGCTTGAAATACACATAGGCTACAACTTTTGCAAGAAAAAACTTATGGGGCCAGATTCTAAAGTTAGCACTCTTTGTCATGAGGTGTCTCATTTTCATCGTGTCGAGCGTAAAAATGCGGTATGGACCAGTGCACAGGATAAAATAAATTCACGAGGGCCATGGGGCGGGGTTGGAACCGATGATTTACCCAATAATGGCGATCATAAAGATGATAATACATATATTATATATAGAAATGAATTAAGGGATGCACACAGTCTGAAGGTTTTTGAAAATGCTTACAACTTTGAGTTGTATTTTGAGCTGACAAATCAGGAGTATGAGATTTAGAATGAATAATCGAATCATCGGAATGTTATTTTTTCTGCTCAGCAATATTTCGGTATTTTATGCCAATGCTGCAGATGTCATAATTATGAGAAAAGGATATGGATTGATATATTGGGGTGATAAATCCTCAACTTATAATCCATCTGTTTATCCGCTAAAAGGTTCCTACGCTTACGAAGAACTCTTGCAATGGAAATCCGATGGTACCACTGCCGACCTCCATCCTCAGTATGTCATTAGCGACGAAGAAAACAGGCAACTTAAGAAAATGTTTGCTATCGATGCTACTTTAAGAGTGAGACAGCAAAAATATAACGTATTCGCGACAGTTACATTTCATAATAAAAGCAATCATACCTACTTTATTTCCAGAGGGAGGATGCCCGCTGACGAATGGGGAGGTGGATTTGGTGTTATGTGCGGTTCTGCTTTTCGAATAACCTCAGAAGATATTAAACTTGATTATTTAGGTCACTCCTGCGATTTTGGTCGTGACCGATTAAATGGTTGGGCGGAAATTAAGCGAGGAGAGGTCTTTTCGTTTGCAGTGCCAATTAACCTGGCCTATGAATTTTTGCCTGGGAAGCATCAATATCAAATAGGTTCTCTTGAATACAAGGTTGTGACTAAACAGTGGTTTACTGAAGTTGAAGCATATGACGCAATGTTCGGTATACTTAATTTTCGTGCGGCATGCCCGATAAAAACAGATCTGCCGTTAGTGACTGAACGGTGGTTTATGTGTCCTCAGTATGAATTTGGAAAAGGCGATCTTGAGTCTATCCTTGATGATTTTGGATTTGATCGTAATCATAGCAAATATTCGTTTAAAATAAGAACGAACCAAGTGTCTGTCACAATTAATGCTGATAAACAAACATCTTACTATCATTTTTTTAGGAATCATTGAAATATTAAAGTCGGAGGTGGGGATCTTTTCGCTACGCTCTGTTTTTTAAAATGAACTTGCAGGGTTAATTTCTTACAATGGTTTGCTTTTATATTTCTGCTGGTTTTTGTTGTTCTTATTAATCATTAAATGAAAATGCATGATTTATTTTATTAGCTTGTGCTTGAATACATTTTTAATGTCAATTTATTAATCCAGGAGTTCACTTATGCCCTTAGCCGCAAAATTAAATGACAAAGGAACCCAACATGATGGCTATCATGAAACAGCCATTATTGCCGGTTCTCCGACAGTTTTTATCGATAATTTACCCGCCGCGCGTTTGGGGGATCCGCTGACGCCGCATGACAAACCGGAGCATCCGCCACATCCCCGCAAGATTGCTTCGGGTTCACCAACGGTATTTATTGATAGCATCCCTGCTGCTCGATCTGGCGACAGTATTGACTGCGGCGGAGTCGTTATCGGGACCGGTACGGTGAATATTGGCTAGTGATGAGAGAAGCATTTAACTTCTGAAGGCCTGGGTCTGTTCTGATTCAGGCCTTCTTTTTTATTTGTGTCCCGATATATCAATGCAATAAAAAAAGCGGAGAAGATCTCCGCTTTTGGGTATGAGTTCGTGATGTGTTTTGTTGCCGGGTCGTCGCCCGGCTTTATTAGGGTTAACCGTTACGCCGCCTCAATCTTGCGAACTTTCTCCGGCAGCTTTACCGGTTTGGTCGCCAGCGCATCAGGCTCAAAGTCATCGACGTTGATGCTGCGCAGACGGCTTTCTTCTGCTTTGGTCAGGATTGCCGCTTCGTCCTGGTTAATCAGCCCTTTCGCCAGCGCGTTGCGGGCCAGTTCGTCCAGACGGGTGAACGGCAGGTTCTTACCAAGCTCTTTGCAGATACGCTGATGAATCGGATCGGCAGCCATCACATCGGTCAGCGCTTCTTCCAACAGGCCAACGGCGTTGTGCTCGCTTGGCGTCAGGTACTGACCACGACCGATACGAGAGCGGGTGGCGCTTGGCGTTTGCAGGATTTTCGCCACAACGTGATCCAGTTTGTCCGATGGCGCGGCATAGTGACGGCCAGTTGGGAAGATAACGACGCGCATCACGCCTGCGACAAACCCGTTCGGGAAGTTACGCAGCAGGTCGTCAATCGCCTGTTCTGCCTGATACAGCGCATCCTGCACGCCCCAATGGACCAGCGGCAGATCCGCTTCGTTACGGCCTTCATCGTCATAGCGTTTCAGCACCGCAGAGGCGAGATACAGCTGGCTCAGCACATCTCCGAGACGCGCGGAGATACGTTCGCGACGCTTCAGGCTGCCGCCGAGAACCGCCATCGACACGTCAGACAGCAGCGCGAGGTTAGCACTCAGACGGTTCAGGTGCTGATAGTAGCGACGAGTAGCATCGTGTGTTGGCGTGCTGCTGGTCAGGCCGCGAGTCAGGCCCAGCCAGAAGCTGCGCATTTTGTTGCTGCCCACGTGACCGATATGCTTGAACAGCAACTGGTCGAACGCGTTCAAATCTTTGTTCTGCGCCGCCGCCATCTCTTCCAGCACGTACGGATGACAACGGATAGCGCCCTGGCCGAAGATCATCATGCTACGGGTCAGGATGTTCGCGCCTTCTACGGTGATGGCAATCGGTGCACCCTGATAAGCACGAGCCAGGAAGTTACCTTCGCCGAGCATAATGCCTTTACCGCCAGCAATATCCATCGCATCGATGATTGACTGCTGACCACGGTGGGTGCAGTGATATTTCACAATCGCCGACAGCACCGCAGGTTTTTCGCCAAGCATAATGCCGTAGGTAATTAGCGATGCCGCTGCATCCATCACATACGCGTTACCCGCGATGCGTGCCAGTGGTTCTTCAATCCCTTCCATTTTACCGATAGAGATTTTGAACTGACGGCGGATGTGAGCATAAGCCCCGGTCGCCATCGCGACAGATTTCAGGCCCCCTGTGGAGTTCGACGGCAGGGTAATCCCGCGTCCGACAGAGAGGCATTCAACCAGCATACGCCAGCCCTGACCGGCCATTTTCGGACCACCGATAATGAAATCGATTGGCACGAAGATGTCCTGACCGCGGGTTGGGCCGTTCTGGAACGGCACGTTCAGCGGGAAGTGACGACGACCAATTTCAACGCCTGGGGTGCTGGTCGGGATCAGCGCACAGGTAATGCCCAGATCTTCCTCGCCGCCCAGCAGTTTGTCCGGGTCAGAGAGTTTGAACGCCAGGCCCAGCACGGTGGCGATAGGGGCCAGCGTGATATAGCGTTTGTTCCAGGTCAGGCGCATACCGAGCACCTGCTCGCCCTGCCATTCGCCCATGCAGACGACACCGGTATCCGGAATGGCACCGGCATCGGAGCCTGCTTCCGGGCTGGTCAGCGCGAAGCAAGGAATTTCCTGACCGCGTGCCAGACGTGGCAGGTAGTGATCTTTCTGCTCTTCGGTGCCGTAGTGTTGCAGCAGTTCGCCTGGGCCTAAAGAGTTCGGTACGCCGACGGTGATCGCCAGAATGCCCGACACGCCAGAGAGTTTTTGCAGCACGCGAGACTGAGCGTAAGCGGAGAATTCCAGACCGCCGTACTCTTTCTTAATGATCATCGCGAAGAAGCGATGTTCTTTCAGGTAAGCCCACAGCTCTGGCGGCAGGTCAGCCATTTCGTGAGTAATCTGGAAATCATTTGCCATACGGCAGGCTTCTTCCACCGGGCCGTCGATAAAGGCTTGTTCTTCCGCCGTCAGGCGCGGCTGCGGATAGTTATGCAGCTTTTTCCAGTCAGGATTGCCCTGGAACAGATCGCCTTCCCACCAGGTGGTGCCCGCATCAATCGCTTCTTTTTCGGTACGCGACATCGGCGGCATCACTTTACTGAAGGTGCGGAACACCGGTGCGGAAATCATGGCTTTGCGCATCGGGGTGAGGTTGAAGGGCAGCAGAATAATCGCCAGCGGCAGCAGTAACCACATATTCCACAGCCCGGCCGCGCCCAGAGCGCCCGTCCAGACCAGCAGGATCAGGCTACTGAGCAGCAGGTTAACCCGGTGATAGAACAGCACACCGAGTAACACGATGGATGCAACAATACTCAAAATCATCATAAAGAAATGCTCCCTTGCTTGTAGGAGGTCTGACCACTTGTGATGATATGGTTGTAGTGGATGTTATTTCTTTTATCAATGTATTTACAAAATAATTACAACCTGGCTCACACTGTTGCCGCTCAACGGGGCACGGAAAATCAAAACAGCGTGGGATAACGGGGTCGACCACTTCTCGCTTTACCCGCTATCCGTTACACTGCTGGGGTTAATAATCAAAGCGGAAGGACATTCCTCATGTACCAGGATCTGATTCGTAACGAACTGAACGAAGCAGCAGAAACACTGACTAATTTTCTGGCTGACGAAGCGAACATTCACGCCATCCAGCGCGCTGCGGTGCTGCTGGCGGACAGCTTCAAAGCCGGTGGCAAAGTGCTTTCTTGTGGTAACGGCGGTTCCCATTGCGACGCCATGCACTTCGCAGAAGAGCTGACCGGTCGCTACCGTGAAAACCGTCCAGGCTACCCGGCGATTGCTATTTCTGACGTTAGCCATCTGTCTTGCGTCAGCAACGACTTCGGTTATGACTACGTCTTCTCTCGTTACGTTGAGTCTGTGGGCCGCGCGGGTGACGTTCTGCTGGGCATTTCCACTTCCGGTAACTCCGGTAACGTGATCAAAGCGATTGAAGCCGCGCGCGCTCAGGGGATGAAAGTCATCACCCTGACCGGCAAAGACGGCGGCAAAATGGCCGGTTCCGCAGATGTGGAAATCCGTGTGCCGCACTTTGGCTTCGCCGACCGCATTCAGGAAATTCACATCAAAGTGATCCACATCCTGATTATGCTTATCGAAAAAGAGATGGTAAAAGCGTAAGTCTCAATTGTAGGCCGGGTAAGCGCAGTGCCACCCGGCGTTTCCTACAGCGGTATGAGGTGAACTATGTGCGAACTGCTCGGGATGAGCGCCAACGTCCCAACCGATATCTGCTTCAGTTTCACCGGGCTGGTTCAGCGCGGCGGTGGAACCGGGCCGCATAAAGACGGCTGGGGAATCACCTTCTACGAAGGCAAAGGTTGTCGCACATTTAAAGATCCGCAACCCAGCTATCAGTCGCCGATTGCCAGACTGGTACAGGATTATCCGATCAAATCCTGCTCGGTCATCGCGCATATTCGCCAGGCTAACCGCGGTGAAGTCGCGCTGGAAAATACCCATCCTTTTACCCGTGAGCTGTGGGGCCGCAACTGGACCTACGCGCATAACGGGCAACTAACAGGTTACAAATCGCTGGAGACCGGCCAGTTCCGGCCTGTGGGTGAAACCGACAGCGAAAAAGCGTTCTGCTGGCTGCTGCACAAACTCACCGCTCGTTACCCGCGCACGCCTGGCAACATGACTGGCGTGTTCAAATACATCGCCACGCTTGCGGGCGAACTGCGGGAAAAAGGCGTGTTTAACATGCTGCTGTCCGACGGACGCTATGTGATGGCGTTCTGCTCAACGAATCTCTATTGGATAACGCGACGTGCGCCGTTTGGCGTGGCAACGTTGTTGGACCAGGACGTGGAGATAGATTTTCAGCGAGAAACCACACCGAACGATGTGGTCACTGTGATTGCGACGCAACCGCTGACGGGCAACGAAACCTGGCACAAGATTGAGCCAGGCGAGTGGGCATTATTTTGCCTCGGGGAGCGTATAGTTTGACGCCAATTGGGAACGCTGAACTTCGTGGCTCAGCGGCTTGCTGACCACGTAGCGCCCGTTCTGTACTGACACCATCGGCGGCTTGTGAGTCTGTTCAAAGTAGTCATAACCCGGTTTCAGCTGCGACCAGAAATCTTTGTAGTAAGAGAATTTATGACGTTCCATATTCGCATCGGTCATGCGGAACGGATAAATGCTTACCTGCACGCTTGACTGGCCAAACACCAGTGCGCCGGTCACGAACTGGAAAATCTCATCAATACCCGTGTCGGTCATGGCATAGCAGCCAATGGACACGCAGGCACCGTGGATCATCAGGTATTTCCCTTCATAGCCATGGGCCTGATCGTAAGCGTTCGGGAAGCCGATATTAATGGCTTTATAGAAACGGCTGTCAGGTTTGAGCTGGCTGCGGGAGACGTTGTAGAACCCTTCCGGAGATTTGAAATCGCCCTGGCGCTGTTTTGGGCCAAGACCCCCGGAGTAGTTACAAATTTTGTAGCTGTCGAGCAATTGGTACGTTTCACCCATTTTCACGTACAGATCAAGAGTGCGCTCTTCTTTAAAGATCTGGATATAAACCGGTGACCCCATAAGCTGTTGCTTATATTCTTTGCTGACCGGGGTGGTCGAGCTATTACTGCTAAGCAAACCGGCAAACGAAACGCACGGGATCAACAGCATCGCAAGTAACAATGCGATTTTGCGCATACTACATGTTCCTTGATAAAACGGTGATAAAAGGCCGGGGAGGCCAAAACGGGTACCGAAATCAGAATTGTCTCGATTAGGTGCGCTCACATTAGCATCACCAAAGTTTTTCGCAAGTCCGGGCCACCGTGTTTACAGATTAGTTTTACGTTATAAAGCATTTTTTTTTCTGAAACAGTCAGAACTTTGCGTAATTGCTCGCAAATACCGACCTGCAAACCGCGCAAATGCTGCGTTCTTGTCGGTGATCCTGTAAACTTCCCGCGTCTCACGACCAGGTTAAGAAAGGATGCTTTACTCTCATCGTACTGCCGCCAGCAGCGCTCTCTGGCACCGGTTTTTCCTTTCTTTTTTTCTTAATGAATACGCTGGGTTTAGTGACTAACGTTTACGGATACCTGCTAACGACATGATTAAAATCACAAAAGGGCTGAATCTGCCCATCGCTGGCGCACCGTCTCAGCACATCGCCGAAGGCGCGCAAGTCACGCGCGTGGCGGTGCTGGGCGAAGAATACATTGGCATGCGCCCCTCCATGGCGGTCCAGGAAGGCGACCGTGTCGCCAAAGGGCAACTGCTGTTTGAAGACAAAAAGAACCCTGGCGTGCGTTTCACTGCGCCTGCAAGTGGCGTCATCAGCGCGATACATCGCGGTGAACGTCGCGTGTTGCAGTCTGTGGTGATTGATGTCGAGGGCGATGACGCCGTCCGTTTTGCACGCAGAGAAGCCGCTGAACTGGCGACGCTAAAGCGCGAAGAGGTGCAGCAGCAGCTAATGGAATCCGGGTTATGGACCAGCCTGCGCACTCGTCCGTTCAGTAAAATTCCGGCACCCGAAAGCGTGCCAGCGGCGATTTTCGTCACCGCCATCGATACCAATCCTTTAGCTGCCGATCCGCAGCCCATCATCTTTCAATACCGCGAGGCGTTTAACGCCGGGTTAACGGTGTTGGCGCAACTGACGGACGGCAAAGTTCACGTTTGTCAGGCCAGCGGCGGCAAGCTTGGCGGCCATGCTGCCGGCCAGGTGACGTTTAATGAATTCGCCGGCCCGCATCCTGCGGGTTTACCGGGCACGCACATTCACTTTCTTGAGCCGGTCAGCTTGCATAAGCAGGTCTGGCATCTGAATTATCAGGACGTGATTGCCATCGGCAAACTGTTTACTGAAGGCGAACTGTGGGCTGAACGCATTATTTCCCTCGCCGGGCCACAGGTGAAAACCCCTCGTCTGGTGAAAACCCTGCTGGGCGCAAGCCTTGAGCAACTTACGGCGGGCGAGCTGGCGGAAGGCGAGAACCGCGTGATTTCCGGCTCAGTGCTCAGCGGCACGCACGCTCAGGGGCCACATGCTTTCCTGGGCCGTTATCACCTGCAGGTGAGCGTGGTGAAAGAAGGGCGCGAAAAAGAGCTTTTTGGCTGGGTGATGCCTGGCAAAGAGAAGTTTTCCATCACGCGGACTACGTTGGGTCACTTCCTTAAAGCTAAGCTGTTCAGCTTCTCGACGGACACCAACGGCGGCGAGCGTGCGATGGTGCCGATTGGCAACTACGAACGCGTTATGCCGCTCGATATCCTGCCTACCATGCTGCTGCGCGACCTGCTGGCGGGTGACACCGACAGTGCACAGGCGCTGGGCTGTCTGGAACTGGACGAAGAAGATTTGGCGCTCTGCACCTACGTTTGCCCGGCGAAATACGAGTATGGACCGGTGCTGCGTGAAGTATTAACCCGCATTGAGCAGGAAGGATAAGTGATGGGCTTGAAAAATCTGCTGGAAAAAATAGAGCCGCACTTCACTCACGGCGGCAAACTTGAAAAGTACTATCCGTTGTATGAAGCGGCAGCCACCATTTTTTATACGCCGGGTCTGGTAACGAAGGGCGCTTCTCACGTCCGCGATGCCATCGATCTCAAGCGCATGATGATTCTGGTGTGGCTGGCAGTGTTCCCGGCCATGTTCTGGGGCATGTACAACGTCGGTCTGCAAACCATTCCTGCCTTGCACAAACTCTACGGCGTGGAGCAGTTACAGCAGGTGATTGCCAGCCACTGGCACTACAGCGTGGCGCAATGGCTCGGGGTTAACTTTGGCCCGGATGCGGGCTGGCTGAGCATGATGGGATTAGGCGCAGTGTTCTTCCTGCCTATCTACATCACCGTGTTTGTCGTCGGCGGTTTCTGGGAAGTGCTGTTTGCCATCGTGCGCAAACATGAAATCAACGAAGGCTTCTTTGTTACCTCGATCCTGTTCGCACTGATTGTGCCTCCGACCCTGCCTCTGTGGCAGGCGGCGCTGGGCATCAGTTTTGGCGTGGTGATTGGCAAAGAGATTTTTGGCGGCACCGGGCGTAACTTCCTCAACCCCGCACTGGCCGGGCGTGCGTTCCTGTTCTTTGCTTATCCGGCTCAAATCTCCGGTGATTTAGTGTGGACAGCCGCAGACGGTTTCTCTGGCGCAACACCGCTTTCTCAGTGGGCGCACAATGGCGGCGAAGCGCTGATGAACGTGGCGACGGGGCAGCCTGTGACCTGGATGGATGCGTTCCTCGGTAACATTCCTGGCTCCATCGGTGAAGTGTCCACACTGATGCTGCTGATTGGCGGGGCGATCATTATCTTCGGTCGTGTGGCGTCCTGGCGCATTGTGGCGGGCGTGATGATCGGCATGATTGCCCTCTCCACGCTGTTTAACCTGATTGGTTCAGCCACCAACCCGATGTTCGCCATGCCGTGGTACTGGCATCTGGTGCTGGGTGGATTTGCTTTCGGCATGTTCTTTATGGCGACCGACCCGGTGTCGGCGTCGTTTACCGATAAAGGGAAATGGGCCTATGGCGTGTTGATCGGCGCAATGTGCGTGCTGATCCGCGTGGTGAACCCGGCATACCCGGAAGGGATGATGCTGGCGATTCTGTTCGCCAACCTGTTCGCACCGCTGTTCGATTACCTGGTGGTGCAGGCCAATATCAAGCGGAGGAAGTCGCGTGGCTGAAGTAAAAAGTAACGATAGCATCGGCAAAACGCTGCTGGTGGTGCTGGTGCTTTGCCTGGTCTGCTCGATAGTCGTGGCAGGTTCAGCGGTTGGCCTGAAATCGCGCCAGCAAGAGCAGAAAGCACTCGATAAGCAACGTAACATTCTGTCGGTTGCCGGGCTGATGCAACCAGAGATGAAGCAAGAAGAGGTTGCCTCTGTTTTCGCTGAGCGCATCACGCCACGTTTGCTGGATTTAAAAAGCGGTGATCTGCTGGATAAAGACCCTGAGTCCTTTAACCAGGGGCTGGCGCTGAAAGATCCGGCGCAAAGCACCGTGCTTGAGGCAAATCAGGACCCGGCGGGTATCAAGCGTCGCAGCAACGTGGTGGAAATCTACCTCGTCAAAGATCAACAGCAGAAAATCCAGGAAGTGGTGCTGCCGATTTACGGCAATGGCCTGTGGTCGATGATGTATGCCTTTGTGGCTCTTGATGTCGATGGCCGAACCCTGAAAGGCATCACCTATTACGATCAGGGCGAAACCCCGGGGCTGGGTGGCGAAGTTGAAAACCCGTCATGGCGTAAACAGTTCATCGGTAAAAAAATTCTTGATGACAACGGCATGCCAGCGCTGAAAGTCGTGAAGGGCGGTGCGCGCCAGGGCGACGAGTATGCCGTGGACGGTCTGTCCGGCGCGACGCTGACCTCAAACGGCGTGCAGCACAGCTTTGATTTCTGGATGGGGGAGCAAGGTTTTGGTCCCTTCCTGAAGCAGATTCGTGAAGGAGGCCTGAACAATGGCTGAACTCGGTGATATGAAAGAAGTAAAACGCGTCCTGACGGGGCCGATTATCGCCAACAACCCGATTGCCTTGCAGGTATTGGGCGTGTGTTCGGCGCTGGCGGTGACCACCAAACTGGAAACCGCGTTTGTGATGACCCTTGCCGTGACGCTGGTGACCGCGTTCTCCAGCATGTTTATCTCGATGATTCGCCAGCACATTCCTAACAGCGTGCGCATTATCGTGCAGATGGCGATCATCGCCTCACTGGTTATCGTGGTCGATCAGCTGTTGCGAGCCTTCGCCTATGAAACCTCAAAACAGCTGTCGGTCTTCGTCGGCCTGATCATCACCAACTGTATCGTGATGGGCCGCGCAGAAGCCTACGCCATGAAATCGCCGCCGCTGGCGAGCTTTATGGACGGCATCGGCAACGGGCTGGGCTACGGCGCTATCCTGATGATTGTTGGCTTCCTGCGTGAGCTTATCGGCAGCGGCAAACTGTTTGGCATCTCCGTGCTGCAAACGGTACAGAACGGCGGCTGGTATCAGCCGAACGGTCTGTTCCTGCTCGCGCCGAGTGCGTTTTTCATCATCGGTCTGTTGATTTGGGCGCTGCGTAGCTGGAAGCCTGAACAGCAGGAGAAGGAGTAACCGATTATGGCTCATTACATCAGTCTTTTTGTCCGCGCGGTGTTTGTTGAAAACATGGCGCTGGCCTTCTTCCTCGGCATGTGTACGTTCCTTGCGGTGTCGAAGAAAGTCTCCACGGCCTTTGGTCTGGGCGTGGCGGTCACGGTGGTGCTGGGGATTTCCGTGCCGGTCAACAACCTTATCTACAATCTGGTGCTGCGCGACGGTGCGTTGGTTGAAGGGGTGGATCTGAGCTTCCTCAATTTCATCACTTTCATCGGGGTGATTGCGGCGCTGGTGCAAATTCTCGAAATGACCCTCGATAGGTATTTCCCGTCGCTCTATAACGCGCTGGGGATCTTCCTGCCGCTGATTGCCGTGAACTGCGCCATCTTTGGCGGGGTATCGTTCATGGTTCAGCGTGACTACAACTTCCCTGAATCGATTGTTTACGGCTTTGGTTCCGGCATTGGCTGGATGCTGGCGATTGTCGCCATGGCCGGGATCCGCGAGAAGATGAAATACGCCAACGTGCCCGCAGGACTGCGCGGCTTAGGGATCACCTTTATCACCACCGGACTGATGGCACTCGGCTTTATGTCATTCTCCGGCGTGCAGCTATAAGGGCGTAAATGATGGAAATTATTCTTGGCGTGGTGATGTTCACGCTGATTGTACTGGCGCTGTCGCTGCTGATCCTTGCGGCGC
The DNA here is from genome assembly GCF_047713085.1 of Pantoea sp. sgz302252. Lineage (NCBI taxonomy): Bacteria > Pseudomonadati > Pseudomonadota > Gammaproteobacteria > Enterobacterales > Erwiniaceae > Pantoea > Pantoea sp. sgz302252. The sequence goes on from NZ_JBLFJW010000039.1 coordinate 18,429, forward strand.
GCGCGAAGCTGGTGAACTCCGGCGATGTGGTTATTGAAATCAATAACGAAGCCGACAAGCAAATTCACACTCCAGCGGGTGATAAGTTGCTGAATACGCTCTCCAGCAACGGGATTTTTGTCTCTTCCGCGTGTGGCGGCGGTGGCTCCTGCGGCCAGTGCCGTGTGACGGTGAAAGAGGGCGGGGGCGACATCCTGCCGACCGAGCTTTCCCACATCACCAAACGTGAAGCGAAGGAAGGCTGTCGTCTGGCTTGCCAGGTGGCGGTTCGTCAGAACATGAAAATCGAGCTGCCGGAAGAGATCTTCGGGGTGAAGATGTGGGAATGCGAGGTTATCTCCAACGATAACAAAGCGACCTTCATCAAAGAGCTGAAGCTCGCCATTCCGGAAGGCGAAAGCGTGCCGTTCCGCGCAGGCGGCTATATTCAGATTGAGTGTCCGTCACACAAAGTGGCGTATGCCGATTTTGACGTGCCGGACGAATACCGTGGCGACTGGGATAAATTCAACCTGTTCCGTTACGTATCGGAAGTGAAAGAGCCGACGCTGCGCGCGTACTCGATGGCGAACTATCCGGATGAGAAGGGCATTATCATGCTCAACGTCCGTATCGCCACGCCGCCACCGTCTGCGCCAGATGTGCCGCCGGGCATCATGTCGTCCTACATTTGGTCGCTGAAAGCGGGTGATAAAGTGACGATTTCCGGGCCGTTTGGTGAATTCTTTGCCAAAGAGACCGAGGCAGAAATGGTGTTTATCGGCGGCGGTGCGGGTATGGCACCGATGCGTTCGCACATCTTCGATCAGCTCAAGCGTCTGGGCAGTAAGCGTAAAATCAGCTTCTGGTACGGTGCACGCTCACTGCGTGAAATGTTCTATGACGATGAGTTCGAACAGCTCGCACGTGAAAACCCGAACTTTACCTTCCATGTGGCGCTCTCTGATCCGCAGCCGGAAGATAACTGGACAGGGCATACTGGCTTCATCCATAACGTGTTGTATGAAAATTACCTGAAAAATCATGCCGCACCGGAAGACTGCGAGTTCTACATGTGTGGGCCGCCAGTAATGAATGCTGCGGTTATCAAGATGCTGAAAGACCTGGGCGTAGAGGATGAGAACATCATGCTCGATGACTTCGGAGGCTGATGATGTTAACGGTTTTTCTGGCGACCTTTGCCGTGTTTGTGCTGGTGATTTTGGGGATGTCGCTCGGCTATCTGGTGAAGCGTAAAAGCATTCAGGGCAGCTGCGGCGGGATTTCGTCGCTGGGGCTGGAGAAAGTGTGCGATTGCCCGGAGCCGTGCGACGCGCGTAAAAAACGCATGGCCCGCGAAGCACAGCGCCAGCAAAATCGCATTATCTGAATCCCAGTCCTTTTATGTAGGCCCGGCAAACTGAGTGCCGTCGGGCAAAACGCCGGGTGGCGCAACGCTTACCCGGCCTACTTAAGCGCGGCGGTTACTGTAGGCCCGGCAAACGCAGTGCCGCCGGGCAGCTTTCTTGGACGCTATACCCGGCTCTTCTCATCTCTGATAATTTTACTGTATACTTAACCAGTAATTGTTGAGGGCTGAGTATGCGCAAAATTATCCATGTTGATATGGACTGCTTTTTTGCCGCGGTTGAAATGCGGGATAATCCAGCCCTGCGCGACATTCCTGTCGCCATCGGTGGCAGCCGTGAACGACGTGGCGTTATCAGCACCGCCAACTATCCGGCTCGTAAGTTTGGCGTTCGCAGCGCCATGCCAACCGCGATGGCCCTCAAGCTTTGCCCCCATTTAACGTTATTACCGGGCCGATTCGAGGCCTACAGAGAAGCGTCTAACCATATCCGTGAAATTTTCTCGCGTTACACCTCTCTGATAGAACCTCTCTCGCTGGATGAGGCCTATCTGGATGTGACCGACAGCCTGCACTGTCACGGCTCTGCAACGCTAATGGCGGAAGAGATTCGCCAGACTATTCACAAAGAGTTAAACCTCACTGCGTCTGCGGGGGTGGCTCCAGTCAAGTTTCTCGCCAAAATCGCCTCGGACCTCAACAAGCCCAACGGGCAATATGTCATTACGCCTGATGAAGTGCCTGTTTTCCTGAAAACGCTGGCGCTCGCGAAAATTCCTGGCGTGGGGAAAGTTTCAGCGGCCAAACTTGAAAGCATGGGGCTACGAACCTGCGAAGATGTGCAGCACGCAGACCTGGCGATGTTGCTCAAGCGCTTCGGTAAGTTTGGCCGAGTGCTATGGGAGCGCAGCAACGGTATCGACGAGCGTGATGTGAATAACGAACGTCTGCGTAAGTCGATAGGCGTGGAACGCACGTTGGCGGAAGATATCCACGAGTGGGAAGACTGCGAAGCCATCATAGTGAATCAGCTTTATCCCGAACTGGAACGAAGGCTGGCAAAAGTGAAGCCTGACCTGCTGATAGCTCGCCAGGGCGTAAAGCTCAAATTCAATGATTTTCAGCAGACCACGCAAGAGCATGTCTGGCCGAAACTCAGCCAGGAAGACCTGATTGCCACAGCATATAAAACCTGGCAGGAGCGGCGCGGCGGACGCGGCGTCAGGTTGGTGGGCGTTCACGTCACGTTGTTGGACCCGCAGCTTGAACGGCAGTTGGTGTTGGGATTGTAAGAAGTGCCTGGCGGCGCTTCGCTGGCACAGGCCTACGTAAACAACAAATGGCTTGCCTTTGTAGGCCAGGCAAACGCAGTGCCGCCCGGCAATACCCGGCCCGCGACCAATAAAAAAGCCTCCTTTCGGATAACGCCGTTCACTTAAGCCAATGAATTAGGGGAAACACCGGGATTTGGTTCCCGGAGGGACGCCAAACCCGGTGGTCGCCCCGGATATCTCGGTCTTAAACTAACGGTGTTATCCTTTCGGAGGCTTTCGTCATTCTGCAATCAACAAACTTACTTCGCAGGAATCGCTTTCAGCAGTTCAGTCAGCAGCGTCCAGTACTGGCCCACGCTTTCAATATGAACCTGTTCATCCGGAGAGTGCGGGCCAGTGATGGTTGGGCCGATAGAAACCATGTCCATGTTCGGATACGGCTTCTTGAACAGGCCACATTCCAGACCGGCGTGAATCACCTGAATGTTCGGGGTTTTGTCGAACAGACGCTGATAGGTTTCGCGAACCAGGTGCATCACCGGAGAGTTAGCATCTGGCTGCCAGCCTGGGTAGCCGCCTTTCGGTGCGGTTTTGGCGCCCGCCATTTTGCCCAGTGATTCCAGCATGCTCACCACGTAATCTTTGCCGCTGTCGATCAAGGAACGAATCAGGCAGATGATTTCGACGTTGTCGTCGTGCATGCTCACCACGCCGACGTTCAGGGAGGTTTCCACCACGCCTTTAGCGACGTCAGAGTTGCGGATAACGCCGTTCGGGGTGGCGTTCAGCAACTGGATGAAGCTGTCGCGAGACTGTGCGGTCAGCGCCGCTTTGTCAGCGGAAACGGACTCCAGCACCATGGTCAGGTTTTTCTCTTTCACGGACAGTTCGTTTTTCAGGATATCCAGATAAACGTTCGCCAGTTTTTTCAGCTCATCAGCTTTTGCTGCCGGAACCGCTACAGTCGCGAAGGCTTCACGTGGGATTGCGTTACGCAGAGTACCGCCGTTGAAATCAACCAGACGCAGGTCCAGTTCGGCAGAGTGGCCTGCCAGGAAGCGCGCCAGCAGTTTGTTGGCGTTGCCCAGGCCTAAGTGAATGTCGCCACCGGAGTGACCGCCTTTCAGGCCTTTCAGGGTCAGCTTGAAGCTTTCGAAGCCCGCAGGTACAGCTTCACGGCTCAGCGGCAGGGTGGTGATGAAATCGATACCGCCCGCACAACCCATGTAGATCTCACCTTCTTCTTCGGAGTCGGTGTTGATCAGGATATCGGCCTGCAGCCAGTTTGCTTGCAGACCAAATGCGCCGTCCATGCCAGCTTCTTCTGTCATGGTCAGCAGCACTTCCAGCGGACCGTGCTCAACGCTGTCGTCAGCCAGAACGGCCAAGGCAGAAGCCATGCCGATACCGTTATCTGCGCCCAGCGTGGTGCCGCGTGCTTTTACCCACTCGCCATCGATGTACGGCTGAATCGGGTCTTTAGTGAAGTCATGAACGGTATCGTTGTTTTTCTGCGGAACCATGTCCAGGTGCGCCTGCATCACCACAGGTTTGCGGTTTTCCATCCCCGCGGTAGCCCCTTTACGAATCAAAATATTGCCAACCTGGTCGCGCTCAGCGTGCAGGCCTTTTTCCTTCGCCCAGCCCATGATGTGTTCGGCAAGCTGTTCTTCGTGGTAGGACGGGTGAGGAATGGAGCAGATTTTTGCAAAAATGTCCCACAGCGGCTGCGGGGACAGTTGAGACAGTTCAGACACGGTAAGTCTCCTTACGGCTCCTGCAAAAGTGACTTGCAGGTAATGGGTTAGCGAGGGCAAACAGGCGCACTGCCTGACTTGCGAGATGCCGTCGAGAATACCACTTTCTGCCTGCTCTGGTAGTACATCGCGCGCAAAAACTCCCGGCAAGGCCGTGAAACACTGGTTTTTAGTGCGTCAGATCTCTATAATCTCGCGCAACCTGGAATCACCCCGAACATTTTTTAAGCCGTTTTACAGGCTGGGATACAATCACATGAGCGAAAAATACGTCGTTACCTGGGACATGTTGCAGATTCATGCACGCAAACTGGCCGCGCGCCTGATGCCGTCCGAACAGTGGAAAGGCATTATTGCCGTCAGCCGTGGAGGCCTGGTACCGGGCGCTCTGCTGGCTCGCGAACTGGGTATTCGTCATGTGGACACCGTCTGCATTTCCAGCTACGACCACGACAACCAGCGCGAGCTGACCGTCCTCAAGCGTGCTGAAGGCGATGGTGAAGGCTTTATCGTTATCGACGATCTGGTTGATACCGGTGGCACCGCTGTTGCGATTCGTGAAATGTACCCGAAAGCACATTTCGTCACTATCTTCGCCAAACCTGCTGGTAAGCCGCTGGTTGACGATTACGTGATTGATATCCCGCAGGATACCTGGATTGAGCAGCCGTGGGATATGGGCGTGGTGTTCGTGCCGCCAATCAGCGGTCGTTAATCAAAAGCACGCTTTCAACGCCCGCATTCGCGGGCGTTGTCCTTTTTAGCCTCCAGCGGGTTACAATAGAAACCATGTCGTGTTCATGGAGTCTATGCGATGCCAGAAGCTAATCTCAGCGAAGTCCTTTTTAAACCTCGTTTTAAGCACCCGGAAACCTCGACGCTGGTGCGCCGTTTCAATCAGGGCGCGACCGTGGCGGTACAGTCCGCACTCGACGGGAAAAACGTGCCGCACTGGTATCGGATGGTGAACCGTCTGATGTGGATTTGGCGTGGCGTGTCGCCGCAAGAAATCCTCGACGTGCAGGCGCGCATTGTCATGAGCCAGGCCGAACGTACTGATGACGATCTCTACGACACTGTTGTGGGTTATCGCGGCGGCAATTGGATCTACGAATGGTCGAAGCAGGCGATGCTCTGGCAGCAAAAAGCCGGGCAGGAGCAAGATGACACCTTGAGCGGTCGCCATTGGCTGCATGCCTCGAACCTCTACAGCATCGCGGCGTACCCGCATCTTAAAGGTGACGAACTGGCAGAGCAGGCGCAGGCGCTGGCAAATCGTGCCTATGAAGAAGCCGCCAACCGCCTGCCTGGCTCCATGCGTGAACTGGAATTCACCATTCCTGGTGGCGCGTCGGTGAGCGGCTTTTTACATATGCCACCCGGTGAAGGCCCGTTCCCGACGGTCCTGATGTGCGGTGGCCTGGATGCCCTGCAAAGCGACAACTACTCCCTGTTTGAGCGCTATCTTGCCCCGCTTGGCATTGCGATGCTGACGCTGGACATGCCTTCGATTGGTTTCTCTTCAAAATGGAAACTGACGCAGGATTCCAGCTTCCTGCACCAGCAGGTGCTTAAATCTTTACCCAACATTCCGTGGGTGGATCATACGCGTGTGGCGGCATTTGGTTTCCGTTTCGGCGCGAATGTCGCTGTGCGCCTGGCGTATCTGGAATCACCACGCCTGAAGGCCGTCGCCTGTCTCGGCCCGGTGGTTCATGGTTTGCTGTGCGACCCAATGCGTCAGGGGAATGTGCCAGAGATGTATCTTGACGTGCTGGCTTCACGTCTGGGTATGCATGATGCTTCCGACGAGGCGCTGCGGGTTGAACTCAACCGTTACTCGCTGAAAACGCAAGGGTTGCTGGGCCGTCGTTGCCCAACGCCGATGCTCTCGGGTTACTGGCAAAACGATCCGTTCAGTCCAGAAGAGGAATCCCGTTTAATCACTTCGTCATCTGCAGATGGCAAGTTGATGGCGATCCCGTTCAAACCTGTTTACCGTAATTTTGACAAGGCGTTGAAAGAAATTGCTGCGTGGATCAATCATAGAATTGGTTAATGATTTGCTAAATTCTATTGATTTGGTAAAACAGTTGCATCACTAAAGGAGATCGCAATGACGTTACCGAGTGGACACCCGAAGAGTAAACTGATCAAGAAATTCACTGCCCTTGGCCCTTACATCCGCGAAGAGCAGTGTGAAGACAATCGCTTCTTTTTCGATTGCCTGGCAGTGTGCGTTAATGTCAAACCGGCACCGGAAAAGCGTGAGTTTTGGGGATGGTGGCTGGAAATGGAAGCGCAGGAAAAGCGTTTCACCTACAGCTATCAGTTTGGCTTATTCGACAAAGACGGCGTCTGGCAGCCGACGGTCATCAAAGATACTGAAGTGGCCGATCGTCTCGAACAGACCCTGCGTGGATTCCACGAACGCGCTCGTGAGCTGCTGAAAACGTTCGACCTGGCGTTAGAGCCTGCGGATGACGTTGATCAGCCGATACGACTCTCAGCATGAATAAATAAAAACCCTCGCAAGCGAGGGTTCAGATTGCTGACAAAGAAGGAAAAAGCGTGGTTTTTCCTTCTTTGTGGTGAGCAGCCGAAAATCAATAATTGATTTTCCTTATTTTTTGTTCTGCCACCCATGACAAAACGGTATTCGTTAGAGGTTTGTCATCAGTCTCAAAACCCTCGCTTGCGAGGGTTTTTTTTCGCCTGAAGATAATCAGAACTGATAAACCAGACCCAGAGCAACCACGTCGTCGTTGTTCAGACCGAGTTTATTGTCGTCGCTCAGCTGGTTGATTTTATAATCAACAAAGGCAGACATGTTTTTGTTGAAATAGTAAGTCGCGGCTACGTCGATGTATTTCACCAGATCCGCATCGCCAACACCTTCAATATCCTTGCCTTTAGACTGGATATAACCGATGGATGGACGCAGACCAAAGTCGAACTGATATTGTGCAACCACTTCGAAGGCCTGGTTTTTATTCGCAAAGCCACTGACTTTAGTATCCACACCGCTAATAGAAGCCGTGCCGGAAATTGGGGTCATATTGCGGGTTTCAGCATAAATGGCAGCAACGTAGACGTTGTTAGCATCATATTTGAAGCCCGTCGTCCAGGCTTCTGCGTCAGTCCCTTTACCGAAGCTGCTGTCCTGCTGGGTCAGCGTACGGTTAGAGTTCGCGTAAGCGGTGCCCAGGGTGAAACCAGAGTCACCGAAATCATAGCTCAGGGAAGTACCGAAGCCGTCGCCGTTTGCTTTAGAGGCGGCACGACCGTCGTTTTCGTTCTTGCCCTGGTACTGCAATGCCAGCTTCAGGCCATCAACCAGACCAAAGAAGTTGTTGTTGCGGTAGGTGGCCAGACCGTTACCACGGCCAGTCATGAAGTTGTCGGTTTTGACGAAAGAGTCATCACCGAACTCTGGGATCATATCGGTGTAAGCCGCCACGTTGTACAGAACGCCGTAGTTACGACCGTAATCAAAAGAACCGAAATCCCCGGCTTTCAGGCCCGCAAAAGCCAGACGGGTTTTGGTGGTTGCCGGGTCACCTTCAATTTTGTTGGCCGCAACCTGATATTCCCACTGACCAAAACCAGTCAGTTGGTCATTAATTTGGGTCTGACCTTTAAAACCCAGACGAATATAGGACTGATCGCCATCCACTGCATCGTTATCGCTCATATAGTGTTCAGCTTTAACGCGACCGTACAGATCCAGTTTGTTGCCATCTTTATTATAAATTTCGGCGGCCTGTGCGACGGTGGAAGACATTACGCCCAGTACCATTAATGCCAGTGTGCTCTTTTTCATTTTCAACCCTGATTTATAAACGCGCTGTTATTTGGGAACTCGCCCGATGTAAAAAACAGGAAGGGTTGTAACCTTCGGAAATGAAAGTTTTATGACAAAGTAAGAATAATTTTAAAAAACTGTGATTAGCTATTTCTGTCATAAAAAAGTCATTGTCTGCCGCTACGCTTCCTGATCCCGCGCAACAAAGTAAGCCGCAACCCGTTGTGGGAGTTGGCAAGCGCCCTGAGTCCTGCTAAAACGTCCTTTTCCTCCTTATTGAATGGCAGAGAAACATGAGTGACAGTCAGACGCTGGTTATCAAACTGGGAACCAGTGTTTTAACCGGGGGTTCGCGCCGCCTTAATCGCGCCCATATTGTCGAGCTGGTGCGTCAGTGCGCCCAGTTGCATGCTGCAGGGCATCGCATTGTGATTGTGACCTCCGGAGCGATAGCCGCTGGACGTGAACACCTCGGCTACCCGGAACTTCCTGCCACCATCGCTTCTAAGCAACTGCTGGCCGCCGTCGGCCAGAGCCGTCTTATTCAGCTCTGGGAACAACTCTTCTCTATCTATGGCATTCACGTCGGGCAAATGCTGCTGACACGCGCCGACATGGAAGACCGAGAGCGCTTCCTTAATGCGCGAGACACCCTGCGAGCGCTGCTGGATAACCATATCGTTCCGGTCATTAACGAAAACGACGCGGTGGCGACGGCTGAAATTAAAGTGGGCGATAACGATAATCTGTCTGCGCTGGCGGCAATCCTTGCCGGTGCGGATAAATTGCTGCTGCTGACCGATCAGCAAGGCCTGTTCACAGCGGACCCGCGCAATAACCCGCAAGCTGAGCTGATTCAGGATGTTCACGGCATTGATGATGCGCTGCGCGCCATCGCCGGAGACAGCGTTTCAGGGCTAGGCACGGGCGGCATGGGTACCAAACTTCAGGCCGCTGACGTGGCTTGCCGCGCAGGCATCGACACCATTATTGCTGCTGGCAGCCGCCCAGGTGTGATTGGCGATGTCATGGAAGGTATTGCTGTAGGCACGCGCTTCCATGCTCAAACTTCACCGTTGGAAACCCGCAAGCGCTGGATCTTCGGCGCACCGCCTGCCGGTGAAATCACTGTCGATGAAGGTGCAGTGTCTGCGATTCTGGAAAGAGGGAGCTCATTGCTTCCTAAAGGAATTAAAAGCGTGACAGGTAACTTCTCCCGTGGTGAAGTCATCCGTATCCGTAATCTTGAAGGTCGCGACATCGCGCACGGCGTCTCTCGCTATAACAGCGACGCCTTGCGCCGCATTGCCGGACACCACTCACAGCAAATCGATGCCATTCTCGGCTATGAATATGGCCCGGTTGCCGTCCATCGCGACGATATGATCACCCGTTAAGGAGCTTTCAATGCTGGAACAAATGGGCATAGCTGCCAAAGCGGCCTCGTACAAACTGGCGCAGCTTTCCGCTCGCGAAAAAAATCAGGTTCTGGAAAAGATTGCTGATTATCTGGAAGCTCAGACCGCTGATATCCTCTCCGCGAACGAGCAGGATCTTGCAGAAGCACGCGGTAATGGCCTGAGCGAAGCGCTGCTGGATCGTCTGGCGTTAACGCCCGCACGCCTGAAAAGCATTGCCGACGATGTTCGTCAGGTGTGTAACCTCGCCGACCCGGTAGGGCAGGTGATGGATGGCGGCATGCTGGACAGCGGCCTGCGCATCGAACGCCGCCGCGTGCCGCTCGGCGTGGTCGGCGTTATCTATGAAGCCCGCCCGAATGTCACCGTGGATGTCGCCTCTTTATGCCTGAAGACCGGCAATGCGGCTATCTTGCGCGGCGGTAAAGAAACCTGGCGCACCAATGCCGCCACGGTGAAAGTGATTCAGCAGGCGCTGGAAGAATGCGGATTGCCGGCGGGAGCAGTACAGGCCATTGAAAGCCCGGACCGCGCGCTGGTGAGTGAAATGCTGCGTATGGACAAATACATCGACATGCTGATCCCACGCGGCGGCGCTGGGCTGCACAAGCTGTGCCGCGAGCAATCCACTATCCCGGTGATCACCGGCGGAATTGGCGTGTGTCATATCTATGTTGATGATTCCGCTGAGTTTGACCCAGCCCTGAAGATCATCGTCAACGCGAAAACCCAGCGTCCGAGCACCTGTAATACGGTCGAAACGCTGCTGGTGAACAAAGCGATTGCTGAAACTTTCCTGCCTGCGCTAAGCAAACAAATGGCAGAAAGCGGCGTGACGCTGCATGCCGATGCGAATGCTTTGGCCTTGCTGCAAAATGGCCCGGCAAACGTGATGGCGGTTAAAGCGGAAGAGTATGACGACGAATATCTGTCGTTGGATTTGAGCGTGAAGCTGGTGGACGACCTCGATGAGGCTATCGCTCACATTCGCGAGCATGGTACCCAGCATTCCGATGCGATCCTGACCCGCACGCTGCGCAACGCCAATCGTTTTATCAACGAAGTGGATTCGTCAGCCGTGTACATCAACGCTTCAACCCGTTTCACCGACGGTGCACAGTTTGGTCTCGGCGCAGAAGTGGCCGTCAGCACCCAAAAACTGCACGCCCGTGGCCCAATGGGCCTCGAAGCACTGACCACCTACAAGTGGATCGGCTTCGGCGATGATACGATTCGTGCGTAACTGAAAACGGGTGATGCAAAAATAGCCGATTGATTCATAAGGCCATTGACGCATCACCCGCAGAGTTTTAAGCTTTTCCCCGTCCACACTATTCCGCAGAAAAGCCGATATAGCTCAGTTGGTAGAGCAGCGCATTCGTAATGCGAAGGTCGTAGGTTCGACTCCTATTATCGGCACCATGAAATCAACAAGTTACCTACCTTTTACACTTCCAGTTAGCTATACCAGCCAGCCATGTAAGCATTGTGTAAGCGCCAGCATTCTGTTCTGCTCTTCTTCACCAGCCACCTGAATTTAAAAGGGATTTATGAGTCGGGGTTCATTAGGCTGCAATAAGTGGCACTTGAGCTTGCGCCACTTATTGCCTGATCGGCGCCTAGATTAACGTTGTTCAATCACAACATCAGGTGTTGATGAATAATCGGGGCGTTGCAAGTCAGAGTCTCCCTGCCGAAGGCATCTGAAAGTGAGAACGATATTATCTCCAGGCAGTGAACCTCGGCTACCGCTCGTAATATTGTTTACCATCAACTCTTTCCCCTTCTGTTGGCAAAATTCGGCTGCTTCAGTCAGTGCTGCTTTACGGGCACCAGCTTCACCTCTAACCGGGGCAGCATGTACGGACAATGAATAGGTATCAGGTCCAAGCTGTAGGGCTCCGCTGGATTGCAGACACCCACTCAAGATCGCACTAGCCACAATCACACAACTACGTTTTTTCATTTTACCATTCCCTTTTAAAATTAATTAGTTACGAATCCATGGTCGAATGAAAGCTACAGTAGACTTTATGTTTTGTATGAAATTCACTCAATTAAACTAGCCATTACTAGCCACTTAGCATGAGTAAAGCGCATCCTCGATTTACGCATTCAACCGTAAAGTAGGGGTATCAATAATTTAATTCCAACTATAGTTGGAAGACAAGGGTATCAGCAGGAAGTGAAATTTCCAACAACTGTTAGAGTTTGCTGGAGAGGTCATTGGACATTGCAATCGTGTTTGGCAGCGTTTTAAGAACGCTTCGTAAGAAGGCTGGGTTAACGCAGGAACAATTGGGATTTGAGGCAGGGCTAGAGCGTAATTACATCAGCATGCTTGAGCTTGGACAGCGCCATCCTTCCCTGGCTACCGTCTTCAAGCTCGCACCGCCTTTAGAGGTAAGTCCATCACAGATTATCGCTATTGTCGAAGCCACAAATCCTGATGTTCAATCTGAGAAACAAATCTCTCGCTCTTCGAAGGAGTAATCGTTGTACTCGTACAGCGCTCAATATGCTCCTTTGTCTAACAAAGCTTCCAGGTCACTCAGCCTCCAGCGTAAGCGATTACCTACATGTACGGGTTTTATTGGGCCCTTTTCATAGCAGGACCAACAACGCAAGGTTTGCGGTTTTAATCCAAGAAACGCAGCCGCTTCGTCAGTGGTTAAAATTCGACGGGCTAAAAATGGATTCAGAGAACAGTCGGTCATTGCTTGTTATTCCTTTTGATTGAAATATGTGGAAACGAAGCAAGTAAACGCCTGTCACTATGGGTGGAGTAAACCCTGGACTATGGGTAGATTTTTTGGGAAGTGATAATTCGTAGTGGGGAAGTTTGCATCGATGGGTTGTTAGCTTCTTTTCACTCAGTGTGCTGAGTTTTTCTGACGATGGATATCGCAAGGATACTCGAATTAGGCAATGCATTATCTAACAGGCGGTTACCTGAACGATTCACAGCGAAAGCTTAAGTGGATCTAGTCGCTAAAGATATGGACTGACTGGTAATCGCTGGATTCGGTCATTCTGTCTCCCTGCTTATGCAAGTAAACCAAAAAACCTTGTGGAGCCGATATCCACATTACAGACGGTCCCGGCAAAAATGCCTGGCCTGGCCTGACCCCCATAAGTTGTTATCGGCACCCCACCAGACCTGGATACATCATCTGGTCGATTAGGGGCCTGGCTGGCTAATATCCCATTATAAGAGGGCGAATAAAGAAACGGGTGTCTTAAAAGGCCAACATTTTATCCCCGGTTTCCTGATTTTTTCACCCAGCTGTAGAGCGCGCTGATGGAGACGCCAAGATCTCCGGCAATCTTCTTTACGGGCTCGCCTGATTGTTGCCTGCTATTCATCCGCTGAATAGCTTTGTCTTTCAGCTCCTGAGAGGCCGTAATGATAACCGGTGATTTTTCCCAAATTTTGCGTTCCAGGATCTTTTTACGCGTCTGATAGAGATGCAGTTCTGACAGGTTTCTTCGCTTTGCTGATGGGGCTCCTGCACGGTTTTTGCGTGCTTCCCGCATCATGGCCAACTGCTGTTCGGGAACCCAGTTGCCACTGGCAATCCTGTCCTTCATGTTCTGACTACGCTTTGAGAGATAGGCAGTACCAGCCAGGGATACACTCTGAGGAATGTTCCACTTTTCGCGATACTCGTATGCACTCAGACCATGTACAAACCAGACGTGGCGGGGCAAAAACTGCAGTGGCTTCCCACATTCCAGACAGGGGATGAGTTCTCTGTTGTGGTACAGAGCGACCTCGTCAAACGAGGTGAAGGGTGAAGTACGTTCCTTTTTATACATGCTACACCTTCCATGAAACCGGATGATGATTGTCTTATATCCGGGGCAATAACTATATTTCAAAAGGTTTTTATTTGTTTCTTATTTTTGTGCCCGGTCTATTTTGGGATGATTTTAGGATTTTTCAGCATTAAGGTTTTGCCTACAACGCATGAGCGAATATTCTTAATTCCATTAAATTATCGTTTCAATTAATTCGAATGTTTCGACTATCAATCCCAGGTGTGACGCGGAATTTAAGTAACGCTTAAATATTTAGGTTTGTAACTGAAAGTATCATTTCCGTTTTGTCTGCTTTACCTTGATGCAACTCACTGGTTAGAATAAAAAGCCCCTGCTTTTATATGGTGACACTCAACCCGACAAAGGGATTAATTCATTCAGGAGATAAATATATATGTCTGAATCATTTCAGAACGAGATACCTCGCGCGCGCGTAAATATAAAATTGGACCTGGTTACGGGTGGTGCCCAGAAGAAGGTTGAGTTGCCACTGAAGCTTCTGAGTGTTGGTGACTACAGCAATGGCAAGGCGGAAGGGACGCTGTCAGAACGTGAAAAAATCAACATCAACAAAAACAACTTCAACAGTGTTCTCGCTGACCTCAATCCCGAAGTTAATCTCACCGTTAAAAATACCCTCGCTAACGATGGCTCCGAAGAAAACGTAAAACTGGCTTTCCAGAATATGAGGGATTTTGAGCCAGAAGCGGTTGCGCGCCAAATTCCTCAGCTCCGTGCGATGCTTGCCATGCGCAATTTACTGCGTGATTTGAAATCCAATCTTCTGGATAACGTCACTTTCAGGAAAGAACTGGAAACTATTTTAAAGGACCCGTCACTCTCTGAAGAATTGCGCAGCGAACTGAATGCGCTTGCCCCGACCCAGGCTTAATGACTGGAACCTGTTAACGGAATAATTACGAGTAAAATGCTTATGTCAGTCAATAATGAATCTCAGAGTCAGGCCGGCGGCACCACCATCGAAAAAACGCTGCCGCAGGGTGGAGTTTACGCTTCTCTGTTCGACAAAATTAATTTAACGCCGGTCGCTGAAATCGGTGACCTGAATGGGTTTGAAGACAACACCGTGATGGCGGAAACCTCCGCAGATGCGCGTGTTACCGCAGCAGTCCAGGTCTTCATGCAGTGCCTGCAGAAGTCTGGCCAGAAAGTGGAGAAGCTCGACAAGACCCTGCTTGATCACCACATCGCGGAGCTGGATTTCCAGATCAGTCGCCAGCTGGATGAAGTGATGCACAGCGAGGAATTCCAGAAAGTGGAATCGGTCTGGCGCGGCCTGAAGTCGCTGGTGGACAAAACTGACTTCCGTCAGAACGTGAAACTGGAAATTCTGGATCTGTCGAAAGACGAGCTGCGTCAGGACTTTGAAGACTCCCCGGAAATCATCCAGAGCGGCCTGTACAAGCAAACCTACATCGCCGAATACGATACTCCGGGCGGTGAACCTATTGCGGCTATCATTTCTGCATATGAATTTGATGCATCCGCTCAGGATGTAGCACTGATGCGTAACCTCTCCAAAGTGTCTGCGGCGGCGCATATGCCATTCATCGGTTCTGCTGGTCCGAAGTTCTTCCTCAAAGATGACATGTCTGAAGTTGCAGCCATCAAAGACATCGGTAACTACTTCGACCGCGCGGAGTACATCAAATGGAAATCGTTCCGTGAGACCGACGATTCCCGTTATCTCGGCCTGGTGATGCCACGTGTGCTGGGTCGCCTGCCATATGGCCCGGATACCGTACCGGTGCGCAGCTTCAACTACGTCGAAGAAGTGAAAGGCCCGGATCACGATAAATACCTGTGGACCAATGCGTCATTCGCTTTCGCGGCCAACATGGTGAAGAGCTTCATCAACAACGGCTGGTGCGTACAGATTCGCGGCCCGCAAGCCGGTGGTGCAGTGAAAGACCTGCCAATTCACTTGTATGACCTCGGTACCGGCAACCAGGTGAAAATCCCGTCGGAAGTGATGATCCCGGAAACCCGCGAATTTGAATTCGCTAACCTCGGCTTCATCCCTCTGTCCTACTACAAAAATCGTGATTACGCGTGCTTCTTCTCGGCGAACTCCACGCAGAAACCAGCCCTGTATGACACCGCAGATGCAACGGCTAACAGCCGCATCAATGCCCGTCTGCCGTACATCTTCCTGCTGTCGCGTATCGCGCACTACCTGAAGCTGATCCAGCGTGAAAACATCGGTACCACCAAAGACCGTCGTCTGCTGGAGCTGGAACTGAACACCTGGGTTCGTGGACTGGTGACGGAAATGACCGATCCGGGCGACGAGCTGCAGGCTTCTCACCCGCTGCGTGACGCCAAAGTGATTGTCGAAGACATCGAAGACAACCCGGGCTTCTTCCGCGTCCGCCTGTTCGCTATCCCGCACTTCCAGGTGGAAGGGATGGATGTCAACCTGTCACTGGTTTCTCAGATGCCGAAAGCCAAATCGTAAGGCAAGGGGAAATCAGGGATGAAAATTTACCGCCCACTTTGGGAGGATGGGGCCGCTCTGGCCCCGCAACAGTTCCAGCAGCAGGCCCGCTGGAGTGAACACGTTGCCGACATGGTCGCCCGGATGGGTATTTCTCACCCCTGGGGCGTGGTGGCGGCAGAATTTGATGATGCCGCACTGGCGCTTTCGCGCCTGAACGCCACCCGTCTGGTGGTGCGCTTTCAGGACGGTACCCTTGTGGATACCGACCTGGCAGATACCCTTCCTCCGGTCTGTGATTTGTCTGTTGCCGCCGGCTGTGAGGCTGTTGACGTGGTTGTCGCGCTGCCGCTGCTGAGTGCCAGCGGTGGCAATCTCGATAACGGTCAGGACAGTGAGCGCCCGCGTCGCTGGAAAGCGGAGCGTGTTGTGGTGCAGGAGCTGGCCGGGCATGAAAGCGGGGAACTTGCGATCCTGCGTAATGCGCTGACCCTGCGTCTGTCCAGCCAGGAAAATACAGCCTATCTGACCTGTCCGGTGGCCCGCTTGGTGCGTAATGCACAGGGGCAGTGGAGTCGTGACCCGGCCTTTGTCCCGCCGATGCTGTCGGTTGCTGCGAGCCCATTACTGACCACCGAACTGGGTGACCTGCTGGTTCGTCTGCAGGCCCGTCGTCGTCGCCTGATGGCCATGCGTCGTGAAAGCAATGAGCGGATGGCCGACTTTGCGGTCGCGGATGTCTCCCTGTTCTGGCTGCTCAATGCCCTGAACAGCGCCGAGCCGGTGCTGACGGAACTGCTGCAGACGCCTGATCGTCACCCGGAACTGCTGTACCGCGAACTGACCCGTCTGGCCGGCAGCCTGCTGACCTTCTCACTGGAGCATGACGCCGGCGATATTCCTGCTTATCAGCACGATGCACCGGAGCGGGTATTCCCGCCGCTGCTGGCACTGCTCGACAAGCTGCTGGAAGCGAGCCTGCCGTCGCGGGTGGTGAGTATCCACCTGGAGCATCAGGATCAGATCTGGAAAGGTGCCTTGCACGATGCGCGTCTGCGCGAAGGGGCGGACTTCTATCTCTCCGTACGCTCCTCCATGCCGAACCATGAACTTCAGACGAAATTCCCGCTGCTGTGTAAAGCGGGCAGCTTTGATGATGTGTCCGACGTGGTGAACGTGGCCCTGAGCGGGATGGTTATCAAACCGCTGACCCATGTTCCGGCCGCCATCCCGTTACGTCTTGAGAACCAGTATTTCTCGCTGGATCTGAGTACTGAGGCGGCTCGCGCAATGCTTGAAATGGGCAGTTGCACCTTCTACACCCCGCGCTCACTGGGGGATGTGAATCTTGAACTCTTTGCGGTGCTGCGCTCATGAATAAATCCGAACTCAGCCAGATAGAACGCATTTTCTACCCGGGCTGGCTGATGGCCAGCCAGCTGCGCGGCGGGCAGGAAGTCCGGGACGGGGAAGGGCTCTATCGCCGGGCCTGCCGTCTGGTGCAGGAGGCGAAAGCGGCGCTCACGGAGGCAGGTTACAGCGACATCAGCCGTGACCATATGGTGTATGCCCTGTGTGCACTGCTTGATGAGAGCGTGATGAACCGCGGAACCACCGATGACGGTTACCTGACGTGGCGTCGTGATCCGTTGCAGGCTCACTTCTTTGGCACCCTCAATGCCGGTGAGGAGTTGTGGGAACGGATCCGCAACTTGCTGAAAGAAACCGCTCCTGACGCCGCCGTCCTGACCTGCATGTACCGGACCCTGCAGTTGGGGTTCGTCGGTCAGTATCGTGCCCAGGATGATGAGCGCCGGGAAGATATCGTTCGCGCGCTCGCGGAACGGGTGCCGGCCTTCACGCTGGCACAGGACGCCCCTATTGTTGCCCGGGCATCACGCCTGCGCAGCGGTCGTCGCTGGTACTGGCTGACCTGGGTTGTGGCCGCTGTCGCCCTGGTGGCGCTCTGGTTCTTCCTTTCGTCTTCGCTTACCGACCTGGTAAGCCAGACTGTCAGGCCGGGGTAAGCGATGCGGGATGCGTACCGAAGTCTGTTAACTGCCCTGGGTGCCGTGCTGGCACTGTGGCTCATTCTGGGATTTTGGCCGCTGTCCACGGGCAGCCGTGTGGCACTCAGCCTGCTGGTTATTCTGGTATCAGGTGTGATGTTCTGGCGTCAGCGTCGGGCTTCGCAGGCGAGGGCGACCGCTGTCCGGGAAATTGTGGATGAAAACCTGCCGCCGGAAGATTTTCAGGGGGCGGTGATCCTCGTCTGTGGCGACAACGCCCCGCTGTTTGTGTCCGGCTCCCGCCACCGGGAAACCCGGCAGGGCTGGTATCTGTGGGTGAAGGATGCGGAACAACTGCCTCTGCTGGCACAGCACCTGAGCCTGGTGCGCCCGGCCCTGGTGTCGCAAATCTCCGTCATGCTGGCGGTGGTACCTGAACAGCACACCTCCGGCGATGATTTTACCCAGTCTCTGCGGGGCTGGCAGCGGGCTGTCGTCCAGTGCCGTGCGGCATTTGGCACTCTCCCACCGCTGTGGACTGTGACCTGGGTATCGCCCCCTGTGGCCTGCGCGGAGGCAGAGCCCGTCTGGTTTACCACGGTCAGCCAGCGGAGCGGTATTCAGGTGTATCAGCCCGGTCAGGGCAATGTGTCACTGACGGAGTGGACCCGGGAAACCGGCTCAGACGGACGTCTTTCGCGTCTGAGTCAGGGCCTGTGGCTGGACAGTCTGCTTGCCTGGCAGAACAGCGCGGTGACTAACCTGCTGTCGGTACGCCAGGGCGAACTGCCGGTGATGAAGCCCTGCGTGCAGGGCATGTGTATGGTGCCGGTGAGCGGTATCACGGGCAATCTCTGGCAACAGCACATCACTTCCGTGACGGCGCTGCCACCGGATACCGTTGTGAGTACCGGGCCACTGCCGCTGCCTGAACTGCTGCTGCCGGCGTTGCCACGCCGACGTGGTGTCAGCCGCAGAATGGTGTTCTGGCGCTATGCCGGATTACTGGGCGGGATTTTCCTGGCACTGGCCATGCTGGCGTCCTGGATGAACAACCAGCGTCTCATTCGTAATGTTGGCGATCACCTGGCGTTATATCACCAGCTGACGGGTAAGCCTGTTGCCCCGAAACTGCGTGCGCAGCAGCGCCTGCGGGCCGATGGCGCACTGCTGGACGACTGGGCGCGTCGCGGGGAGCCACTGCGTTATCGCCTGGGGCTGTATCAGGGGCTGCGTCTGGTTCCACCTGTTGAGGCCGCCGTCAGCGACTGGGCTCCACCGCCACCGCCTCCACCGGTCATTAAGAAAATCATCCAGGGTCCGAAAACCATCCGCCTCGACAGCATGTCGCTGTTCGATTCCGGCAGGTACGAACTGAAATCAGGCTCCACCAAATTGCTGATTAACTCGCTGGTTGGCATCAAAGCCAAACCAGGCTGGCTGATCGTGGTGGCCGGACACACCGATAACACCGGCAATCCTCAACTGAACCAGACGCTGTCTTTGAAGCGCGCCGCAGCGGTGCGTGACTGGATGCGCGACACCGGTGACGTGCCGGAAAGCTGTTTCGCCGTGCAGGGCTATGGCGAAAGTCGACCTGTCGCAACAAATGACACCACGGAAGGGCGAGCGCTTAACCGCCGTGTCGAAATCAGTCTGGTGCCACAGGCTAACGCCTGCCAGATACCAGGCAAAACCCCAGCGTCATCGCAGGATGATGACGTTTCTCAACACTAATGGAGTAAATCCGATGGCAATTCCAGTTTATCTTTGGCTGAAAGACGACGGCGGTGCGGATATCAAAGGTTCTGTAGACGTGCAGGATCGTGAAGGCAGCATCGAAGTTGTCGCTCAGGAGCATAACCTGTACATCCCGACCGACAACAACACCGGCAAGCTGACCGGTACCCGTATCCACACCCCGTTCCTGTTCACCAAGGAAATCGACTCCTCCAGCCCGTACCTGTACAAGGCTGTGACCACCGGTCAGACCCTCAAGTCTGCGGAATTCAAGTGGTACAAAATCAACGACGCGGGCCAGGAAGTGGAGTACTTCAACACCAAACTGGAAAACGTGAAAGTGGTGAAAGTGAATCCTGAAATGTACGACATCAAGGATCCTTCTAAAGAGAAGCACAACCACCTTGAGCGCATTGAACTGCGTTACGAAAAAATCACCTGGACCTACAAAGACGGCAACATCATTCATTCCGATTCCTGGAACGAACGCGCCACGGCGTAATCCCGTTGCGGGCAGGCTTGCGCCTGTCCGCAGTTTTTCGCTGAGCGTCTGCCCACGCAGGCCCTGAGCGAAAAATCACATTCTGCCTTCCTGACCTTATGCGCTTTGGTAAGTACACAGCGATGGGCGGTAGCGTGCCCGGGAAAAAATAAAGAGAGAGAAAAATGGAAACTTCAGCCGTCCTGTTACGCCGACTCAATCCTTACTGCGCCCGCGCGCTGGAAGGCGCAGCTTCTCTGTGCCAGACCCGTGCGCATGCGGAAATCCTGCCAGAGCACTGGCTGCTGAAGCTGCTGGAGCAGGGCGAAGGCGATCTCACCGTGCTGGCACGTCGCTACGAGTGGGATATGGACGGCATGTGGCAGGCGCTGCTGGGCTGGCTGGATAACCTGCCGCGTTCCGTGCGCGGCCGTCCTCAACTGGCGGAGTCTCTGAATCAGTTGCTGAAACAGGCGTGGATGGCGGCTTCATTGCAGGGCGAAGAGCAAATCCGCAGCCAGCACTTACTGCTGGCACTGATTGAAAGCCCGAAACTGATCCGCTGCGATGGCCTGTGGCCACTGTTCACGCTGGGCCAGAGCCAGCTGGAACGTCTGCGTCCTTTGCTGGATGCGCAGTCTGACGAGCGCCCGGAACTTCAGCTTGAAGAAGAACTGATTGCTTCGACGGGCGGCGATGTTGAGATGATCGGCCGTCCGGCAGGCAGCGAAGTGAAAGAGGGCGAGCTCAATCCGGCCCTGCAAAATGCGCTGGATAAATTCACCCTGGATGTCACGGCGAAAGCGAAAGAGGGCAAAATCGACCCGGTCTTTGGTCGCGATACCGAAATCCGCCAGATGGTCGATATTCTCTCTCGCCGTCGTAAAAACAACCCGATTCTGGTCGGCGAACCGGGCGTGGGGAAAACTGCGCTGGTAGAAGGCCTGGCGCTGCGTATTGCCGAAGGCAACGTGCCGGAATCGCTCAAACCTGTGATTTTGCGCACGCTTGACCTCGGTCTGCTTCAGGCTGGCGCGGGCGTGAAAGGCGAGTTCGAGCAGCGTCTGAAAAACGTTATCGATGCCGTGCAGCAGTCGCCAGTGCCGATTTTGCTGTTTATCGATGAAGCGCACACCATTATCGGCGCGGGTAATCAGGCGGGTGGCGCAGATGCCGCGAACCTGCTGAAACCGGCGCTGGCGCGTGGCGAACTGCGCACCATCGCCGCGACAACCTGGTCCGAATACAAACAATATTTTGAACGCGATGCCGCGCTGGAGCGCCGCTTCCAGATGGTGAAAGTCGACGAGCCGGATGACGACACCGCGTGCCTGATGCTGCGCGGCCTGAAATCCCGCTACGCTGAACACCACAATGTTCACATCACCGATGATGCGGTGCGCGCGGCGGTTACACTTTCCCGCCGCTATCTGACAGGCCGCCAGCTACCGGATAAAGCCGTTGATTTGCTGGATACCGCGAGCGCCCGTGTACGTATGAGCCTGGATACCGTGCCGGAACAGCTAACCCGCATCCGCGCACAAATCACCGCGCTTGAGATGGAGAAGCAGGCGCTGCTGGAAGACATCGCGCTGGGCAGCCAGACGCACGGTGAACGCCTGTCAGTCATCGAGCAGGAAGAAGTCAGCCTGATTGTTGAGCTGGATAAGCTGGAAACCCAGTACGGCGAAGAGCTGAAACTCACCGGGCAACTCCTTGAAACCCGCCAGGATATCTCGCGCCAGAGCGAGACGAATGCGCTGCAACAGCAGCTGAGTGGCATGCAGCAAAACAGCCCACTGCTTTCTGTTGATGTGGACGTACGCACTGTGGCGACAGTGATTGCCGACTGGACGGGCGTGCCGCTTTCCTCCCTGATGAAAGATGAGCAGACAGAACTGCTGAGCCTGGAGCAGGAGATTGGCAAGCGCGTGGTTGGGCAGGATGTGGCGCTCGAAGCCATCGCCCAGCGCCTGCGTGCCGCCAAAACCGGCTTAACGTCTGAAAACGGACCGCAGGGCGTGTTCCTGCTGGTTGGCCCAAGCGGCGTGGGGAAAACCGAAAGTGCGCTGGCGCTGGCAGATTCCCTGTATGGCGGTGAAAAATCCTTGATCACCATCAACCTGTCGGAATACCAGGAGCCGCATACCGTTTCACAGTTGAAGGGTTCCCCTCCGGGCTACGTCGGTTACGGCCAGGGCGGCATTCTGACCGAAGCCGTGCGCAAGCGCCCGTACAGCGTGGTGCTGCTGGATGAAGTGGAGAAAGCCCACCGCGATGTCATGAACCTGTTCTACCAGGTCTTTGACCGTGGCTTCATGCGCGACGGCGAAGGCCGCGAGATTGACTTCAGAAATACAGTAATTCTGATGACCTCGAATCTTGGTAGCGACCACTTAATGCAGTTTCTTGAAGAAAATCCGACAGCCAGCGAAGGCGAATTACACGAATTATTGCGCCCGATTTTGCGAGATCACTTCCAGCCAGCGCTGTTAGCACGCTTCCAGACTGTGATTTATCGCCCACTTTCTGAGCAAGCCATGCGCTCAATTGTGGAAATGAAACTCGATCAGGTGAGCAAACGCCTGCACCGCCATTACGGGTTGACGTCACACGTTGACGTAAGTCTGTATGACGC